>NZ_JAQQLA010000004.1:0-335323 GCF_028548395.1 Vogesella indigofera | reverse complement strand
GTCGAGGTTCTTCAGCACGTTGCGGTCATCGCTGGAGATGGTCTTCGGAGGAATGCGCGCGATCTTGGCGATGATTTCCTCGATCTCGGACTTGTTGATCACCTTTTTCTGGCGCGACTTCGGCAGGATCTTCTGCGCGGCGCCGGCTTCGTCGATCACGTCGATCGCCTTGTCCGGCAGATGACGGTCGTTGATGTAGCGTGCGGACAGCTCGGCGGCGGTCGTCAGCGCCGATACGGTGTACTTCACGCCGTGGTGCTCTTCGAAGCGGCTCTTCAGCCCCTTGAGGATTTCCACGGTCTGTTCCACCGTAGGTTCCACCACGTCGATCTTCTGGAAGCGGCGCGACAGCGCGCTGTCCTTCTCGAAGATACCGCGGAACTCGGTGTAGGTGGTGGCGCCGATGCAGCGCAGGCTGCCGTTGGACAGCGCCGGCTTCAGCAGGTTGGACGCGTCCAGCGTGCCGCCGGAGGCGGAGCCGGCACCGATCAGGGTGTGGATCTCGTCAATGAACAGGATCGCGCCCTTGTCTTCCGACAGCTGCTTGATCACCTGCTTCAGTCGTTGTTCGAAGTCGCCGCGATACTTGGTGCCGGCGAGCAGGGCGCCCATGTCCAGCGAGTAGACGGTTGCCGTGGCCAGTACTTCCGGTACGTCGCCACCGACGATGCGTCGCGCCAGACCTTCGGCGATGGCGGTCTTGCCGACTCCGGCCTCGCCGACCAGCAACGGGTTGTTCTTGCGGCGGCGGCACAGGATCTGGATCACGCGCTCGACTTCACTGGCACGGCCGATCAG
Source organism: Vogesella indigofera (assembly GCF_028548395.1). Taxonomy (NCBI): domain Bacteria; kingdom Pseudomonadati; phylum Pseudomonadota; class Betaproteobacteria; order Neisseriales; family Chromobacteriaceae; genus Vogesella; species Vogesella indigofera. The sequence goes on along the minus strand of NZ_JAQQLA010000004.1, from coordinate 334,525 downwards.
CGGGTCGATCTTGCCGTCACGGGCCAGCTGGTTCAGGTTCTGGGTATAGCTCTCCAGCGCCCGGCCAGGGTTGGCCGCGGCTTCTTCCTGGTCGGCATCATTGTTTTCGCTGTGCTCGCTGCTGCCAGCTCCGCTGGCTTTCGGGCTTTGCTTGGTGATGCCGTGCGAGATGAAGTTGACCACATCCAGGCGCGAGGTTCCCTGCTGGTGCAGGTAGTACACGGCATGGGAGTCCTTTTCGCCGAAGATCGCCACCAGGATGTTGGCGCCGGTGACTTCTTTCTTGCCGGAGGACTGCACGTGCAGGATGGCGCGCTGGATCACGCGCTGGAAGCCGAGCGTGGGCTGGGTTTCCACTTCGTTGTCACCCGGGACGATCGGGGTGTGTTCGTCGATGAAATCGCCCAGCTGTTTCTTCAGCTGTTCGATATTGGCGCCGCATGCGCGCAACACTTCGGCAGCAGACGGATTGTCTGTCATCGCCAGCAGCAGATGCTCAACGCTGATGAGTTCATGCCGCTTGCGCCGTGCCTCCATAAATGCCATGTGCAGGCTTACTTCCAGTTCTTGGGCAATCATCAGTTTTCCTCCATGACACACTGCAGCGGTTGCTGGTGCGCCCGTGCGTGCTGCGAAACTTGTTCAACTTTGGTCGCGGCGACATCTTTAGTATAAACACCGCAAACGCCTTTGCCTTCTGTATGTACCTGCAACATGACGCGTGTTGCCTTGGTCTCGTCCATGTAAAAAAACTGCTGCAACACGGCGACCACAAAATCCATCGGGGTAAAGTCGTCGTTCAGCAGCAAGACCTTGTACAGGGGGGGCGGGGCCGTCTTGCTGCGGGACGCCTTGAGCGTCGTGTCATCCTGATACTGCGTAGACATGTGGGCTTTCTACTAATTCATGCTTGCTTGAAGTTTGGTTCGCGGTGCTTTTTTTTCAAGAGTAACGCATGGTATTGTGCTTGTCGCTTGACGTCTTAGTACGGCTGGCGTAAAAACGAACTGTAAGTTGGCTTACCAGTTTGCATAAGGTTGTCCTTTGCATGCTTGTAGGCTCGAATTGTCAGGCTGCTGCAGCCTGTTTTCATTATGCATGTAAGGATAGTTACAGATGGCAACTGGTATTGTTAAATGGTTTAACGACGCTAAAGGTTTCGGTTTCATCACTCCTGATGGTGGTGGTGACGACCTGTTCGCGCACTTCTCCGCGATCAATATGCAAGGTTTCAAAACCCTGACCGAAGGTCAGCGTGTATCTTTCGACATCGTCCAGGGCCCTAAAGGCAACCAGGCGTCGAACATCCAGGCTGCCTGATTTAGCCGCGTCTGACGCAAAACCCCCGCCAGCTGTGCTGGCGGGGGTTTTTGCATGGTGCGGCCTCAGTGCGTGGGTTGTGCTGCCAGCCACCAGCGTCGCTGCCGTTCTGCGCCGCGGTCGGCACGGAACTGGCGGTGCAGCAGCAGGCAGGTCAGGTAGCCGACGAGGCTGAGCACCAGCCACGGCAAGCCGGGCTGTTGCAACTGGCGTGCGATGTCCAGCAGCCAGCCGCCGCCGACATAGCCGCTGGCGCCGCCCAGCGCCAGCCCCATGCGGCTCATGCCCATATAGCTGGCGCGGGCCTCGGCCTTGGCGAAGCCGGCGATGCGCGCCTCGCGTGGCGGCTCGGTGATGATGGTGCCGAGATAGAACAGCCCCAAAACGACGAAGGCGGGCTGCCAGGACTGGATCTGGCTCATCAAGAGCAGGCTGCTGCTCATCAGCAGGATGCCGGCCAGAATGCGCGCCTCCTGCGACAGATAGCGTTCACCCAGCCGTGCCAGCGGGTACAGCAGGCTCAGCGACAGCAGCGTTTCCAGCGTGTACATCCAGCCGACGGCGGCGGCGGTGCCGGCCAGCTGTTTCAGCGTCACCGGTACCAGCAGCATGATCTGTACCCCCAGCGCGTAGTAGCCGCTGAGGATCAGCACGAAGCGCATATAGGCGCGATCGTGCAGCACGGTGCGCGCTGCGGCCGACGGCGGCGCGCGTTTGCTGGCCACGCGGTAGGGCGGCAGCAGCTGCGCGTTGACCAGTGCCGCCAGCAGGAAGATGGCACAGCCGCTCATGCCGACCCACCAGAAGTCGTAGTGCAGCAGCCAGGAGCCGAGCAGGGCGCCAATCACCGCGCCGGCGCTGTCCTGCATCATCAGCAGGGTGTAGAAGCGGTTGCGCTCGTGCGGGCGGGTCAGCTTCACGATCAGCGCCGAGCGCGGCGGATCGAACAGCGTGCCGCCCAGCCCGGAGAACACGCAGGAGGCGATCAGCCACCACGGCGAGCTGGCGTTGGCCATCATCGCGAAGCCGGCGGCGCGCAGCAGCATGCCGCTGACGATCAGCGGCTTGGCGCCGTAGCGGTCGGCCAGCGTACCGCCGAGCAGGCCCAGCCCCTGCTGCAGCAGCTGGCGGATGGCCAGCGCCACCCCGACCAGCGTGGCGGCCCAGCCGAGCCGGTCGACAAAGTGCAGGCTGATCAGCGGAAAGACGATGAAGAAGCCCATCACCACCAGCAGGTTGTCGGTCATGATGAACCATCGGCCGTAACGGCGGGCTTGTTCCGGGCTGGACATGATAGGCTTTCTGCGGGGTTGATAACGGCATTTTCCGCGCGCTTCAGTTATTATTGAAGCCATTAACTTGCAATATTTGCTATCCGGATTACTTATGTCTATTGCGATGGATGATCTGCAACTGCTGCTCGATATCGTGGCCTGCGGCAGTTTCAGCCAGGCGGCGGCGCGGCGCGGCTGGTCGCAGCCGCAGGTGAGCCAGCGCGTGGCGCTGCTGGAGGCCGAGGTCGGTGCGCAGCTGTTTCGCCGCCACCGGCGCGGCGCCTTGCCGACACCGGCGTGCGAGGCGTTCCTGCCGGCGGCGCAGCAGGCACTGGATGCGCTGCAACGCGGACGCGAGGCACTGCAGCGCGAGCCGGCGCTGCCACGGCTGACGCTGGCCAGCCTGCCGTCGCTGTCGTCGGTGATCTTCGGGCCGGTGCTGCTGGCGCTGGCCGATGCCGCGCTGGAGATCCGCTGTAGCACCGATCATTCGCCGGCGATCATGGAGCGCTTGCTGACCGGGCAGGCGCAGGTCGGCTTCGTGCTGCGCTGCCCGCCGATGGCCGGCATCCAGATGGAGCGTATCTGGCGTTCGCCGATGGTGGCGGTGGTGCACAACCGTCACCCGCTGGCCAGCGCCGGCAGCCTGCAGCTGGCCGACATCGCCAACGAGCGGCTGGCGCCGCAGTACTGGGGCGATGGCTGCGACGAGCTGCTGTCGCTGATCCGCGCCGCGCGGCGGGTGGCCGGTCCGATCCATGCGGTGCAGCCGGCGGTGGCGGCGCGCGAGCTGGCGATGGAGCACGGCTTCCTTACCTTCATGCCGGAGGTGGCGGTGCGGCGCGACCTGCGTGACGGCCGGCTGGTGAAGCTGCAGATCAGCGACCTGCCGCTGTGGGAGTGGGAGGTGATGATGGCGTGGCGCACCGGCAAGCGTGCGGACGCACCGTTGCAGCAGGTGCTGGACACGGTGCGCGCGCTGGCCGGCGAGTGGCGCTAGCGTTGCGGCCAACGTTGGCCGCAACGCAAAAGGCCCGCCGTGGCGGGCCGGGTCGCACGAGCGGCGAGGCTTACATGCGCGCGATCATTGCGTCACCGAAGGCGGAGCACGACACCTCGGTGGCACCGTCCATCAGCCGGGCGAAGTCGTAGGTCACCTGCTTGTCGGCAATGGCGGCCTCCATCGACTTGATCACCAGGTCGGCGGCTTCCTTCCAGCCGAGGTGGCGCAGCATCATCTCGGCGGACAGGATCAGCGAGCCCGGGTTCACCTTGTCGAGGCCGGCGTACTTCGGTGCGGTGCCATGGGTGGCCTCGAAGCAGGCGTACTGATCGGAGATGTTGGCGCCCGGCGCGATGCCGATGCCGCCCACCTGCGCCGCCAGCGCGTCGGAGATGTAGTCGCCGTTCAGGTTCAGCGTGGCCACCACGTCGTACTCGGCCGGGCGCAGCAGAATCTGCTGCAGGAAGGCATCGGCAATGGCGTCCTTGACGATGATGTCGCGCCCGGTTTTCGGGTTCTTGAACTGGCACCACGGGCCGCCATCGATCGGCTGGGCGCCGAACTCGTCCTGCGCCAGCTTGTAAGCCACATCACGGAACAGGCCTTCGGTGAACTTCATGATGTTGCCCTTGTGCACGATGGTCACCGACTGGCGGTCGTTGTCCACGGCGTAGCGGATAGCGGCGCGCACCAGGCGCTGGGTGCCCTCGATGGATACCGGCTTGATGCCGATGCCGGAGCTGTCCGGGAAGCGCATCTTCTTCACGCCCATCTCGTCCTGCAGGAACTTGATGATTTTCTTGGCGCCCTCGGACTGTGCCGCCCATTCGATGCCGGCGTAGATGTCCTCGGTGTTCTCGCGGAAGATCACCATGTTCACCAGTTCCGGGTGCTTCAGCGGCGAGGGCACGCCCTGGAAGTACTGCACCGGGCGCACGCACTGGTACAGGTCCAGTTCCTGGCGCAGCGCCACGTTCAGCGAGCGGATGCCGCCGCCGACCGGGGTGGTCATCGGGCCCTTGATCGATACCGCGTACTCCTTCAGCGCGTCGAAGGTTTCCTTCGGCAGCCACTCGTCGGGGCCGTACAGGCGGGTCGACTTCTCGCCGGCGTAGACTTCCATCCAGTGGATCTTCTTGCTGCCGCCGTAGGCCTTGGCCACCGCGGCATCGATCACCTTGATCATCACCGGGGTGATGTCGATGCCGATACCGTCGCCTTCGATGAACGGGATGATCGGGTGGTTCGGAATCGGCTGGCCCGGGATGATTTTCTGTCCGTCGGCCGGTACCGTGATATGGGATGCGCTCATCAATATCTCTCCTTTGTGGACTCCATCTGTGTTGAGCTGTGTCGTGGCAATCCGCGTTGCCGCCTTGAGCTGTCGCCCCCTGCGTGACCGAGGGTGGCCGTTTGTTATTGTTAGCTCAAGGTTGGCCGCAGCGGTATCGGTGTTTGCTGCTGTGCCACGCCGCTGATTGTAGCCGAGCACGTGCTTGGTGGAACATGATCGACCGCAAGCGCTCATCAACGGCAAGAAAAAACGCCAGGGCTAGGCCCTGGCGTTGTCGGGTGCTGGCAGCGCGGTCTGGCCGCGCTGCCTTTGCTTGCGGCTTAGCCGCGCGCTGCCGCCAGCGCGGCGTTGAAGGTGGCGCTCGGGCGCATCACCGCCTGGCACTTCGCGCTATCGGCCAGGTAGTAGCCGCCGATGTCCACCGGCTTGCCCTGCACCGCCTTCAGCTCGGCCACGATCTGCTGTTCGCTCTCGCTCAGCGTCTTGGCCAGCGGCGCGAACTGGGCTGCCAGTGCGGCGTCCTCGCTCTGCGCGGCCAGTTCCTGCGCCCAGTACATGGCGAGGTAGAACTGGCTGCCGCGGTTGTCCAGCTCGCCGGTTTTCGGCGACGGACCCTTGCTGTTGTCCAGTAGCTTGCCGGTGGCGGCGTCCAGCGTCTTGGCCAGGATCTTGGCCTTGCCGTTGCCGGTTTTCAGACCCAGGTCTTCCAGCGATACCGCCAGTGCCAGGAACTCGCCCAGCGAATCCCAGCGCAGGTGGTTTTCTTCCACCAGCTGCTGTACGTGCTTCGGTGCCGAGCCGCCGGCGCCGGTTTCGTACATGCCGCCGCCGGCCATCAGCGGCACGATGGACAGCATCTTGGCCGAGGTGCCCAGTTCCATGATCGGGAACAGGTCGGTCAGGTAGTCGCGCAGGATGTTGCCGGTTACCGAGATGGTGTCCAGGCCGCGGATCACGCGTTCCAGCGTGTAGCGCATCGCGCGCACCTGCGACATGCACTCGATGTGCAGGCCGGTGGTGTCGTGATCCTTCAGGTACAGCTTCACCTTCTTGATCAGCTCGTTTTCGTGCGGACGGTACGGGTCCAGCCAGAAGATCGCCGGCATGCCGGAGTTGCGGGCACGGGTCACGGCCAGTTTCACCCAGTCGCGGATCGGGGCGTCCTTGACCTGGCACATGCGCCAGATGTCGCCTTGCTCCACGTTCTGGCTCAGCAGCACTTCGCCGGTCGCCAGATCGACGATGTTGGCGATGCCGTCTTCGGAGATTTCAAAGGTCTTGTCGTGCGAGCCGTACTCTTCGGCCTTCTGCGCCATCAGGCCAACGTTCGGCACCGTGCCCATGGTCTTCGGATCGAAGTTGCCATGCCATTTGCAGAAGTTGATCATTTCCTGGTAGATGCGGGCGAAGGTCGATTCCGGCATCACGGCCTTCACGTCCTTCAGGCGGCCGTCGGCGCCCCACATCTTGCCGCCGTTGCGGATCATCGCCGGCATCGACGCATCGACGATGATGTCGTTCGGCGAATGGAAGTTGGTGATGCCCTTGGCGGAGTCCACCATCGCCAGTTCCGGACGGTGTTCGTGGCAGGCGTGCAGGTCGCGCTTGATCTCGTCCTGCTTGGATTGCGGCAGGGTGGCGATCTTGTCGTACAGGTTGGCCATGCCGTTGTTCACGTTCACGCCCAGTTCGTCGAACAGCGCGCCGTGCTTGGCGAAAGCATCCTTGTAGAAGATCTTCACGCAGTGACCGAACACGATCGGGTGCGACACCTTCATCATGGTGGCCTTCACGTGCAGCGAGAACATCACGCCGGTCTTGTGTGCGTCTTCGATTTCCTTCTCGTAGAACTCGCACAGCGCCTTCTTGCTCATGAACATGCTGTCGATGATCTCGCCTTCCAGCAGCGATACCTTCGGCTTCAGCACGATGGTCTGGCCGCTGTTGGTGACCAGCTCCATCTTCACGTCGCGCGCCTTGTCCAGGGTGATGGACTTTTCGCCGTGGTAGAAGTCGCCGTGGTGCATGTGCGATACGTGGGTGCGCGATGCCTGGCTCCACTCGGCCATGCTGTGCGGGTGCTTGCGCGCGTATTCTTTCACCGCCTTCGGTGCGCGGCGGTCGGAGTTGCCTTCACGCAGCACCGGGTTCACGGCGGAGCCCAGGCACTTGCTGTAGCGGGTCTTGATCGCTTTTTCTTCGTCGCTTGTCGGGTTTTCCGGGAAGTCCGGCACCGCGTAGCCCTTGGCTTGCAGTTCCTTGATGCAGGCCTGCAGCTGGCCGACGGAGGCGCTGATGTTCGGCAGCTTGATGATGTTGGCGTCCGGGTCTTGCGTCAGGCGGCCCAGTTCGGCCAGGGTGTCAGGCACCTTCTGGGCGTCGCTCAGGTAGTCGGGGAATTCGGCCAGCACGCGCGCCGCGACCGAAATGTCGGCGGTGTCGATATTGATGCCGGCGGCGCCGGTAAAGGTCTGGATGATCGGCAGGAAGGCGTTGGTTGCCAGCGCGGGCGCTTCGTCGGTGAGGGTGTAGATGATGGTCGGTTGTTCCGAAGGCATTACTCTATCTCCATGATTATTTTGTGACGACTAACGATGGCACGGGGGCTTGCGGTGCTGGACGACAACCCGTGTCGACGCGGGGAAAGGCTGTGAAAGGCCGGCTCTTGGTTCGTCAGGTGCCAGCGGCGCCCGGAACGGTGATGCCCGGTGACTCTCGGGCGACTTTTCAGATGCGAATTATACTCCGTCCGCGCCCTGCTGTTCGACGCACATTCGAACTTTGGTGTCGTTTTTCCGGTGAACGCTTGTTCGAATGTGAATTGTGTTGCGCCGCGGCTACGCCGGGCGCCGCCTATTCCGAAGCGCTATATCTGCTATGGTGTCGCCGTTTTCTAAAACGAATGTTTGAATTGCCGCGCACGGCACGAGGTTGGCCGCAGCCGCCGGCGGCAATGCGCATGTGACTGCGGGTGACCAGCCTTGCTATCATCCGGGCCATTGCTTAATACCGGCGGCGCGGACATGTCCCAACTCTTCTTGCTCAACAAGCCCTACGGCGTGATTTGCCAGTTTTCCGAGCACCCCTTGCATCCCACGCTCAAGTCCTGCGTCGCCCAGCCCGGCATCTACCCGGCCGGCCGGCTGGATACCGACAGCGAGGGCCTGTTGCTGCTCACCGGCGACGGCGAGCTGCAGCACCGCATCAGCGACCCGCGCTGGAAACTGCCGAAGACCTACTGGGTGCAGGTGGAAGGACGGCCGGACGAGGACAAGCTGGCTGCGTTGCGCGCCGGGGTCGATCTCGGCGATTTCGTTACCCAGCCGGCCGAGGTGCGGGTGTTGCCGGAGCCGCCGGCACTGTGGGAGCGCAAGCCGCCGGTGCGCTTTCGCAAGACGGTGCCGGACACCTGGCTGGAGATCATCATCAGCGAAGGCAAGAACCGCCAGGTGCGGCGCATGACCGCCAAGGTCGGCCTGCCGACGCTGCGCTTGGTGCGGGTGGCCATCGGCCCGTGGCGGCTGGACGAGCTGCAGCCGGGCATGCTGCGCTGCATCGAGGTGTCGCTTGCCGACCTGCCGCGCACGCGGCATGCTAAACCGGCCGCGCCGGCGCCAGCCAGGCAGGACAGGGCGCCGGCGGCAGCGCCAGCCGCGCCAGCGCCGCGCTTCCGCTTCGCCAAGAAAAAGTAATACCGCAGCAGTCATCTCTCTCCGCTCGCCAGCAGGCGCAACCGAGGTGCCACGATGCAGATTCCCGAATACTACAACCCGGTGGCGCGCGAGATTGCGCAGGCGCTGGTGGATGGCTTCAACCGCCACTACCGGCTGTTTCGCGCCACCAGCCAGCAGGCCAAGCAGCTGTTCGAGGCGGCCGAGTGGCAGGGGGTGCAGAAGCTGGTGCGCGACCGCATCCAGTTCTACGACGAGCGCGTGCACGAGACGGTGCAGCGCCTGAAGCACCAGTTCCACGCCGATCTGCTGGACGACGAAATCTGGCAGCAGGCCAAGCTGTACTTCATCGGCCTCTTGACCAACCACAAGCAGCCGGAGCTGGCGGAGACCTTCTTCAACTCGGTGTTCACCCGCATCCTGCACCGCGACTACTTCAACAACGATTTCATCTTCATCCGCCCGGCGATCTCCACCGAGTACATCGAGTCCGATCCGCCGTCCTACCGCAGCTACTACCCCAAGCAGCGCGGTCTGCGCCACACGCTGCGCCAGATCGTGGCCGACTTCGGCTGGCGGCGGCCGTTCGCCAACCTGTCGCGCGACCTGGCCTGGGTGATCCGCGCAGTGGACGAATACTTCGCGCAACGTTGGCCGCAGGCCGAGGCCAACCTGCAGATCCAGCTGCTCTCCAGCGCCTTCTACCGCAACAAGACCGCCTACATCTTCGGCAAGGTGGTGAATGGCGGCCAGATCTACCCGTTCGCGCTGCCGGTGCTGCACGACGCCGACGGCCGTCTGTACCTGGACACCGTGCTGCTGGAGCCGTGGCGCATCGGCGTGCTGTTCTCCTTCAGCCGTGCCTACTTCATGGCCGACATGGAGGTGCCGTCCGGCTACGTGCAGTTCCTGCGCTCGATGCTGCCGACCAAGACCAAGGCCGAGCTGTACACCATGCTCGGGCTGCAGAAGCAGGGCAAGAACACCTTCTACCGCGACTTCATGCAGCACCTGCAGCACTCCAACGACCAGTTCACCGTGGCGCCGGGCATCCGCGGCCTGGTGATGCTGGTGTTCACCCTGCCGTCCTACCCCTATGTGTTCAAGCTGATCAAGGACGTGTTCGGCGGCCCCAAGGAAGTGGACCGCGCCACGGTGAAGGCCAAGTACCAGCTGGTGAAGCGCCACGACCGGGTTGGCCGCATGGCCGATACCCTGGAGTTTTCCAACGTGGCGTTTCCCAAGGCGCGCTTCAGCGACGAGCTGCTGGACGAGCTGCGCCGGCTGGCCACCAGCTCGATCGAGGAGGGCGACGACACGCTGGTGATCAAGCACCTGTACATCGAGCGGCGCATGAAGCCCTTGAACCTGTACCTGATGAACAGCGACACGGCGGAAAAGGAGCGCGTGGTGCGCGAGTACGGCGACGCGATCCGCGATCTGGCGGCGGCCAACATCTTCCCCGGCGACATGCTGTTCAAGAACTTCGGCGTGACGCGCTACGGGAGAGTGATCTTCTACGACTACGACGAAATCGAGTACATGACCGACTGCCACTTCCGCCGCATTCCGCCGGCGCCGAACCCGGAAATGGAGATGTCCGGCGAGGTGTGGTACCCGGTGGCGCGCGGCGACGTGTTTCCGGAGGAGTTCGGCACCTTCCTGCTGGGCGATCCGCTGGTGCGGCGGGTGTTCCTGCAGTACCACCGCGAGCTGCTGGATGCCGGCTTCTGGCAGTACAAGCAGCAGCGCATCCGCGACGGCCATATCGAGGACTTCTATCCCTACCCGGTGGAGCTGCGCTTCTGCCATCGCTACGCCGTCCGGCCGCGGCGGCAGGGGGCCGGCGCGCCGTAGCGGCCGGCGACGGGCATAAAAAAACCGGGAGTTCAGCGCTCCCGGTGTGGTGGTGACCCTGTGCCTATTGTGGCGTGCACTGGTGGTCCTGGAAGTAGGCGATCGGACCCGCGCTGGTCAGGCCGATATGAAAACAGCTGTCCTCCGCAAAAGTGACACCCAGGTTTTCGGTGGCGCGTACCACCTCGAACAACACTTCGACTTCCTTGAAATACTTGGCAACACGGTCATTGCCGTCCAGCCACGCCAGAATGCGGTCCCGCTGCGGGTGTTCGCTTTCCAGACTGAGCTGGCAATCGGAACAACTGACCAGGCTGATTGCCGGTGGGATGGAAATATTCAGGCTGGCAAGCTCTTCACGCACAATGGCGGAGAATTGCGACAACTCCCGCATCGCGCGCTCGCGGATGCCTGAAAGAGGGAGGGCTTCGCCACCGTTGGCCGTACCGAACAGGCGGGCCAGAGCGGATGTAACGGCGTAACCTTCTGCATGCATGATATGGGGTTCCTCCAGTGGGGCAGCATTGATCGGGTGCTCACTCGTCTGCACTGTGTTTGCGGCAGATTCGTGTTTGTATTGTAGGCAACCGTATGCAGAACGCCTGTCTTTATTTTGTCATTTTTTGCAATTCGTACAGCAGCTCCAGCGCCTGCCGCGGCGTCAGGCTGTCGCTGTCGATATCGCGCAGCCGCTCCAGCGCCGGGTGCGGCTCGGCCTCCACTTCCACCACGCGCGGCGTGCTGAACAGGTCAGGCTGCTGGTTGGCGGCGGACTGATTTTCCAGCTCGGTGAGATAGCGTTTTGCCTCGCGGATCACCTTCGGCGGCACGCCGGCCAGCTGCGCCACCGCCAGGCCGTAGCTCTGGCTGGCCGGGCCGTCCTCGACGTGGTGCAGGAACACGATACGGTCCTTGTGCTCCACCGCCGACAGGTGCACGTTGGCCACCGTGTTGTAACTGGTGGCGAGGCTGGTCAGCTCGAAGTAGTGGGTGGCGAACAGGGTGTAGGCGCGGTTCTTCTCGATCAGCGCCTTGGCGATCGCCCACGCCAGCGCCAGGCCGTCGAAGGTGGAGGTGCCGCGGCCAACCTCGTCCATCAGTACCAGCGACTTGTCGGTCGCGTTGTTGAGGATGTTGGCGGTTTCGGTCATCTCCACCATGAAGGTGGAGCGGCCGCCGGCCAGGTCGTCGCTGGCGCCGATGCGGGTGAAGATGCGGTCGATGGGGCCGATGGTGGCAGCGTCGGCCGGCACGAAGCTGCCGATGTGCGCCAGCAGCGTGATCAGCGCGTTCTGGCGCATATAGGTGGACTTACCGCCCATGTTCGGGCCGGTGATCAGCAGCAGCTTGCGTTCTGCGGCCAACCTTGTGTCGTTGGCGATGAAGCGCTCCACTTCCGCCTCCACCACCGGGTGGCGGCCGGCGACGATGTCCAGCCGCGTCTCGGCCACGAACTGCGGCTCCACGTAGTTGTGGTTGGCGGCGCGCTCGGCAAACGCCGCCAGCACGTCCAGCCCGGCCACCGCCTGCGCGATCAGCTTCAGCTCGCTGATGTGCGGCGCCAGTTGGTCCAGCACCAGCTCGTACAGCTGCTTTTCCAGCGCCAGCGACTTGTCCTGCGCCGACAGCGCCTTGTCCTCGAAGGTTTTCAGCTCCGGCGTGATGTAGCGCTCGGCGTTCTTCAGCGTCTGGCGGCGGCGGTAGTCTTCCGGCACGTTCACCGATTGCGCCTTCGACACCTCGATGTAGAAACCGTGCACGCGGTTGAATTCCACCTTCAGCGTGCTGATGCCGGTGCGCTCCTTCTCGCGCGCCTCCAGCTGCAGCAGGAAGTCGCCGCAGTCGTTCTGGATCGCGCGCAGCTCGTCGAGATCGGCATTGAGGCCGTGGTTGATCACGCCGCCGTCACGCAGGAAGGAGGCCGGCTCCGGCAGGATGGCGGCGCGCAACAGGCTTTCCACCGGCGAGTCGTCCGGCAGCAGCGTCGCCAGCTTGGCCAAGAGTGGCGCGTCAAGGCTTGCGGCCAACGTTTTGGCGCCGCTGAGCGCGTTCAACGAATCGCGCAGCGCGGCGAGATCGCGCGGCCGTGCCGAGCGCAGCGCGATGCGCGCGGTGATGCGTTCGATGTCGGCCACCTCGCGCAGCTGGGCGTGGATGTCGTCGTGGCGGGCAAGCAGCGCGCGCACCGCCTGCAGGCGGCGTGCCAGCTTGTCGTGGTGGCGGATCGGGTGGTGCAGCCAGTGGCGCAGCAGGCGGCTGCCCATGCTGGTGGCGCAGCCGTCCAGCAGCGACGCCAGCGTCGGCGAGGGCTCGCCGCGGATGGTTTCGGTCAGTTCCAGGTTGCGGCGGGTGGCGGCGTCCATGCGGATCAGCTCGCCGGCGTCCTCCACCGCCAGCTGCGCGATGTGCGCCGGGTTCACGCCCTGCGTCGACTTCACGTACTCCAGCAGCGCGCCGGCGGCGCCGACCGCCACCGGCAGGGTGTCGGCACCGAAGCCGGCCAGGTCGCGGGTGCCGAAGTGGCGGGTCAGCGCCAGCTGCGACGATTCGGCGTCGAACTGCCACGGCGGCAGCTTCTTTTTCGGCATCGCGATGCTATCGAATACCGCCAGGCCGGTGTCGTCCGGGATCACCAGCTCGGCCGGCTTCAGCCGCTCCAGCTCGCTGTGCAGCTCCTCGACGCCGGTCTGCATCACCTTGAATTCGCCGCTGGCCAGCGACAGCCACGCCAGCCCCAGCGTGCCCTTGTGCAGGTTGACGGCCAGCACCAGGTTGTCGCGCTTGTCGTCCAGCAGCGCGGCGTCGGTGAGGGTGCCGGGGGTGACGATGCGCACCACCTTGCGCTCCACCGGGCCCTTGCTGGTCGCCGGGTCGCCGATCTGCTCGGCGATGGCCACCGACTCGCCCATCTTCACCAGCCGCGCCAGATAGCCCTCGGCGGCGTGGTAGGGGATGCCGGCCATGCGGATCGGGTTGCCGCCGCTGGCGCCGCGCGCGGTGAGGGTGATGTCCAGCAGCCGCGATGCTTTCTCGGCGTCATCGTAGAACAGCTCGTAGAAGTCGCCCATGCGGTAGAACAGCAGCTTGTCGGCGTGTTCGCGTTTCAGGGCGAGATACTGCTGCATCATCGGCGTGTGCTGGGGTGTGGTCATCAGGCTGTCCGTCGGAGGTAATAAAGGTTGGCCGCAATAGGCAACGCCCCGACAGGCGGGGCGCGGCAAGCCATTTTACGGGATGTGGCCGGTGTCGTCACGGCGGGTCGGCGCTGAGCGCGACGGCGCGGTGGCGGCCGGCGGCCTTGGCCGCGTACAGCGCGCTGTCGGCGCGGGCGAGCAGGGTGCGGCTGTCGTCGTCAGCCTGCAGGCAGGCGACGCCGATGGAGCTGGTGATGGCGAGGATGTGGTGCCCGCTCTGGATGCGCAGCTCGCTGATGTCGTCGATGATGCGCTCGGCCAGGTCCAGCGCCTCGTGCAGCCCCAGCCCCGGCAGCAGCAGGCAGAATTCCTCGCCGCCGATGCGGCCGGCGACATCGCTTTCGCGCAGCACTTCTTCCAGCGCGTCGCCCAGCGCGGCCAGCACCAGATCGCCGGCGTGGTGGCCGTAGCGGTCGTTGATCTGCTTGAAGTGGTCGAGGTCCAGCATCAGCACCGACAGCGGCGCGTGCTGCACCTGCGCCAGCTGCAGCTGCGTTTCCAGCCGCGTCAGCAGCGTCGGGCGGTTGAACAGCCCGGTCAGCGCGTCGATGGTGGCCTGCTGCTCAAGGATGCGCTGCAGCGCCTTGCGCTGGCTGATGTCACGCGCCGAGCCCCAGATCACCGGCTGCCCGTCCAGTATCAGGCGACGGGCGCTGACCTCGACTTCGAGCAGCGCGCCGTGCTTGGTGCGGTTAACGCTTTCGAAGGTCTCGCCGTCCTCGCCGGTGGCGGCCAGCCGCTGGCGGATGCTTTCCGGCGTGCTGCCGGGCACCACCTGCCACAGGTGCATGTGCAGCAGCTCGTCCAGGCTGTAGCCCAGCATCTGGCACAGGCTGTCGCTGGCTTCGAGGAAGCGGCCGTTCATGTCGATGATGGACAGGCCGTCGGCGGCGTTCTGCAGGATGGCGCGGTACCACTGGCTGCGGCTGTCCAGCTGGCGGTGGATGGTGTGGTTTTCCAGCAGCAGCGCCAGCAGGCGCGCTGTGTCCTCGAGGATGGTGATCGCCTGCGGCGTCGGCGCCGACGGCGTGCGGTGGTAGACGGCGAAGGTGCCGTGCACGGTGCCCTTGCTGTCGATCAGCGGCTCCGACCAGCAGCTGCCCAGTTCGAAGCGCGCCGCCAGCTCACGGTATGGCGCCCAGTTGGGGTGCAGCTGCAGGTTTTCCGCCACCACCCTTTTCGCGTGCCACACCGCGGCGCCGCAGCTGCCGACCATCGGGCCGGGGGCGAGGCCGACCAGGCGTTGCTGGTAGGCGCTGGGCAGCGACGGCCCGGCCACCGGCTGCAGGCGGCCACGCGAATCCAGCAGCAGGATGGAGCAGCGCCATTCGGGCAGCGCCAGCTCGATCTGCTGCACCACGGTGTGCAGCAGGGCGTCCAGCGGCGTGCCCTGCGCGTTCTGGCGCAGGATGTCGCTGTGCAGCAGCTGCCAGTGCTGGCGCCTGGCCTGCTTTTCGCGCTGTTGCAGCTGTTCCAGCTCGGCGCCGGCGCGCTCGATGAAGGGCTGCAGCAGTGCCGGCAGTTCCGGCGCGAAGAAGTCGGGGCGCGGGTCCAGCAGCGCCAGATGGCCCAGGCAGTGCGCGTCGCCGTCCAGTAGCGGCCAGGCGAGGCAGCTCTGCCACGCCCGCTGGCCGGCCCCAGGCTGGTATTGGGACTGGCACTGCCGCAGGCCGCGGCCAAGCAGCAGCGGCTGCCGGGTGTCGAACAGGCAGTTGCAGGGCAGCTGGCGCGGTGTGCTGCCGGTGGCATCGTTGGCAAACAGTACCTGCAATTGGCGGTGCGGGCCGCCGCTGCGCTGCGACAACAGCACGCACTCGGCCCCGGTCAGGCAGGCAAGCTGGTTGACCAGTTGTTGCAGGTACTTTTTGCCGATGCAGCTGGCGCTGTGCAGCAGCAGGGCATCGCGGATGCGGTAGGGATCGGGCATGGCTGGCGCGCTCGGTGCGTATCCGTTTCAGTATGCGACTTAGTTCCGGCTTGCGGAAGCAATGAATGGTGGCCGCCACGGCATGGTGCTGGCGTGTGGTTTGACAAGCATTATTTCCAGCGTCTATGATCCATATCAAACTTTCAGAAATTACTGAAAATTGGAAAACGACATGAACCTGCCACCCCTGATTCAATCCTTCGTGCTGCATTTCGGCGAAATGGGCAGCCACTGGGGCATCAACCGCACCGTGGGCCAGATCTACGCCTTGCTGTACGTCTCCGACAAACCGCTCAACGCCGACGACATCGTCGAGGCCATCGGCTGTTCGCGCTCCAATACCAGCATGGCGCTGAAGGAGCTGCAGGCGTGGCGGCTGGTCAAGCTGCAGCACCTGCCGGGTGATCGCCGCGAGTACTTCTCCACCCCGGACGACGTGTGGGCGATCTTCAAGACCCTGGCCGAGGAGCGGCAGAAGCGCGAGGTGGAGCCGACGCTGACCATGCTGCGCGGCGCGATCATGGAAACGCCGTCCGGCGACGCCGAGCGCCACGCCCAGGCGCGCATGAACGAGATGTACCAGCTGATCGAGCTGGTGACCAAGTGGTTCGCCGACATCCGCGACATGGACGTGGACACGCTGCAGAAGCTGATGAAGCTGGGCAGCCAGGTGCAGAAGGTGCTGCAGTTCACGCAGAGCATCGGCCGCCTGACCGGCCGCGACAGCAACCGTAATGCCGACGCGGAGGCCTGAACATGGACAGCTTCGACCCGCTGACGCTGGCGCGCATCCAGTTTGCGGCCAACATCAGTTTCCACATCCTGTTTCCCACCATCAGCATCGCCATGGGCTGGGTGCTGCTGTACTTCAAGACCCGCTTCGACCGCAGCGGCGACGTGGCGTGGCTGGACGCCTACGGCTTCTGGGTCAAGATCTTCGCGCTGACCTTCGCGCTGGGGGTGGTGTCTGGCATCACCATGAGTTTCCAGTTCGGCACCAACTGGCCGGGCTATATGCAGAAGGTCGGCAACGTGGCCGGGCCGCTGCTGGCCTACGAGGTGCTGACCGCGTTCTTCCTGGAGGCCACCTTCCTCGGCGTGATGTTGTTCGGCCGCTCGCGGGTGAGCAACCGCGTGCACACGCTGGCCACCTTCCTGGTGGCGTTCGGCACCACGGTGTCGGCGTTCTGGATCATCGCGCTGAACTCGTGGATGCAGACCCCGGCTGGCGTCAGCGTGGTGGACGGCAAGGTACACGTACAAAGCTGGCTGGCGGTGATCTTCAACCCGTCGATGCCGTATCGCCTGACGCACATGCTGCTGGCCTCCGGCCTGACGGTGGCCTTCCTGGTGGCCGGGGTGTCGGCCTACCGCTGGCTGCGCGGCGACCGCGCTGGCGGCGTGCGCTATGCGCTGAAGACCGGCGTCACCCTGGCCGCCATGCTGATCCCGCTGCAGATCCTTGTCGGTGATGCGCACGGGCTGAACACCTTCCACCACCAGCCGGCCAAGCTGGCGGCGATCGAGGGCGTGTGGCACACCGAGCGCGGTGCGCCGCTGCTGCTGTTCGCGCTGCCGGACGAGGCGACGCAGTCCAACCGATACGCGCTGGGCATTCCCAAGCTGGCCAGCCTGATCATCACCCACCAGCCGGAGGGCGAGATTCGCGGTCTGAACGAGTTTGCCGGCGCCCATCCGCCGGTGGCCAAGGTGTTCTGGAGTTTCCGCGTGATGGTGGCGGTGGGCGTGGCGATGCTGCTGGCCAGCTGGCTGGCGGCGTGGCAGCTGCGCCGCCGTGGTGAACCGGCGCCGTGGCTGAGTCGCGTGCTGGTGGCGATGACCTTCTCTGGCTGGCTGGCGACGCTGGCCGGCTGGTACGTGACCGAGATCGGCCGCCAGCCGTGGCTGGTGACCGGCATCCTGCGCACCGCCGATGCGGCCTCCACGGTGGGCGGCGGCATGATCCTGTCCACCTTGCTGATGTACCTGGCGCTTTACGCGGTGCTGCTGGCGAGCTACGTGTCGGTGGTGTTCTATCTGGCGAAGAAGGCCGGCCAGCCGGTTGCGGCCAACCTTGAAGGAGTCTCGGCATGAATGCGGAACTGTGGTTGCCGGTGATCTTTGCCGGCCTGATGGCCATCTCCTTGCTGGCCTACGTGATCCTCGACGGCTACGACCTCGGCGTCGGCGTGCTGCTGCCGCTGGGTAGCGACAGCCAGCGCGACACCATGATCGCCAGCATCGGCCCGTTCTGGGATGCCAACGAAACCTGGCTGGTGCTGGGCGTCGGCCTGCTGCTGGTAGCGTTTCCGATGGCGCACGGCATCATCCTCGGCGAGCTGTACCTGCCGGTGGCGCTGATGCTGCTGGGGCTGATCCTGCGCGGCGTGGCCTTCGACTTTCGCGTCAAGGCGCAGGCGCACCACCAGCCGGCGTGGAACGCCGCCTTTGCTGCCGGCTCGCTGCTGGCGGCGCTGAGTCAGGGCGTGATGCTGGGGCGTTACCTGACCGGCTTCGCCCCCGGCGCGGCGGCGTGGGGCTTTGCGCTGCTGGCCGGCGCCGGGCTGACCGCCGGCTATGTGCTGCTGGGCGCCGGCTGGCTGATCATGAAAACCGAGGGCGAGCTGCAGCAGCGTGCCACGCGCTGGGCGCAGCGCGCGCTGCTGGGCACCGGCCTCGCGGTGGCCGCGGTGTCGATCGCCACCCCGCTGGCAAGCGCCCGCATCGCCGCCAAGTGGTTCCTGCTGCCGGACTTCCTGCTGCTGTTGCCGCTGCCGCTGATCACGCTGGCGCTGTTCGTGCTGCTGGCCGTTAGCCTGCCAAGGTTGGCCGCAAGGCAGGCGGCCGGGCGCGACAGCTTCTGCTGGCTGCCGTTTGCCGCCACCGTCGGCATCGTGCTGTTGTCGTTCTGGGGGCTGGCCTACAGCGTGTTCCCGGAGATCGTCATCGGCCGGCTGAGCATCTGGCAGGCGGCCAGCGACGCGGAGGCGCTGTGGGTGATCCTGATCGGCGCCGCGGTGGTGCTGCCGGCCATCATCGGCTACACCGTGTTTGCCTACCGCGTGTTCTGGGGCAAGGCGCGCGAACTGAGCTATTCCTGAGGGGAGGGCGGCAGCGGGCTGTCGCTTTCCGGTGGGTGCCTCGCGGCGGATTGACCTGTATCAAAGTCCCTGTCAAGGGTAGGGGTAAGATCAAATTTATCCTGATTAGATACCGGAACCACCGGGAGGAGCTTGAAATGGAACTGTGGAAACAACTGCTCTCTGACGACGTCGGCCTGCTGAGTGTCATCACCATCGGCGTCACTTCGGTGATCGTCACCACCATCATCGTGATGTTCATCAAGAAGGTGAAAAACAGCGACCGCAAGTAAGCGCGACGCCGATTTCCGCAAAAAGGGTACGACCACGGTCGTACCCTTTTTCATGGCTGTGCGATTGACTGGCAACACCCCGCAAACCCGTTAAGCCCGGGCGCGCCGCCGCCGATCGTCGCGGCAGCACGCCGCGGCGGCGCAAGGCCGGACCGCGAGTGTTGCTTGCGGCGCCTTAGTGGCGGGCCAGCCGCTGCAGCCGCATCACACCGACCGGTTCTTCCGCCTGCAGCGGCACGATTGCCCAGCGCCGCGCGTGCTGCCGTGCCACCAGCTCGATCTGCGCCAGCTCGTTGCCGGCACGCTGTTGCAACAGCGGCGACTGCGGCCGCGCCAGCGCCAGGCTGTTGTTGATCAGCCAGGCCCACGGCTCGATGCCGGCGCGGCGCAGGTCGGCCTGCAGGTTGGCCGCCTCCAGCACCGGCGTGGTCTCCGCCAGCGTCACCAGCAGCACCTTGGTCTGCACCGGGTCCTGCAGCTGCATCATCGGCGTGGTGAAGTGCAGCCCCTTGCTGCCCATCTGCCGTGCTACCTCGCGGTGATAGGCGCCGGTGGCGTCCAGCAGCAGCAGGGTGTGGCCGGTGGGCGCGGTGTCCATTACCACGAACTGCCTGCCGGCACTGCGGATGATGCGGGAAAAGGCCTGGAACACGGCGATTTCCTCGGTGCACGGCGAGCGCAGGTCTTCTTCCAGCATCGCGCGGCCGGCGGCATCCAGATGCTTGCCCTTGCTGGCCAGCACCTGTTCGCGGTAGCGCGCGGTTTCCGCCTGCGGGTCGATGCGGCTGAGCTGCAGCGTGGGCAGCGCGCCGGCCACGGTTTCGGCGAGATGGGCGGCCGGGTCGGAGGTGGTCAGGTGCACGGCGTGGCCGCTGCTGGCCAGCTCCACCGCCACCGCGGCGGCCAGTGTGGTCTTGCCGACACCGCCCTTGCCCATCAGCATGATCAGGCCGTGGCCGTCACGCGCCAGCTCGTCGACTAGGCTGGCCAGATCCGGCGCCGGCGGCGGGGCGGGCGCGGCCACCGGCGCGCCGGCCGGTGTGCTGGCGGCCGGTTGCAGCAGTGCCTGCAACGCCGCCACCCCGACCAGATTGAACGGCAGCAAGGGCAGCAGGTCGCGCGGCAGCGCCTGTAGTGACTCTGGCATTGCCGCCAGGGCCGACTGCTCGCGTTGCCAGAGTGCGCGCGCCAGCGGATCGTCGCCGACCGCCTGCTGCGGCAGCACGCCATTGAGTACCAGATACTGCTGCTGTAGGCCGAGGGCGGCCAGTTCGCCTTGCGTGCGCGCCACCTCGCGCAGCGTCGCCGGCTGCGGCCGTGCCACCAGGATCAGCCGCGTCCTGCTGCCATCGGCCAGCGCGGCCACCGCCGCCTGGTACTGGCTGCGCTGCTTGTCGAGGCCGGCCAGCGGCCCGAGGCAGGAGGCATCGCCCTTGCCGGCTTGCAGGAAGCCGCTCCAGGCACCGGGGAGCTGCAACAGGCGGATGGTGTGGCCGGTGGGCGCGGTATCGAACACGATGTGCTGGTATTGCCGCTGCAGTGCGGCATCGGTGAGCAGGGCGGTGAATTCGTCAAAGGCGGCGATCTCGGTGGTGCAGGCGCCGGACAGCTGTTCGGTCAGGCTGTTGACCTCGGCGTCCGGCAGTACGCCGCGCAACGGGGTGATGATGCGGTCGCGGTACTGCTGCGCCGCCGCCTGCGGGTCGATCTCCAGTGCCGACAGCCCGGCGACGCTGTCGATGGTGGTGATGCGGTTGCCGATCGCGGTGCCGAATACCTGGCCGACATTGGAGGCCGGATCGGTGCTGACCAGCAGCACGCGCTTGCCTTGCGCCGCGAGATGGATGGCGCTGGCGCAGGCCAGCGAGGTTTTGCCGACACCGCCTTTGCCGGTGAAAAACAGGAAGGGTGGGGCCTGGTCGAGAAAGTGCATGGGCAACCTTTCGGCAGTGCGGCCGGCAACGCCAGCGGCGGGCGGGCAGCGTGGGGGAGGGGTTCACTACAGCATGGCAGATGCGCGGCGCGGCGGCAGTGATCGCCGTCAACTGCGCGCCACAAACGGCAAAAGCCGGAAGTGCTGGGTAGCACTTCCGGCTTTCTGATTCTGGTCGGGGTGAGAGGATTCGAACCTCCGGCCTCTACGTCCCGAACGTAGCGCTCTACCAGGCTAAGCTACACCCCGAATGCTGTGTATTTTAGCCAGCTTGCCGGCCAAAGAAAAGCCCCCTGCCGCGGTGTGGCTTCCGCCTGTGCGCCAGTGCCGGCGCTGCCGGCAGCGATTTTTCCGGCAAAACAAGGCCTTAGCCACCACCGCGCGGGCGGGCTCAGGGCGCGGCTTTTTTCTTGCGTCCGCGCGGGGTTTTCTGCTGGCTTTCCTGGGCGCGATACCACGCCTCCAGCGCTTCCTCCGCGTTCATCACGTGCTGGCGCAAAAAGGCCGCCGCGCTGATGGCGTCCTTCTGCTTGCACAGCTCCAGCAGCTGCGTGTGTTCGCGGTGGGCGCGGTCGTTGAAGCCGGTGAGCAGGATCTGCATCCGCGTGTAGCGGTCGGTGCGGTTGTGCAGCTGTTCGATGATGGCCAGCGTCTGCGGCCGGCTGGCGGCGCGGTACAGCGCGAGGTGGAACTGCGCGTTGAGGATGCCCCAGGCGCTGATGTCCTTGTCGCGCAGCGCGGTCTCGAAGCGGGCGAGCAGCGCCTCGGCCTCGGCGATGTCGGCGCTGGTCTGGCGCGGGATCGCCTCCAGCAGCACGTCGCACTCCAGCAGCACGCGCACGCGCAGCAGCTCGACGATTTCCGGCAGCGACAGCTGTGACACCACCGCGCCCTTGTTGTCCTCGATATTGACCAGCCCTTCCGCTTCCAGCTGGCGCAGCGCCTCGCGGACCGGAACCCGGCTCATGCCCAGCTCGCGCGACAGCGCTTCCTGGCGCAGCTGGCTGCCGTCCGCCCATTCGCCGGCCAGGATGCGCTGGCGGATGGCGTCGGTGGCGACGGTGGTGAGTGACAGCGGTGCGCTGTCCTTGCTTTCCTGACTCATGGTGACCTCTTTCATGCAGGCGCTACCTTACCATAGCTGGCCGGCCGGCCACGCGCTTGTCATTGCTGGCAGCGACAAAAAAGCGCCCCGCAGGGCGCAAGGTGCAGTCAGGGGCGCCTGCACGCAGAGCAAGCGTTACAGGCCGAGATAGCTGGTCTTGACCGTGGTGTAGAACTCCGCGGCGTAGCGGCCCTGCTCGCGCGGGCCGTGGCTGGAGCCTTTGCGGCCGCCAAACGGCACGTGGTAGTCCACGCCGGCGGTGGGCAGGTTGACCATCACCATGCCGGCCTCGGCATGACGGCGGAAGTGGGTGGCCAGCGCCAGCGACTGGGTGCAGATGCCGGCGGCCAGCCCGAACGGCGTGTCGTTGGCCAGCGCCAGCGCGTGCTCGTAGTCGTCGGCGCGCAGCACCGCCGCCACCGGGCCGAAGATCTCCTCGCGGCTGATGGTCATCTCAGGCGTGCAGCCGGCAAACAGCGCCGGCGACTGGTAATAGCCGCGAGTGGCCAGCGTCAGCCGCTCGCCGCCGCACAGCAGGCTGGCGCCGTCGGCCAGACCTTTTTCCACATAGGACAGATTGCCGGCCAGCTGCGCTTCGCTGGCCACCGGGCCGATCTGGCTGGCGCTGTCCAGCGCGTGACCGACACGCAGCGCCGCCGTGCGCTCGGCCAGACGCGCGACGAAGGCGTCGTGGATGCCATGGCAGACGATGATGCGGCTGCTGGCGGTGCAGCGCTGGCCAGTGGAATAGAACGCACCGTTGATCGCACACTCCACCGCCTGCTCCAGCTGCGCGTCGTCGGCGATCAGCAGCGGGTTCTTGCCGCCCATTTCCAGCTGTACCTTGATGCCGCGCGCCGCGCAGTCTGCGGCCAACCTTTGTCCGGTGGCCTGCGAGCCGGTAAAGCTCAGCGCGTCGATGCCGGCATCCAGCAGTGCCGGCCCCAGCACGCGGCCGCTGCCCATCACCAGGTTGAACACCCCGGCCGGCAGCCCGGCGCGGTGCAGGATGTCGGCCAGCGCCCAGGCCGAGCCCGGCACCAGCTCGGCCGGCTTCATCACCACGCAGTTGCCGAACGCCAGCGCCGGCGCGGCTTTCCACGCCGGAATCGCAATCGGGAAGTTCCACGGCGTGATCAGCCCCACCACGCCCACCGGCTCGCGGCTGATCAGCACTTCCACCCCGGGGCGTACCGAGTCCAGCAGTTCGCCCTGCTGGCGCAGCGCCTCGCCGGCGAAAAACTTGAAGATCTGGCCGGCGCGCGCCACCTCGCCGATGGCTTCCGGCAGCGTCTTGCCTTCCTCGCGCGCCAGCAGGGTGCCCAGCTCGATCTTGCGCGTCAGGATCTCGCTGCCGGCGGCATCGAGGATGTCGGCGCGCTGCTGCGGCGTGCTGCGCGACCAGGCCGGAAAGGCGGCGCGGGCGGCGGCGACCGCGTCGCGCATGTCGGTGACAGAGGCGCTGGCGTAGTCGCCGACCACGTCGTCGAGGTCGGACGGATTACGGTTGACGATGGCCGGCTGTCCGCCGCGCCACTCGCCGTTGATCAGGTTGCAATGCATGGAAACTCCCGGTGGCTGCCGGCAGGCGGCAGCGCGCATCCGCCGCAGGGGCGGGCCTATGGACAGGAAGGCCGCCGGCCATGGCGGCCATGGCGGCCATGGCCGGCGGCTGGCGGCCAAGGTTGGCCGCAACGGCTTACAGCGTCGGCAGCGCCGGACGGCTGGCGAGGCCGGCCTCGATCACCGCCGCCACGCGCTCGCGCTCGGCGCCGACCAGCGGCAGGCGCGGCGCGCGTACATGCTCGGTGCCGACGCCGACCATCGCTTCGCACAGCTTCAGGTTCTGCACCAGTTTCATCGACACATCCAGGTGCAACAGCGGTGCGAACCAGCGGTAGATGGCGCGCGCTTCTTCCACGCGGCCAGCCTTGGCCAGCTTGTAGATGGCCACGGTCTCTTTCGGGAACGCCACCACCAGGCCGGCGACCCAGCCGTCGGCGCCCATCACGATGCTTTCCAGCGCCAGGTCATCCACGCCGCTGAAGATGGCGAAGCGGCTGCCGACCGCGTTGATCACGTTGGTCAGGGTGCGGATGTCGCCGCTGGATTCCTTGATCGCCACGTACTTCGGTTCCGCCGCCATTTCCGCGTACATCTCCGGGGTGATGTTCACGCCGTAAGCGATCGGGTTGTTGTAGATCATGATCGGCAGCGGGCTGGCATCGGCCACGCGCTGGTAGTGGTTGAGCGTTTCGCGCACGTCGGACACGTAGCGCATCGCCGGCAGCAGCATGATGCCGTCGGCACCGGCGGTGTGTGCCGCCTGGGCCAGCGCGGCGGCGGCGCGGGTGCTGTCCTCGGCCACGGTCAGCAGCACCGGCTTGTTGCCGGCGACTTCCTTGGCCGCCTTCAGGATGGTGATCTTTTCGTCGGCGGTGAGGGTGGAGGCTTCGCCCAGCGAGCCGCAGACGATGATGCCGTCGGCGCCGCATTCCAGCTGCCACTTGATGTGATTCACGGTGCCGGCGAGATCCAGCGATTCGTCGGCGTGGAATTTGGTGGTGACAGCGGGGAAAACGCCAGTCCAGAGATGTGCCATGAAGTGTGCTCCTTGCGGGTGTGCTGCAGCCGGGTGCTGCGTTCGGTTCCCATGCTAGGACTTTTTGTATCCAATCCTCAAGCTTTTTTGTATGCAATGTTTGCATTTTGTCGCGGCGGCAAAATGCTGCGCTGCGGCTGTGTTTTTTTGCGACAACGGCTGTAAGTGTTGATTTTATTGGATATATTCCGGTTTTTGGTGGGTGACGACAGCGGGTGGTAACTGTGTCATTTCGGCGCAATGCATTCAGTTATTGCATTCAAAACGTCAAAATCCTACAGTGGGTTCAACGCAAGCAAGGAGCAAACGTGATGGCAGTGACAGAATTTGAATGCATAGACGGCCACACCTGCGGCAACCCGGTGCGGTTGGTCACCAAGGGCGCGCCGGCGCTGAATGGCAACACCCAGGCCGAGCGCCGGCTGGACTTCCTGGCCCGCTACGACTGGATGCGCACCGGCCTGATGTACGAGCCGCGCGGCCATGCACAGATGTCCGGCGCCTTTCTGTACCCCCCCACCCGTGACGACTGCGACGTGGCGGTGCTGTACATCGAAACCAGCGGCTGCCTGCCGATGTGCGGCCACGGCACCATCGGCGTGGTCACCATGGCCATCGAGCACGGTATCGTTACCCCGAAGACCCCGGGCGTGCTGAATCTGGACACCCCGGCCGGCAAGGTGGTGGCCGAGTACACCCAGCTTGGCCGCAAGGTGAAATCGGTGAAGCTCACCAATGTGCCGTCCTTCCTGTTCATGAAGGACGTGGAGGTGGAGATCGCCGCGCTGGGCAAGCTGAAAGTGGACATCGCCTACGGCGGCAACTTCTACCCCATCGTGGAAGCGCAGCAGAACTACCGCGACATGGCCGACTACACCCCGGCGCAGCTGGTGGCGATGGGCAACGAGCTGCGCGACTACATCAACGCAAACTATGAAATAGTCCACCCGCTGGATGCCAACATCCGCGGCGTGCGCCATGTGCAGTGGACCGGCGCGCCGAAGACGCCAGGCTCGCATGCGGCCAACGCCGTGCTGTACGGCGCGGCGGCACTGGACCGCTCGCCATGCGGCACCGGCACCTCGGCACGACTGGCGCAGCGCTACGGCCGCGGGCTGATGAAGAAGGGCGACGTGCTGGTGCACGAGAGCATCATCGGCAGCCAGTTCACCGGCACCATCGAGGCGGAATGCGAAGTCGCCGGCATCCCGGCCATCATCCCCGGCGTCGCCGGCTGGGCGATCACCACCGGCTACAACCGCATCCTGCTGGACGACGCCGACCCGTACGTGCACGGCTTCGTGGTGGCCTGATGATGAGCGCACCGCGAGACAACACACTATTGCAGCCGGCGATGACGGCCGGCGGCCGGCACGTGATCGTGGTCGGCGCCGGGATTGTCGGCATCGCCACCGCGCTGCAGCTGCGCCTCGCCGGTTGTGCGGTGACGCTGCTCGACCGCGGCGAGCCGGCGATGGAAACCAGCTACGGCAATGCCGGCGCCTTCGCGGTGAGCGACATCATTCCGCTGGCCGAGCCGGGGGTGCTGCGCAAGGTGCCGGGCTGGATGTTCGATCCGCTGGGGCCGCTGGCACTGCGCTGGCGCTACCTGCCCAGCCTCACGCCGTGGCTGCTGCGCTTTCTGGCCGCCAGCCGCCCAAGCAAGGTAGCCGAGCTGACCCGCCAGCTGAGCGCGCTGCTGTCGCGGGTGAATGCCGACTACGCGCCGCTGATCGAGCGCGCCGGGCTGGGTCACCTGTGGCGCCGCCACGGCAACCTCACCCTGTACCGCAGCGAAGCGGAATTCCGCGCCGCCGCCGGCGCCTGGCACAGCAAGCGCCTGCACGGTGTCGAGTGGCGCAAGCTGGCGCGCGCCGAGCTGGCCGCCCTCGCGCCGCAGATAGCCGACGAGTGGCAGGTGGCGGTGCAGGTGCCGCAGTGGTCGCACGTCGATGACCCGTACACCTTCAGCCGCGGCCTGTTCGATGCCTTCATCCGCGAAGGCGGCCGTTTCATCCAGGACGAGGTGCTGGCCACCGCGGCCAACGTTGGCCGCATCGTCGGCGTGGACACCGCCAGTAATGGCCGGCTGCAGGCCGACACGGTGGTGATCGCCTGCGGCGTGTGGAGCGACCGCTTTGCCCGCCAGCACCGCTGCCGCCTGCCGCTGGAAAGCGAGCGCGGCTACCACGTCACCCTGCCCAATGCCGGCGTGGCGCTGCACCACTTCATCCAGTGCGCCAGCGAGAGCTTCGTGATCCTGCCGATGGCGAACGGCGGCCTGCGCCTGGCCGGCACCGTCGAGCTGGCGCACCGCGACGCGCCGCCGGACTGGCAGCGCGCCCACATCCTGATCGAGCGCGCCCGCCGCATCGTCGGCGACTTCAGCACCGAGGGCATGAGCGTGTGGATGGGCAACCGCCCGTCGCTGCCGGACACTCTCCCGGTGATCGGCCCGGCACCGGATTGCGGCGGCCTGTACTTCGCCACCGGCCACGGCCACCTTGGCCTGACGCTGGCGGCCACCACCGGCGCACTGCTGACCGAGCAGATCTGCGGCCAGGCCTGCAGCCTGGACGCCAGTGCCTATCGCCCGGACCGTTTTTGAGCCGCACCGTTTTTGCCGCCGTGCCCCGGCACGGCGGCTGGTTTGTAGTGGATGAGGCGTTGCTAACAACATCCCGCAGGGCACCTGAGCCAAGGCGCGCCGACGCAGACAGTACATTTCGTACGGCAAGGAGGCGCAACGCAGGATCAGGGATGTTGTGAGTGACGCCAAGCGCGGCACCAAGACCGCAAGACAGACCTTGGGCAACAAACAGCCGCCTTTGCGGCCAACCTTCAGTCGTGAACACAAAGGAGAAACAGCATGAAGCATTCCATCGCACCACGCGCACTGCATCTGGTCCTGGCACTGGGCGGCATGATGGCCCCGTTCGCCATCAGCGCGGCACAGGCCGACACCGTGGTGAAACTCGGCTTTTCCTCGCCGCTGTCCGGCCCGCAGGCGCACTACGGCAAGGACAACGAGAACGCCACCCGCCTGGCCATCGACGACCTCAACGCCAAGCCGATCACCATCGGCGGCCAGAAGGTGAAGTTCGAGCTGGTGTCCGAGGACGACCAGGCCGACCCGCGCGTCGGCACCCAGGTGGCACAGCGGCTGGTCGATGCCGGCGTGAAGGCGGTGATCGGCCACTTCAACTCCGGCGTGTCGATTCCGGCCTCGCGCATCTACTCCGATGCCGGCATCCCGCAGCTGTCGGTGTCCACCAACCCGGCCTACACCACCGCCGGCTACAAGACCGCGTTCCGTCTGGTCGGCAGTGACAGCCAGGTCGGCGGCTCGCTCGGCCGCTACGCGGTGATGCAGCTGAAAGCGCAGCGCATCGTGGTGATCGACGACCGCTCCGCCTACGGCCAGGGCATCGCCGACGAGTTCATCAAGTCGCTGCAGACCATGGGCAAGAAGCCGGTGAAGCGTGAATACACCAGCGACAAGGCCACCGACTTCACCGCCATCCTCACCGCGCTGAAGGCGCAGAACCCGGACGTGGTGTTCTACGGCGGCGCCGACGCGCAGGCGGCACCGATGGCGCGGCAGATGAAGCGCCTGGGTATCAACGCCAAGCTGATGGGCGGCGACATGCTCAGCACGCCGACCTTCATCAAGTTGGCCGGTGCCGACTCCGCCGGCCACTACTCGGCGGTGCCGGGTGGCGAGCTGGGTTCGCGTCCGGCCGGCCGCGACTTTGAAGCCCGCTACAAGGCGCGCTTCAAGCAGGAAGTGGTGCTGCTCGGGCCGCAGTTCTACGACGGCGTGATGATCGTGGCGGACGCGATGAAGCGCGCCAACTCCACCGAGCCGGCCAAGTTCCTGCCGCTGATCGCCAAGACCGGCTACAAGGGCGTCACCGCTGACTTCAGCTTTGACGGCATGGGCAACCTGAAGAACGCGCCGGTGACCATCTCGGCGGTGGAAGGCAACGACTGGAAGGTGAAGACCGTGGTGCAGTAAGCACAGTGGCGCGTCGCCGCTGGTTGTGTGTCATGCGCCGCGGCGGCGCGTCGTTGTGGAGGTACCGCTGGCGGCCGGCCGTGCCGGCGCTGGCGCTTGCAGTTGCATTTGGGGCCGGCGCAAGCCGGCCACTTTTTTAGTGGAGAGAGTCCGATGTCCCTTGTTTCCCCCTTGCCCGTGCTCGACGCCGCCGCCACCCAGGCGCGGCTGCCGATGGCGCAACTATGCCGCCAGCTGGCGCAGGCCGTCGCCGAGCTGGCCGCTGGCCACATCCACAGCCCGGAGCGGCAGGCACTGCCGCTGCCCGAAGGCGGCACCCTGCTGTCGATGCCGGCCAGCGCCGCCGACATCGCCATCCACAAGCTGGTCAACGTCTGCCCGCACAACGCCGGGCTGGGCCTGGCCACCATCCACGGCGTGGTCAGCGTCTACGATGCGGTCAGCGGCGTGCCGCAGCTGCTGCTGGACGGCCCCACCGTCACCGCGCGCCGCACTGCCGCGGTATCGCTGCTGGCGATCCAGGCCCTGCTGCCGCAGTCGCCGCGCCACGTGGCGCTGGTGGGCACAGGCAAACAGGCGCGCGCCCATGCCGCGGCACTGGCCGAAACCTGGCCCGGCCTGCGCGTGGACATCCACAGCCGCAGCGCAGACAGCGCCGCCACCGCCTGCCAGCAACTGGCCCACCTGCCGCTAGAGCTCAGCCCCAAGGTTGGCCGCATCGACGACAGCGCCGAGGTGGTGATCCTGCTTACCACCAGCCGCAGCCCGCTATACAACGAGCCGGCGCGCGCCGGCCGGCTACTGATCGGCACCGGCGCCTTCCGCCCGGAGATGGCCGAGCTGGGGCCGACCAGCATCGCCGGTAGCCAGCTGTTCTGCGACGACGTGCCCGGCGCCCGCCACGAAGCCGGCGACCTGATCCAGGCCGGCGTGGACTGGGCGCAAGTACACAGCCTGGCCGACGCGCTGGCCGGCCGCTTCGACCCCGCCGCGCCCAAGCTGTTCAAGAGTGTGGGCAGCGCCGCCTGGGACCTGGCCGCCGCCCGCTGCGCACTGGCCACCAGCCAACAGGAGCAACAGCCATGAACTGGCAGACCCGCACCTTCGACACCATCGAAATGCACACCGGTGGCGAGCCGGTGCGCATCATTCCCGGCCTGTATGACGACATCCACGGCGCCGACATCCTGGCCAAACGCCGCGACATGCGCGAGCGGCTGGACGGTGTGCGCCGCCTGCTGATGTTCGAGCCGCGCGGCCACTACGACATGTACGGCGCGGTGCTGGTGCGCCCCAGCCTGCCCGGCGCCGATCTGGCGGTACTGTTCATCCACAACGAGGGCTACAGCACCATGTGCGGCCACGCGGTGATCGCGCTGGCGCGCTACGCGGTGGAGCACGGCCTGGTGCCGCGCAGCGCGCCGCTGACGCGGGTCGGCATCGAATGCCCGTGCGGGCTGGTAACCGCTTGGCTGGCGGAGGACGGCAGCGTCAGCTTCGACAGCGTGCCGGCGTTCGCCTTCGCGCTCGACCACCCAGTGCACGTGCCCGGCATCGGCAAGATCAACGTCGACATCGGCTACGGCGGCGCTTTCTACGCGGTGATGTCTGCGGTCAAGCTTGGCGTGTCGCTGGACGGCCGCCTGCGCGACGTGGTGGATGCCGCCAGCGCGCTGTCCGAGGCGGTACGGCGCAGCATCAGCGTGCGCCACCCGGAAGCCGAGGACCTGGGCTTTCTGTACGGCAGCATCCTCACCGACGGCGTGGAGCGCGCCGGCGACGGCCCCAGCCGCAATGTGTGCGTATTCGCCGATGCCGAAGTGGACCGCAGCCCCACCGGCTCCGGCGTCACCACCCGCATGGCGCTGCGCCACGCCCGTGGCCTGGTGGCAGTGGGCGAAGCTTGCGTGTTCGAGAGCCTCACCGGCGCGCGCTTTAGCGCCAGCGTGAACGGCGCGGCCAACCTGCCCGGCCACGATGCAGTCACCGTCCGCGTATCCGGCCGCGCCCACTACAGCGGCAAAGCCAGCTGGACACTGGAAGCGGACGACGACATCGGGCGGGGGTTTCTGCTGCGCTAGGGTGAGCCAGCGCCGGTACGGGGACGGCGTTGGCCATTCAGCGGCAGGCAGGGGGAAGCGGTTCCCGACGTGGGGGCAGGGCGCCTTAGTCGCCAGCACGATATCGATTGCAGTTATTCGGATTGCAGCGTGGCCGACATTCCCATAATTTGGGCACCCCGTTGCCTGTGGATACCGCTACCGCCATGACTGCCGCCTCTTATCCTGCTCTTGATTATCCCGCTCTTGCCCAGCCGTTTACCCCGACCGACAGCGATGCCGCGCTGCCGGCCAGTGCCGATGTGGTCATTATCGGCAGCGGGGTGATCGGCATCTGCGCCGCGCTGGAGCTGGCGGCACAGGGGCTGCAGGTGGCGGTGCTGGAAAAGGGGCTGATCGCCGCCGAACAGTCCAGCCGCAACTGGGGTTGGGTGCGCCAGCAAGGCCGCGACCGGCGCGAGCTGCCGCTGATCGTGCACAGTCTGGCGCGCTGGGAGCAACTGCAGCACAGCACGGGCAGCGATCTGGGCTTTCGTCGCACCGGGCTGCTCAGCCTGACGCGCGACGCGAAGGAACTGGCGCGCTGGCAACGCTGGGCGGTGCGCGGGCGTGCCGCCGGCATCGAGGTGCAGGAACTGGACGCGGCCGCGGCCGAGGCGCTGCTGCCGTCGATTGCCGCGCCGTGGCTGGGCGGCATCGCCACCCCGGACGACGCCCGTGCCGAGCCGGGCGTGGCGGTGCCGGCACTGGCCGCCGCCGCGCGTCGCGCCGGGGTCAGCCTGCACCAGCACACGGCCGCCCGCACGCTGTTGCTGGAGCAGGGCGCGGTGGCCGGCGTGATCACCGAGCACGGCACCATTCGTAGCCATTCGGTGTTGCTGGCGGCCGGGGCGTGGTCATCGCTGTTCTTGCGCCAGCATGGTGTCAGGCTGCCGCAATTGACGGTGCGCGCCACCGTGGCGCGTACGTCGGCCTGCGCCGCCATCGTTGCCGGCACCTTCTGCTCCACTGATTTCTGCCTGCGGCGGCGGCTGGACGACGGTTTTACCCTGACGCTGCGCGAGGACGAGATCTTTGACCTGGAGCCGGACAGTTTCCGTTTCCTTGGCGATTTTGCTCCGCTGCTCTGGCGCAACTGGCGCCAGATCAAGCTGCGTGCCGGGCTGGGGCATTTTGTCAGCAGCTGGCGGCGGCAGCGTACCCGCACGCCGCAACAGCGCTCTGCATTCGAAATCGAGCGCATCTACAACCCGGCACCGGACACCACGGTCGCGGACCGGGCCTTGCAGCGCCTGAAGCACGGCCGGGCGCAGATGGCCGAAACCACGCTCGCCGCCAGCTGGGCCGGGCGCATCGATCTCACTCCGGATCTGGTGCCGGTGATTTCGCCGGTGGCCAGCCTGCCGGGGCTGGTGCTGGCGACCGGTTTCAGCGGACACGGTTTCGGCATCGGCCCCGGGGCCGGGCGGCTGGCGGCAGACTTGCTGCGCGGCGCGCCGCCGGTGGTCGATCCGGCACCGTTTCGCCTGTCGCGCTTCAGCGACGGCAGCCCGTTGTTCATCGACCCGGATGTGATCTAGCGCCGGCCGCCTCGCCGCGCTGCGGCTGGCGCACTAGCCGGCGCCGCAAACAAAACACCCCCGGCCGTGAGGCGCGGGGGTGTTTGGTGCTGGCGGCCAAGGTTGGCCGCAGCGGGGATTACTTGACGTGCTTGCCGATGATGGGCAGCAGCTGGCCCAGCACTTTTGGCGGGGCGGCGACGATGTCGCCGCTTTCCAGCCAGGTCTGCTCGCCGTGCATGTCGGTGACGATGCCGCCTGCCTCTTGCACGATCAGGCTGCCGGCGGCGATGTCCCACGGCTTGAGGTTGAATTCGAAGAAACCGTCAACGCGGCCGATGGCGACGTTGCACAGGTCCAGCGCGGCGGAGCCTTCGCGGCGGGCGCCGGCAGTCTTGCCCAGCACGTCCTTCAGGATGGCCAGATGGGTGTCGAGCATGCTCTGGTCCACGACCGGGAAGCCGGTGGAGATCAGGCATTCGTTCATGTTGATGCGCTTGGAGACGCGGATGCGACGGTCGTTCATGAACGAGCCAACGCCGCGGCTGGCGGAGTACAGTTCGTTGCGGTTCGGGTCGTAGACCACGGCTTGCTGGATCTGGCCGCGATGCGCCATCGCGATGGAGATGCAGTATTGCGGGTGGCCGTGCAGGAAGTTGGTGGTACCGTCCAGAGGGTCGATGATCCATTCGTATTCGGACTCGCCGATGCCTTTGGCGCCGGACTCTTCTGCTAGAATCGCGTGCTTCGGATAGGCTTCCATGATCACATCAATGATCGCTGCTTCGGCGGCACGGTCTACGTCGGAAACAAAGTCGTTGTGCTTCTTGTTTTCGACACGAACGGATTCCATGTTCAGCGATGCTCGCTGGATGATGTTGCCCGCACGGCGTGCTGCTTTGATGGCGATGGTGAGAATTGGATGCATTGATAGCCTCTGAATGAATCATCTGGGCAGGCGCGCGGGCGGGGTCGCCACGGCGCGGCTGCCATATCACTGGTCGATGTTAAGGAACAAAAAAACCCCGCGCGGTGCGGAGTTTTTGAATAAACCGCGATTCTACGCAAAAGTAGCCAATGAATAAACCCCAAGTACCTGATTTTTTGAAGAACATTCGCGTCGTGCTGGCGCGTCCCAGCCATCCGGGCAATATCGGCTCGGCGGCACGGGCGATGAAAACCATGGGCCTGACCCGGCTGTATCTGGTCGAGCCGAAGGCGTTCCCGCACGAGGAGGCCAATGTGCTGGCCTCCGGCGCGGTGGACGTGGTGGAAAACGCCATCGTGGTGTCCAGCCTGGCCGAGGCGCTGGCCGATGTCAGCGTCGCCTGCGCGCTGACCAGCCGCCGCCGCGAACTGTCCACCCCGCTGTCGACGCCGCGCGAGACCGCGCCGGAGCTGATGGCGCGGGCGCGTGACGGCGAGCAGGTGGCGCTGGTGTTCGGCAACGAGACTTTCGGCCTGTCCATCGACGAGGTGGAGCAGTGCAACCGGCTGGTGACGGTGCCGGGCAACCCGGACTACTTCTCGCTGAACCTGGCGATGGCGGTGCAGGTGATGACCTACGAGCTGTTCAGCCACAGCGGCGTCAGCGTCGACTACCTGAAGCCGGAAGACCGCAGCGCGACGCTGGGCGAGGTCGACAGCTTCTGCGGCCATCTGGAAGCGGCGATGGCCGACGTCGGCTATCTGGAGCATCGCAACAGCGAGCGCCTGCTGCGCCGCATGCGCACGCTGTTCCACCGCGCCGCGCTGCAGCGCGAGGAGATCGACATCCTGCGCGGCTTCTTCAAGCAGGCGCAGCGCTTTGCCGACGGCACGCTGCCGCCGCGCAAGAAAAGCGGCGACTGAGATGACGGCGGCCAACCTTGCGGCGCTGCACACGCCGGCGGTGCGCGACCTGGCCTGGCTGCTAACGTCGGCGTCGCCGTGGCAGGACAGCGCCGACATCGACCCGGCGCGGCTGCTGGGGGCGCAAGGTTGGCCGCAATTGCTGGCGCTGGACGCGGCGCCGCAGCCGCTGCTGGCGTATCTCGCGGCGCACCCGGTGCGGCGGCTGGGTTTCTACGCCGAGCGGCTGCTGGCGTTCTGGTTCGGCATCGCGCCGCACATCGAGCTGGTGGCGGCCAACCTGCCGGTGCGCGACGGCGGCAAGACGGTGGGTGAGTTCGACTTCCTGTTGCGCGTCGACGGTGCGCCGCTGCACCTGGAGGCGGCCAGCAAGTTTTATCTGCAGCTGGAAGACGGCGCCTGGGTCGGCGCCAGCCTGCGCGACGCGCTGCTGCTGAAGGCCTGCAAGACGCGGCAGCAGTTGCAGTTGTCGCGCCATCCGGCGGCCTGTCTGCCGGACGGTTTTGCCAACTGCGAGGTGGCGGCGCGTACCAGCGGCTGGCTGTTCTCGCCGCCGCAGGCAGCGGCGACAAGCTTGGCCGCACCGCTGAATGCAGAGGCCAATCGCGGCTGGTGGATCACGTGCGATGACGACTGGCCGCAGCAGGCGGCGGACAGTCGCTGGTGCCAGCTGTCGCGCCTGCGCTGGCTGGCGCCGGCCTTGCTCGATCGTGAGGACACGTTGTCGCTGGCCGAGCTGCAACTGGCCAGTCGGCAGTTTGCCGCGCCGCAGCTGGTGGCGGAGCTGCTGCCGCGTGGCGACGGCCGCTGGCAGGAAGTGGCGCGCGGTTTTGTCACGCCGCGCGACTGGCCGCAGCCGGCCCTGCTGTTGCCCTTGCTGGCACGGCTGGAGGCAGCATGAAAACGCTGTTGCTGGTGTACGCCAGCCAGAGCGGCCATACCCTGCAGCTGGCGGACGCCGCCGCGCGCGGCATCGCCCAGCTGGCGGAGGAGGTCAGCCTGCGGCAGCTGCCGGCGCTGCAGGCCGGCATCGACGACCTGCTGCACGCCGATGCCTTGCTGCTGGCGACGCCGGAAAACTTCGGCTACATGGCCGGCGCGCTGAAGGATTTTTTCGACCGCACTTACTACCCGGCGCAGGGCCGGGTCGACGGCCTGCCCTATGCGCTGCTGGTGTCGGCCGGCAACGACGGCCGCGGTGCGGTACAGGCGGTGGAGCGCATCGCGCGCGGCTATCCGCTGCAGCAGGTGCTGCCGCCGCTGATCGTGCGGGGCGAGGCGACGGCGGCGGATCTGGCGGCGGCGGAGGAGCTGGGTGCCACGCTGGCGGCGGGGCTGTCGATCGGCATGTACTGAGTGTTGCGGCCAACCTTGGCGCCGCCAACGGAACTGCCTCAGAATCTGTTCAATGTCTGCTGCGCTTCGGCGATACGGCGTTAAAAACGCCTTCGGAATGCTCATTTACTCCATGTAAACTCCGCTTCCTCAGTCGTTTTCGCCTTGTCTCGCTCTAGCTCGCGAGACTTTGAACAGGTTCTCAGGCCGAGGCAAAGAAAAAGCCACCGCAGGGGTGGCTTTGTTCGTAACGGGTGGCCGGCTCAGGGCGCGCTGGCTGCGGCGGCGCTGGCGTCGCCCGGGGCATTCCCCGCCGGGGCGCTGGCGTCCGGCTCGTCGACCAGATCGTCGATGTTCAGTTCTTCTTCCGCTTGCGGCTTGCCCTGCGACAGGCCCAGCTGGTGGGCGCGCATCTGCAGGAAGCCGTCACGCATGTAGCTGTAGCTGTCCAGCGCGGCGCCATCGACCATCTCTTCCAGTCCCAGCAGCTTTTCGCGGGTGTTGACCGCATTCAGTACCCGTGCCACGGTGGCCTGGGTGTGGGTGTGGAACACGCTGGTGGCCGGCTCCAGCGAGTTGCTGATCAGCATGCCGCTGCCGTCGCGCACGGTGGACGGCCCCAGCAGTGGCAGCACCAGGTAGCTGCTGTCCTGCCAGCCGTAGTGGGCGAAGGTGTCGCCCAGCGTCGCCTTGCTGCTCTTCAGCCCCATCGGCGTGGCGATGTCGATCAGGCCGAACAGGCCGAAGGTGCTGTTGAACGACACGCGCAGCACGTCGGTGAGCGCCAGTTCCGCCTTGCCCTGCAGGGTGTTGTTGGCGGCGCTGTACACGTCGCGCAGGTTGTCGAAGAAGTTGCCGACCCCGGTGCGCACCGGCTGGGGCGTCACCTGCTGGTAGGCCTGCGCCACCGGTTTCAGCACCGCCTTGTCCGCGGCGTCGTTGAAGCGGTAAACGGCACGGTTCAGCGGCTCCAGCGGATCCTGCGGATGGCTGGGGGTACTGGCACAGGCGGTCAGCAACAGGCAGCCGCCGACAACAAGCAGACGTTTCATGATCAGTTTTCCGGAGGCAGTTCCAGCAGCGGGGTCAGTTCGTAGAGCCGGGCCAGACCGTACAGGCCGGCCGGGATGTGGCTCAGCTTGATGTTGCGCGCGTCCTTGCGCCGGCGCAATGCCAGCAGCAAGGCCAGCGCCGCGGAGTCGCAGTGGCTGACACCGCCGAAGTCCAGCGTCATGGCACCGTTGACCAGCATCCTGTCCAGCTGCAGCTGGGTGTCGGCGACACTGTCCATGGTCAGCGCGCCGTCAAGGCGCACCACGCCGGTCTGGGTCTCGGTCAGCTTCATGCCGCCTTGGCACCGTTGTTCTTGTCCTGCAGCGACTTGATCAGGCCGTCGATGCCGCTCTTGCGCACCTGTTCGCCGAACTGGTTGCGGTAGATGGTGACCAGGCTGCCGCCTTCAACGGTGACGTTGAATACCTTCCAGCCCTGTGGCGTCTTGTACAGGGTGTAGTCGACGTTGATCGGCTTCTTTTCGGCCGAGCCCGGCAGCGTCACTTCCGACTTCACTACCGCCTCGCGGCCTTCGTTGTTGAGCAGCACGTTCGGCTTGATGTCGATCTGCGCGTTCTTGAAGCGGGTCATGGTGGCGGAGTAGGTGCCGACCAGCAGGGTCTCGAATTCCTTGGCCAGTTGCTGCTTCTGCGCCGGGGTGGCGGCGCGCCAGTCCTTGCCGACGGCCAGTGCGGTCATGCGCTGGAAGTCAAACTTCGGCGTCACCATGTTGATCAGCTGCTCGCGAACCTTGGCACTGTTCTTGCCATTGTCCTTGCTCAGCATTTCCAGTGCCTGGCGCGAGGTGTCACGTACCAGATCCACCGGGGTATCGGCGGCGTGGGCGATGCTGCTCAGACCGAACAGCATTGCAAAACAGGCAAACAGCTTTTTCATGATGGTTTTCCGTATCTCGGGTAACAAGGGCTTGGATGGTTTTTTCAGGGAGCAGTTTCCGCAGCGGCGGCATCGGCCGCTGCGGCTTTGTTGTTGCCTTCGGCAAAACTGGTCATGAACTTGCCGATCAGCTGTTCCAGCACCAGTGCCGACGAGGTCAGCTGCAGGCGGTCGCCGGGCTTCAGGTTTTCTTCCTCGCCGCCCTGTACCAGGCCGACGTACTGTTCGCCGAGCAGGCCGGCGGTGAGGATTTCGGCGCTGGTGTCACGGCTGAAGTGGTACTGGCCGTCCAGCGTCAGCGTGGCGCGGGCAACGTAGCGTTTGGTGTCCAGCTCGATATTGCTGACGCGGCCGACCACCACGCCGGACGATTTCACCGGTGCCTTCACCTTCAGGCCGCCGATATTGTCGAATTCGGCGATCAGGGTGTAGCTGTTGTTGTTGCTTTGCGGCGTCAGGTTGGCCACTTTCAGCGCCAGGAAGGTCACCGAGGCGAGACCGATGGCGACGAAGATGCCAACCCACAAATCAATGATGGAACGTTTCATGATGGCGAATTCCTAAAACATGAAGGCGGTCAGGACAAAGTCCAGCGCCAGGATAACCAGGGCCGAGGTCACCACGGTACGGGTGGTGGCAGAAGAGACGCCCGCGGCAGTGGGCGTGGCGTCAAAGCCTTCGAACACCGCGATCAGCGTTACCGCGATGCCGAAGAACAGGCTCTTGATCAGGCCGTTGATCACGTCGAAGTGCAGGTCGACGTTGTTCTGCATCTGCGACCAGAAGGTGCCTTCGTCCAGCCCGATCATCACCACGCCGACCAGATAGCCGCCGAAGATGCCCATCACGTTGAACAGCGCGGCGAGGATGGGCATCGAGATCACGCCGGCCCAGAAGCGCGGCGCCACCACGCGGGCGATCGGATCGACCGCCATCACGCTCATCGCTTCCAGCTGTTCGGTGGCCTTCATCAGGCCGATTTCGGCGGTCATCGCGCTGCCGGAGCGGCTGGCGAACAGCAGCGCGGCCAGCACCGGCCCCAGTTCGCGCAGCAGCGACAACGCCACCAGCGCGCCCAGCGCGTCGGCGGAGCCGAAGCGCGACAGCGTGTTGTAGCCCTGCAACCCCAGCACCATGCCGACGAACAGGCCGGACACCACGATGATGATCAGCGACAGCACGCCGGCGAAGTACACCTCGCGGATGGTGAGCTGGAAGCGCAGCAGGCTTTGCCCGGAGTGGGCGATGATGGCCAGCAGGAAGCGGCTCATCACGCCCAGCTTCCAGATGGCATTGATGGTGCTGTGGCCGAGTTTGCGCAGCGGTGCGAGCAGGTTGTCCAGCATCATGCGCCCTCCAGGCCGAAGCTGCCGGCCAGACTCTGCTGCGCCGGGTAGGCGAAATGCACCGGACCGTCGGCCTCGCCGTGAATGAACTGGTGTACCCACGGCGAGTCGGAGGCGCGTACCTCGTCCGGAGTCCCGGCGGCGGCGATCTTGCCGCCGGCGATGAAGTAGACGTAGTCGACGATTTCCAGCGACTTGTGCACGTCGTGGGTGACCATCACCGCCGAGGTGCCCAGCGCGTCGCTCAGCTTCTTGATCAAGAGCGCGATGGTGGCCAGCGAGATCGGGTCCAGCCCGGTGAACGGTTCGTCGTAGAGCATGATCTGCGGGTCGAGCGCGATGGCGCGCGCCAGCGCGATGCGGCGCGCCATGCCGCCGGAAAGCTCGGCCGGCATCAGCGCTTCGGTGCCGCGCAGGCCGACGGCGTGCAGTTTCATCAGCACCAGATCGCGCACCATCGCCGGGCTCAGCGAGGTGTGCTCGCGGATCGGGAACGCCACGTTGTCGAATACCGGCAGGTCGGTGAACAGCGCGCCAAACTGGAACAGCATGCCCATGCGGCGGCGGTGCTGGTACAGCTCGCGCTGGTTCATGCGGCCAACGTCGCGGCCGTCGACCAGTACCTGGCCCTGCTGGGCGCGGATCTGGCCGGAGATCAGCCGCAGCAGCGTGGTCTTGCCGCTGCCGCTGCCGCCCATGATGGCGACCAGCTGGCCACGGCCGATTTTCAGCGAGATGTCCTGCAGGATAAGACGGTCGCCATAGCCGAAGCTGACGCGGTTGAATTCGATGAAACTGTCGTTTTGCACGATGTGGTGGCGAGTCCTTGGGGGGAACAGGTAAGGGGATCGTGTTCACGATCCCCTCCGCTTTGTTCCTTATTCTACCTGCCTATGCTGCATGGCGCAAAAAGGCAGCGCCATGACGGGTGCAATTGTGGCAGGCCGGTGCACAGTGTGGCACCGGCGCCGGCTTATACGCCGCGCAGCAGTTCGTTGATGCTGGTCTTGCTGCGCGTCTGCGCGTCGACCTTCTTCACGATCACCGCGCAGTACAGGCTGTGGCTGCCGTCTTTCGATGGCAGGTTGCCGGACACCACTACCGAGCCCGGCGGGATGCGGCCGTAAGTGACTTCGCCGGTTTCGCGGTCGTAGATCTTGGTCGACTGGCCGATGTAGACGCCCATCGAGATCACTGAGCCTTCGCCGACGATCACGCCTTCCACCACTTCCGAACGCGCGCCGATGAAGCAGTTGTCTTCGATGATGGTCGGGTTGGCCTGCAGCGGCTCCAGCACGCCACCGATGCCGACGCCGCCGGAGAGGTGCACGTTCTTGCCGATCTGGGCGCAGCTGCCGACGGTGGCCCAGGTGTCGACCATGGTGCCTTCGTCAACGTAGGCGCCGATGTTGACGTAGGACGGCATCAGCACGGTGTTCTTGGCGATGAAGCTGCCCTTGCGCGCCACGGCGCCCGGTACCACGCGGAAGCCGGCGTCGGCGAAGCGCTGCTGGTTCCAGTCGTTGAACTTGGTGTCGACCTTGTCGAAATAGCGCGACACGCCGTCGTCCAGCACTTCGTTGTCGCGGATGCGGAACGACAGCAGCACCGCCTTCTTCACCCACTGGTTGACCACCCAGTCGCTGCCGTTCTTCTCGGCGACGCGCAGGGTGCCGGCGTCCAGTTCATTGATGACCTGTTCGATCGCCGACTTCAGTTCGACGGAGACGGTGGCCGGGGTGATCTCGGCGCGTTTTTCAAAAGCTTCTTCGATGAGGGCTTGAATCGGGTGCATTTGGCTCAGTCCTTTGGCAAGGTGGATTTCTACAGACATGATGGGTCTTCTGCTGGTTTGGTTGTTCGGTTGTGTTATTGCTTTTAGTGGTAGTGCTGCAAAAACTGTTCGATGCGCGCGGCGGCGGCGACGCATTCCGCCAGCGGCGCCACCAGCGCCAGGCGGACACGGCCGGCTCCGGGGTTGACGCCGTGCGCGTCGCGGGCAAGGAAGCTGCCGGGCAGCACGGTGATGTGCTGCTGCGCGAACAGGTCGCGGGCGAAGCGGGCATCGTCACCGCCGGGCACCGCCGCCCACAGGTAGAAGCCGGCGTCCGGCCGCGTAACGTCCAGCACCTGCGACAGGCGCGGAGTGACGGCGTCGAACTTGGCAGTATACGCGTCACGGTTGGCCGCCACATGCTCTTCGTCGTTCCAGGCGGCGATGCTGGCCTGCTGGATGGTGACGCTCATCGCGCTGCCGTGGTAGGTACGGTACAGCAGGAATTTTTCCAGCACTTTGGCATCGCCGGCGACAAAGCCGGAGCGCAGGCCGGGGGCGTTGCTGCGCTTGGACAGGCTGGTGAACATCACCAGCCGCTCGAAGCCGCGGCCGAGTTGTTGTGCCGCCTGCAGCCCGCCCAGCGGCGGGGTGCCGAAGTGGATCTCGGAGTAGCACTCGTCGCTGGCGATGATGAAACCGTAGCGGTCGGACAGCGAGAACAGTGTGTTCCAGTCGGCGAGCGACATCACCGCCCCGGTCGGATTGCCCGGGCTGCATACTACGACCACCTGCGTGCGCTGCCAGATGGCCTCCGGCACCGCCGCCCAGTCCGGCTGGTAACGGTTGGCGGCCAAGCAATTGACATAGTAAGGTTCGGCACCGGCCAGCAGCGCGGCGCCTTCGTAGATCTGGTAGAACGGGTTGGGCGAGATCAGCACCGGCTTTTGCTCGCCGCGCGGATCGATCACCGCCTGTACGAAGGAAAACAGCGCCTCGCGGCTGCCGCAC
Source organism: Vogesella indigofera (assembly GCF_028548395.1). Lineage (NCBI taxonomy): Bacteria > Pseudomonadati > Pseudomonadota > Betaproteobacteria > Neisseriales > Chromobacteriaceae > Vogesella > Vogesella indigofera. The sequence continues at coordinate 293,068 of NZ_JAQQLA010000004.1, read as the reverse complement.
ACCGGCAGTACTTCACGGGCAGCATCCACGCTGACGCCGTAGCGGCGCTGCAGCCAGCCGGCGCAGGCGCCGCGCAGCGCGTCGCTGCCGAGGGTGGCCGGATAGGCGGCGAGGCCGTCCAGCGCGTCGATCAGCGCCTGTTTCACCACCGCTGGGGTCGGGTGCTTCGGCTCGCCGATCGACAGGTTGATGTGCGGCAGGTCGGCAGGAGGCGTCACGCCGGCCAGCAGGCCGCGCAAACGCTGGAACGGGTAGGGCTGCAACAGTTCGAGGTGGGGATTCAACGCCGCTTCCTTGCAATGCAACAAAACGACAAGTGTAAGAAAAGACTATGAATCTGGCAAAACAAAAGCTGCTGGCGGTGACGTGCGCACTGACCACGGCACTGGTGTGGGGGCTGATGTGGTTCCCGTTTCGCACGCTGCACGAGGCCGGCTTTTCCACCGCCGCCACCTCGCTGACGGTGTACCTGGTCTCCGCCACGCTGGGCGTGGTGCTGTTCCGCGAGGTATTCCGCCGCGAGGCACGCTTCGAATTCATCCTGCTGCCGCTGGCCCTGCTCTATGGCTGGTGCAACTTCAGCTACACCTGGGCGGTGTCGGAAGGGCAGGTGATGCGCGTGCTGCTGCTGTTCTACCTGTCGCCGCTGTGGAGCGCGCTGTTTTCCTGGCTGCTGCTGCACGAGCGGCTGAGCCGCATCGGCTGGCTGGTGATCGCCATGTCGCTGGGCGGCATGATGGTGATCCTGTACCGGCCGGGGCTGTTTAGCGGCGATTTCTTCTCCAGCCGCGCCGACTGGCTGGCGCTGTCCGGCGGCATCAGCTTCGCGCTGGGCAATGTGCTGTCCAAGAAGGCGTACGCGCTGCCGGTGGCGCTGAAGTCGGCGATGGTGTGGCTGGGCGTGGCCGCCTGCGGCCTGGCGTCGCTGCTGTGGCGCGGCCAGCTGGGCGCGGAGCTGGCGCTGCTGCACGGCGAGGTGCTGCTGATCGTGCTGGTGCTGGGTGTCACGCTGCTGGCCACCAGCATCATCTCGATGCACGGGCTGTCGATCCTGCCGGCGACGCAGGTGATGACACTGATGCTGATGGAGCTGCTGTTCGCCGCCATTTCCGCCTATCTGCTCGCCGGCGAGCGCATGCAGCTGCAGGAGTGGATCGGCGGCGCGCTGATCGCCAGCGCCAGCCTGCTGTCCGGCCACATCGTCGCCAAGCCGAAGCCGGTGGCGCAGCCGCTGCCGCAGGCGGCGTAAGAAGCTGTGCAATGTCTGCTGCGACTTGTTCGCAATAGGGCGATACGGCGTTAAAAACGCCTGCGGCATGCTGGTTATCTCCAGCTAAACGCCGCTTCCTCGGACGTGTTCGCCTTGTCTCGCGTGAGCGCGCGAGACTTTGAACAGGTTCTAAGGCAAGGTTGGCCGCAGGTATTGCGGCCAACCTTGTGCTGATGCATTCCGTTATTGCCACGCCACGCCACGCCACGCCACGCCAGCCCGGCCCGGCCCGGCCCGGCCCGCGACGCCGGCCAGGCCGCCACTCACTCCTCTGTGTTTGCCGCCTTCGTCACTTGTGTTTTGCCACGGCGTTGGCGATAATCAATTCAATATTTCAACGATTGTCAAAATATGGAAACGAAATCCGCCGTCAAGATGCTGGCCGCGCTGGCGCAGGAGACCCGCCTCGCGGTGTTCCGCCAGCTGGTGGAGGCCGGCCCCGCCGGTCGCGCCGCCGGCGAGCTGGCCGAGGCGCTGGGCTGTGCGCCGGCCACCTTGTCCTTCCATCTGAAAGAGCTGTCCAACGCGGCGCTGATCGAGGGGCACCAGGATGGCCGCTTCGTGATCTACGCCGCCAACTTCGCCAGCATGAACGCGCTGCTGGCGTTTATGACCGAAAACTGCTGTCGCGCTTCCAGCGCCGACGGCTGTGCTTGCTGAACAGGAGAACTGTCATGAAACGACTGCATATTCACGTGTCGGTGGATGAACTGGCCACCAGCATCCGCTTCTATAACGCGCTGTTCGGCGCCGAACCGACGGTATTGAAACACGACTACGCCAAGTGGATGCTGGACGATCCGCGCGTCAACTTCGCCATCAGTCAGCGCGGCGCCCCGGCCGGGCTGGATCACCTGGGCATCCAGGCCGAGAACGGCGACGAGCTGGCCGAGCTGAAGCAGCGCATCGACGCCGCCGGCATGGCGGCGCTGACGGAAGAGGGCACCACCTGCTGCTACGCCAGATCGGACAAGCACTGGGTGCAGGACCCGTCCGGCATCGCGTGGGAGACCTACCACACGCTGGACAGCGCGCCGACCTATAACGACGCGCCGCAGGCGGTCGCGGCCAACCCCGACAGCTGCTGTGCCCCGGCACCGGCCGCGCTGGCGGCCGCCGACGCCTGTTGCGCCCCGGCTGATAGCAGCACTACGGCCAGCGCCTGCTGCGCACCGGCCCCGCAAAAAGTCCAGCTGATCGCGCGCAAGAACATCGAAGCCATCGTTTCCAAGGAAAGGAAGTCCCGTGACTGACAAGGTCTACAACGTGCTGATCCTGTGCACCGGCAACTCGGCGCGCAGCGTTCTCGGCGAAGCGCTGATCAACCATCTGGGCCAGGGCCGCTTCAAGGGCTACAGCGCCGGCAGCCAGCCTGCCGGCAAGGTCAACGCCTACGCGCTGAAGACCCTGGAAAAGCACGGCATCGACAGCAGCGGCTACCGCAGCAAGAGCTGGGACGAATTCGGCACGCCGGATGCACCACAGATGGACTTCGTGTTCACCGTCTGCGGCAGCGCCGCCGGCGAGACCTGTCCGCTGTGGCCGGGCACGCCGCTGCGCGCGCACTGGGGGCTGGAGGATCCGGCCGGCGTCGGCAGTAACGACGACGAGGCGATGGCGGCGTTCGCGACGGCATACCAGATCATCCATCGCCGCGTCAGCCGCTTCGTCGCGCTGGACATTGCCGCCATGGGCGAGGACGAACTGAAGGCCGAACTGGCCGCTATCGGGAAGGCATAAACGATGCGGGCATTGGTTGCAGAAGCCATCGGCAGTGCCTTGCTGCTGGCGGTAGTGGTCGGCTCCGGCATCATGGGGCAAGCCCTGGCCGCCGGAAACGACGCGGTCGCCTTGCTGGCCAATGCGCTGGCCACCGGCGCCGGCCTGCTGGTGCTGATCACGCTGTTCGCGCCGCTGTCGGGCGCGCACTTCAATCCGGCGGTCAGCCTGGTGATGGCAGCGCGTGGCGAATTGCCGTGGCCGCGCGTGCTGCCTTATCTGGCGGCGCAAGTGGTCGGCGCCGTCGCCGGCGTGCTGCTGGCGCACGCGATGTTCGACCTGCCCTTGCTGCAGGCGTCACAGCACGTGCGTAGCGGTTGGCCGCAATGGCTGGCCGAGGTCACCGCGACCGCCGGCCTGCTGCTGACCATTCTGGGTGGCGTGCGCCATGCCCGCGACAAGGTGGCGCTGCTGGTAGCGCTCTACATCGTGGCGGCGTACTGGTTTACCGCCTCGACCTCGTTCGCCAACCCGGCGGTGACGCTGGCGCGCAGCCTGACCGATACCTTTGCCGGCATCGCGCCGGCCGATGTCGGCGGCTTTGTGCTGGCGCAGCTGGCGGGAGCAGCCATCGGTGGCGCACTGGGCGGCTGGCTGTTTGCCGCCGAGCGGGGCACTGCCGACGCCTGAGGCGGCAGCTTTGTTTGCCAGAGGCCGCAGCTTGCTGCGGCTTATTTTTTCATCCAAAAAAAAACGGCCCGCAGGCCGTATCAAGAGAAGCTACAACGCAGATTCGGTTCACACGAAGATCACCAGCGCCGCCATCGCGCCGTGCGCGCCCATCACCAGGCTCTGTTCGATGTCGGCGGTGCGCGAGCTGCCGCTGATGAAGCCGCCAAAGCCGTGCTCGCGGATGCTGACGCGGGCGTAGGCGTCGCGCATGGTGTCGACGATGGCGTCTTTGGGTACCACCAGCACCAGCTTCTGGGTGAGGAAGTACAGCGCACGCTGGCTGTTGCCGGCGTGGCTGACCCACACCGCCGCGCTTTCCGCCACCGCCAGCTCGCCGGGCACGATGGCGATATCGACGTCGTGCCAGTCGTGCGGCGCGGTTACCTGTTCCGGGTTGGCGGCGGTGATATCGGCCACGCGGCCGGCTTGCGGCCAACGTTGCGCGACGATGCCGGCGACGGTTTCGCCCGGCTGCAGTTGCACCGCATCGCCGCCGAGGTTGCGCACCAGCGTGGCAAAGGCGTCGAACTTGTCGGCAAAGGTGATGAACGGCACCGCGTCGATGTCCGGCAGCGCCGGGCCTTGCGGGCGGTTGTGCCGCAGTTTGGCCAGTATCTGTTCGCGGCTGCTCATGGCGCGCTCCATTGGTAATGGTTGTCCCAGTCGTCGGCCTGCAACAGTACAAAGCCGTGACGCTGGTAGAAAAGGTTGGCCGCACTGTGCTTCAGTGCGCCGAGTCTTATGGGCAAACCCTGTGCTGCGGCCTGCTGCTGCAATTGCTGCAGCAGCGCGCTGCCGATGCCGTGGCCGCTGTGTGCCGGCGCCAGATACAGGTGATGCAGGTACAGGTGGTCGGCGGCGGTGTGCAGCGCGTACCAGCCGATGCGCTCGCCATGCTGCACGATCCAGCGGCTGTGCTGTGGCGCAAAGCTGGCGGCCAGGCGGTCGCGGGCGCGCCCGGCGTCGAAGCGGCCGATGGCTTCCAGACTGGGCTGCATCGCGGCGATGCGCAGTGTCAGCAGCGCCTCGAAATCGTCGGCCGCTACCGGCGTGGTGTGCCAGTCGCTCATGGTTTGTCCTTCTGCCGTGCCTGCCACATCTCCTTGAAGCTCTGTGCCGGCATCTGCGGCAGCTCGCGTCCCGGCCGGCTCCACGCGCTGTGCTGCGTCAGCGCCACCGGCATGATCGGCACCACCTTGCGCATCAGCTTGCCGCCGGCGTCCAGCAGCGACGGATGCTGGGTCAGGAAGCGCATCGCCAGCAGCCCCATCTTCTTCACCGGCTTCAGCGTGCCGGCGTCGAAGGCGCGCTTGCGCTGCAGGATCAGCTGTTCGTGCAGGTTGATCTTCACCGGGCACACATTGCTGCACGAGCCGCAGGTGGTGCAGGCAAACGCCATGCTGCCGTGCTTCTTGATGTCGCGGCTGGGGCCCAGCGTGGAGCCGATCGGCCCCGGAATGATGTAGCTGTAGCTGTGGCCGGTGCTGCGGCGGTACACCGGGCAGGTGTTCATGCAGGCGCCGCAGCGGATGCAGCGCAGGCTCTGCGAGAAGTCGTCGCTGCCGAGGATGTCGCTGCGGCCGTTGTCGACGATGACGATGTGCATCTCGCCGCCGGGGCGCGCCTGCTGGAAGTGCGAGGTGTAGGTGGTGATCGGCGAGCCGATGGCGGAGCGCGCCAGCAGGCGAGTGAACACGCCCAGGTGCGCCTGCTTGGGGATGATCTTTTCCAGCCCCATGCTGGCGATGTGGATCGGCGGCAGCGCGGTGCCGAGGTCGGCATTGCCTTCGTTGGTGCACACCACCACGCCACCGGTTTCGGCGATGGCGAAGTTGACGCCGGTGAGGCCGGCGCCGGCGGTGAGGAAGTGCTCACGCAGGTTGGCGCGCGCGGCGTGGGTCAAATAGGTCGGGTCGTTGTTGCCTGCCTCGGTGCCCAGCTCCTTGTGGAACAGCTCGGAGATCTGTTCCTTCTTCAGGTGAATGGCCGGCATCACGATGTGGCTCGGCGGTTCGTGGCGCAGCTGCACGATGCGCTCGCCCAGATCGGTGTCGATCACCTCGATGCCGCGCTGCTCCAGATACGGGTTCAGCCCGCATTCCTCGGTCAGCATCGACTTCGACTTTACCAATTTTTTAACGTTGGCCGCCGCCAGGATGCCGTGCACGATACGGTTGTGCTCGTCGGCGTCGGCGGCCCAGTGCACGGTGACGCCGTTGCGCTCGGCGTTGGCCTGGAATTCGGTCAGGTACTCGTCCAGCCGCGACAGCGTGTGCGACTTGATCTGCTGCGCCAGTGCGCGCAACTGTTCCCACTCCGGCAGCTGCTTGGCCTGCGCGTCGCGCTTTTGCCGCACCCACCAGATGGCGCTGTCGTGCCAGCGCGCCTGTTCGCGGTCCTGCAAAAAGGCGGCCGCCGCTGCGGCGTGGTTGATGTTGTCCTGCTTCATGCAGCGCCTCCGCGTCCGGTGAGGATCTCGACGATGTGCAGCGGGCGGATGGGCCGGCACTTGTGGCGGATGATGCCGCCCATGTGCATCAGACAGGACGGGTCGGCGCCGACGATGAACTCGGCACCGGTGGCCTCGTGCTGCGCGACGCGGTCTTCGCCCATCGCCACCGACACTTCCGGCTCGTCCACGCTGAAGGTGCCGCCAAAGCCGCAGCACTCGTCGCGGCGCTCCGGCAGCCGCACGTCGACGCCGTCCACCAGCTGCAGGATGCGTTCCAGCCGCGAGTGGTAGGGGATCATCAGCTCCGACGGCGCGGCGTGGCCCAGCTCGCGCAGGCCGTGGCAGCTCTGGTGGATCGACACCGGGTGCGGGAAGTACACCGGCTTGGGCAGCCTGTCCACTTTCAGCACGTCCTGCAGGAATTCCACGATCTCGTACACGCGCGGCTGCATGGCCTGATAGTCGGCGTCGTCGGCGATGTACCACGGGTAGTGATGCTTGACGTGCGAGGTGCAGCTGCCGGACGGCGACACGATGTAGTCGTAGTCCTTGAACACGCGGGTAAAGCGGCGCGCGGCGTCGCAGGCGCCCTGGCTGTCGCCGTTATTACTCAATGGTTGGCCGCAACAGGACTGTTCCAGCGGGTAGACGACATCGATACCGTAGCCTTCCAGCAGCTCGGCGGTGGCCATCGCCACGTGCGGATACAGTTCGTTGACGAAACAGGGAATGAAAAGGGCGACGTTCATGGCGTAAGCGGGGTCTCCAGCGCAATGCCCGGGCAGGCTCGTTCTGGATTAAAGCCCGTGCCGGTGCGCCTGCCAATGCGGAATTACCCTTGCGCCGGCAATTGTCAGTAGCCTGATACATTGCGGTGATGATGGCGACAACTTGCTGCGCTGAAATGGGCGTCCGTATTGGAGGATGTCATGACGCAACACTCAGCAAATCCGGCAGCAAATCCGGCGCGCCGCTGGCGTCGGCGCGGCCTCGGCCTGCTGCTGCTCGCGGCGCTGCTGCTGGCCGCCTGCACGCTGTGGCCGCAGCCGGCCGCGACCAGCCAATGGCTGACGCAGCGCGTCAGCAGCGGCGAGCTGGAACAGACCGTGACCGCGCAGGGCGCGCTGGCGCCGCGCGACTATGTCGATGTCGGCGCCCAGGTGTCCGGCCAGCTCAGCCGCGTCTACGTCGCCATCGGCGAGCAGGTGAAAAAAGGCCAGCTGCTGGCGCAGATCGACCCCGAGGTGTACCAGACCAAGGTCGCCGCCGACCAGGCCGCGGTCGCCGACCTGCAGGCGCAGCTGGAGCAGCAGCAGGTCGCCACCGCGCGTGCGCGCCAGCTGCTGACACGGCAAACGGCGCTGGCCAAGGTGGACGCGACTACCAGCGAGACGCTGGAGCAGGCGCAGGCCGGCTTCGAGCAGGCGCGCGCCGGCGAGCGCTCGCTGCAGGCGCAGCTGGCCAAGGCGCAGGCGACGCTGAAGGGCGATGCGGCCAACCTTGGCTACACCCGCATCTATGCGCCGCTGGACGGCACCGTGGTGTCGCAGACGGTGCTGCAGGGGCAGACCATCAACGCCAGCCAGTCGGCGCCGACGCTGCTGCGCGTGGCGCGGCTGGACACCATGACGGTGGAGGCGGAGGTGGCCGAGGCCGACATCCCGCTGCTGCGCCCGGGCATGGCCGCCTATTTCACCACGCTGGGTGACAGCCAGACCCGCCACGCCGCCAGCATCCGCCAGATCAAGCCGACCCCGACCACCAGCAACGACGTGGTGCTGTACACCGTGCTGCTCGACGTTGCCAACCCCGGCCACAAGCTGATGATAGACATGACGGCGCAGGTGTTTTTCAGCCTTGCCAAGGTCAGCGGTCTGCCGGTGGTGCCGCTCACCGCGCTGCAGCCGCTGGCGGTGGGTCGCAAGCGCTACCGCACGCAGGTGCTGAACCGCGACGGCCAGCCGGAAACGCGCGAGGTGGAGGTGGCGCTGCTCACCCGCAGCCAGGCGGCGATCCGCAGCGGCCTGCGCGTCGGCGAGCAGCTGGTGCTGGCGCAGCAGGCGGCCGGCGGCAGCAAGAGCGGCAGCCTGCCGCCGCCACCACCGGGAGGCTGACATGGGCGCACTGTTAAGCCTGCAGCAACTGGGCAAGCTCTACCCCAACGGCGACGAGACGGTGCCGGCGCTGGCCGACATCACGCTGGACATCGCCGAGGGCGAGTTCGTCGCGCTGCTTGGGCCGTCCGGCTGCGGCAAGTCGACGCTGATGAACATCCTCGGCTGCCTCGACCGCCCCAGCCACGGCTGTTACCTGGTCAACGGCCAGGACGTGGCGATGCTGGACGGCGACGCGCTGGCGACGCTGCGCCGCGACAGCTTCGGCTTCGTGTTCCAGCGCTACAACCTGCTGGCGACGGCGAGCGCCGAGGACAACGTGGCGCTGCCGGCGATCTACGCCGGCGTCGGCCGCCAGCAGCGTCGCCAGCGGGCGCAGCAGCTGCTGACGCGGCTGGGGCTGGGCACGCGGCTGATACACAAGCCGGGGCAGCTGTCCGGTGGCCAGCAGCAGCGGGTGTCGATCGCGCGTGCGCTGATCAACGACGCGCCGGTGATCCTCGCCGACGAGCCGACCGGCGCGCTGGACAGCCACAGCGGGCAGCAGGTGCTGGCGCTGCTGCAGCAGCTGCACCGCGAGGGACGCACCATCGTGCTGATTACCCATGATCTGGACATTGCCCGCCACGCCGAACGCATCGTGCGCCTGCGCGACGGCCGCATCGAGTCCGACAGCGGCGCGGTCGTGCGGCCAACGTTGGCCGCAACCGTAGCGGCAACGCCGACGCCGCTGCGGCCGTCCGGCGCGGTGCAGTGGCTGGAGACGCTGCACATGGCGCTGGGCAGCCTGCGCGCCAAGCTGTTCCGCACCGCGCTGACGCTGCTGGGGGTGATCATCGGCGTCGCCGCGGTGGTGACCATGCTGGCGATCGGTGACGGCAGCAAGGCCGACGTGCTGCAGCGCATCTCGGCGATGGGCACCAACCTGTTGCTGGTGCGCCCCGGCGCCGCCGGTATCCGCCCGACGGGCGAGATCGCCAGCCTCACCGCCGGCGACGCCAGCGCGATGCAAGGGCTGCCCAATATCGACAGCGTGGTGCCGATGCGCAGCGGCAGCGCCACCCTGCGCGTCGGCAACCGCGATTACCAGACGCAGCAGGTGCAAGGGGTGTGGCCGAGCTACAGCCGCGTCAAGGACTGGACGGTCAGCCGCGGCGCCTTCTTCGGCGACGCGGAAGAGCGGACGCAGGCGGCGGTGATCGTGCTGGGGCAGACCGTGGTCGACAGCCTGTTCCCGGCCGGGCAGCAGCCGGTCGGCCAGTACGTGATGGTGTCCAACATCCCGTTCGAGGTGGTGGGGGTGATGAGCAGCAAGGGTGCCAATACCTTCGGCCAGGACCAGGACGACGTCGCCTTCGTGCCGCTGTCCACCGCGCAGTCGCGGTTGTTCGGCGGCCAGTACGTCAGTTCGATCACGGTGAAGATCGCCGACATCGGCGTCAGTGGCGCCACCGAAACCATGCTGCAGCAGCTGCTGCGCGCCCGCCACGGCAGCGAGGACTTCCAGCTGCGCAACACCGCGTCGCTGGTGGAGATGATCACCTCGACGCAGAACACGCTGACGCTGCTGCTGGGCTCGGTGGCGGCGGTGTCGCTGCTGGTCGGCGGCATCGGGGTGATGAACATCATGCTGGTGTCGGTGACCGAGCGCACCCGCGAGATCGGGCTGCGCATGGCCACCGGCGCGCGGATGCAGGCCATCCTGCTGCAGTTCAATGTCGAGGCGGTGCTGGTGTGCGGCCTCGGCGGCGTGATCGGCATCGTGCTGGGGCTGGCGCTGGTGTGGGGCCTGCGCCTGGGCGGGGTGTCGGTGGCGTTTTCATGGCTGCCGCCGCTGCTGGCCTTCGGCTGCGCGTTTGCCACCGGCTGCGTGTTCGGCTACCTGCCGGCGCGCAAGGCGGCGCAGCTGGACCCGGTGCTGGCACTGGCCGCGGAATAATCAGGAACATAATCATGAAACAACATTCATCCTGGCGCCGGCGGCTGGGCGTGCTGGCCGTGGCGCTGGCCCTCAGCTCTGCAACGTTGGCCGCAACACCGGGCAGCGCCGACATCCCGCTGCAGCAGGACGGCTGGCGCGCGCCGACCGGCCAGTGGCACGCGCCGCGCAGCAATGCAGAGTGGTGGCAGGCCTTCGGCAGTGCCGAGCTGGTGCAGCTGATCGCTGACGCTCGCGCCGCCAACCCGGAGCTGCTGGCGGCGCAGGCGGCGATCGCCAAGGCGCAGGCGGTGCGGACGCAGACCGCCGCCGGCGGCCTGCCGCAGCTGAGCCTGTCCGGCAGCGCGCAGCGGCAGCAGGGCAGCAGCAGCGTCAGCCTGGCGCCGACGCTGAGCTACCAGCTCGACTGGTGGGGGCGGCAGCAGGCGCTTCTGGCCGGCGACAGCGCACGACTGGTGGCCAGTGTCGCCAGCCGCGACGCGGCGGCGCTGACGCTGGAGGGCGAGGTGGCGCGCCAGTATTTCTCGTTGCTGCTACTGGACGAACAGCAGCAGCTGGACAGCCGGCGCCTGCTGCTGCTGACGCAGCGGCTGAGCCTGTTGCAGCAGCAGATCCGGCTGGGGCAGACGGCGCCGCGCGACGAGGCGGAGCTGGTGCAGACGATTGCCACGCTGCAGGCGACGCTGGCGGCGCAGCGCCTGGAACTGCAGCAGGCCTACAACGCGCTGGCGGTGCTGTGCGGCAAGGCGCCGCAGGATTTCCGGCCGCAGGGCAGCAAGCTGCAGGCATTGTCCCTGCCGCTGCCGGCCGACATCCAGCCGGCGCAGCTGCTGCAACGGCGGCCGGACATCCGTGCCGCCGACGCCACGCTGCAGGCATTGCAGGGCGACGTGGCGGCGGCGCGCGCCGCGCTGTACCCGACGCTGACGCTGTCGTTGCAGGGCGTGCTCAGCAGCGCCGGCGGCGGTCCGGCGCAGTGGCTGGGCAGCGCACTGGCCAGCCTGGCGGCGCCGCTGTTCGACGGCGGCAAGCTGAAGGCCGGCGTGGCGCTGAGCGAGGCGCAATACCAGGCGCAGCTGCAGAACTGGCGCGGCACGGTGCTGGCCGCGTTGCAGCAGGCGGACGACGCGCTGCACGCGGTGGCCAGCGGCGAGCAGGGGATGCAGGCGCAGCAGGCGAAGCTGGGTGCGGCGCGGCGCACGGAACAGATCGATGGCGCGCGTTACCGGCTGGGGGCGCTGGAGCGCGGCACGCTGCTGGACACGCAGGCGAATACCTTGGCGGCGGAGTCGGCATGGCTGGCGGCGCGGCAGGCGCAGCTGGCGGCCAGGGTCACGCTGTACCAGGCACTGGGCGGCGCGCCGCTGGCGGCAGAACACGACGCCGCCTGAGGCGGTGTGCGTGACGGTGTCGCGCCGGCCTGGCGGCGGCCGGGGCGGCGGGGTGAACGGCACCGTACCAAGACACCGTGACGCCTGCCGGCGTCACGGTGTTTTCCTGCGCGCAGCTAAGATCGAGAACAGGTTCCAAGGTTGGCCGCAGGCGTTCACACCGGGTCGATGTGGGTCATCACGTCCAGCACCGGCTGGCTGCTCATCACCCGCAGCCGCGCCGCGGCGGCGATGTCGTGCCCCTGGTGCACGGTCAGATTGCCGTCGATCTCGAGGTGGACGTCGACCTGGATCTGGTCGGCCATGCGCCGCGTGCGCAGGTCGTGCACGCCCTGCACCCCCGGTGTCGCCAGCAGCGTGGCGCGGATGGCGGCCACGGTGTCCGCGTCGGCGGCGCGGTCCATCAGGTCGTGCAGCGCGTCCCAGGCGAAGCCCCAGCCGGTCTTGCCGACCATGAAGCCGACCAGCGCCGCCGCCAGCGGATCGAGCCAGGTGTAGCCGGCGAGGTTGCCGGCGATGCCCAGCGCCACCACCAGCGACGAGGCTGCGTCGGCGCGCGCATGCCAGGCGTTGGCCACCAGCATGCTGGAGCGCACCTCGCTGGCGATCTTCAGCATGTAGCGGAACAGCAGTTCCTTGGACAGCAGCGTCAGCAGCGCGACCCACAGCGCCGCCTGGTGTACCGGCGCCAGCGGGGTGCCGCTGGTGATCTTGTTACCGGCGCCGAGCAGCATGCTGGCACCGGCACCCAGCAGCAGCAGGCCCAGCGCCAGCGAAGCGGCGGTCTCGTAGCGCTGGTGGCCGTAGTGGTGGTCGTCGTCCGGCGCCTTGTGACTGTGGCGGCGGGCCAGCAGTGCGACGAAATCGGCGATCAGGTCGGACAGCGAGTGCAGCGCGTCGGCCACCAGTGCCTGCGAACCGGCCCACAGCCCGGTGATGATCTGCAGCACGGTGAGCATGACATTGACGGCAACGCTGAGCCACAGGCTGCGCTGCGCGGCCTGCTGCAGGGAGGGATGCGGATGCGGGTTCATGCCGGGCTCCGGAAAAAAGGGGGGATGCTGGCAGCGGCGACTGAAGCCAGCCTTAACGCGCGCCGGTGGCTCATGGCAGATCCTGCTCGTCGTTTTCGTCCAGCGGCGGCAGGTTGGCCAGCAGCTCGCCGAGCAGGCTCTGCGTCAGCCACGCCGGCACCGCCGGCAGCTGCCACTCGGCCTTGTCGGCGCACAGCAGCAGCGTGCGCAGGAAACGGTGAAAACCGGGACGGCTCTGGCGCAGATTCAGCGTCTTGTCGCCGCAGACAAAGCTGAGGCTGGCGTAGTCGCGGCCCAGCTGTGCATCCAGCCCGGTGCACAGCAGGATGTCGCTGTCGCCCGGCCGCGCCGGCGCGCTGTCGCTGAACTGCAGCGGGCGGTGATGCCGGTCGCGGCCGTCGAGGTCTTCCTCGTTCATCGCCATGCGGTGTTCCAGCGCGATGCGCTCGTCCTCGTTGCCGGCACCGGGAACGCCGTCGCCGGGTACCTGGCTGGCGAACAGGCGCGCGATGTCGTCGACAATGGAGCAGGTCAGGCGCCGCGTCAGCCACAGCTTGTGGTCACCCGGCTGCACCACCACCAGCAGGCGGTCTTCGGACTGGAAATAGCTAAAGGAAGTTGAACTCATCCGCGGATGGTAAAGGCTGGCCGACAAATCGCAAAGCATCGCGCCATGCGTCTTATAATGCCGGTCATGACAGCCAACTCCCTGCACCCCTTTTCGCGCCTGACCCCGGATTTCCTGCTCGACGCGGTGGAAAGCCTCGGCCTGCGCTGCGACGGCCGCCTGCTGGCGCTGAACAGCTACGAAAACCGCGTCTACCAGATCGGCATCGAGGACGGCACGCCGCTGGTGGCCAAGTTCTACCGCCCGGAGCGCTGGAGCGACGCGCAGATCCAGGAAGAACACGATTTCGCCGCCGAGCTGGCCGAGCGCGACATCCCGGTGGTGACGGCGCTGGCCTTCGGCGGCCGCACGCTGCACCACTACCAGGATTTCCGCCTCGCGCTGTTCCCGCGCCGTGGCGGTCATGCGCCGGAGCTGGACGACGCGAACACCCTCGCATGGCTGGGGCGCTTCCTCGGCCGCCTGCACTCGCACGGTGCGGTGGCGCCCTACCACTTGCGGCCAACCCTGGACCTCGACAGCTATGGCGAGGCCTCGCTGCGCTGCGTGCAGGAACAGGCGCGGCTGCCCTACGACCTGGCCACCCCCTACGAGCAGGCGGCACGACAGGCGCTGGACGAGGTGCAGCGCGCCTTCGACCGCGCCGGCGACGTCAGCTGGCGCCGCGTGCACGGCGACTGTCACGTCGGCAATATCCTGTGGACGCAAGAGGGACCGCACTTCGTCGACCTCGACGACAGCTGCATGGCGCCGGCGCTGCAGGACCTGTGGATGCTTCTCAGCGGCGACCGCGCGCAGCAACAGGCGCAGCTGCTGGAGCTGATCGTCGGCTACGAGGACTTCTGCGATTTCGACCGCCGCGAGCTGCACCTGCTGGAAGCGCTGCGTACGCTGCGCCTGCTGCACTACAGCGCGTGGCTGACGCGGCGGCGCGACGATCCGGCCTTTGTCGTTGCCTTTCCGTGGTTCGATACCGCGCAGTACTGGCAGGAGCGCATTGTCGAACTGCAACAACAGCGGGAGGCGATGCGCGAGGCCCCGCTCTGCGTCTGAACCCGCCCTCCGGCGGGTTTTTTTGACCCCGGAATGGCCGTGCTCGCGCACGGTTGCGGCACGGCTTGCTGCACTGCGGGACAGGGCGTGTTTTTTGCGGCGCGGCGGCTTGCATTTCTGTAGCAGATCAGGCAAGAATCATCGTTCGACATCCAAAACCCTATCAAGAAAACATAACATGGCACTTATCGTACAAAAGTACGGCGGTACCTCGATGGGCTCCCCGGAGCGCATCAAGAACGTGGCCCGCCGTGTCGCCAAATGGAAAGCCCAGGGACATGATGTGGTGGTTGTCGTATCCGCCATGAGCGGGGAAACCAACCGCCTGATCGCATTGGCCAAGGAAATCCAGGATCAGCCTGATCCGCGCGAACTCGATGTAATCATCTCTACCGGCGAACAGGTCACCATCGGCCTCTTGTCCATGGCGCTGAAGGAAATCGGCGTCGAGGCCAAGAGCTACTGCGGCTGGCAGGTGCGTGTCGTCACCGACAGCGCCTTCAACAAGGCCCGCATCCAGTCGATTGACGAAGCCGCGATGCGTGGCGACCTCAACGACGGGCGCGTGGTCGTTGTTGCCGGCTTCCAGGGCATCGACGAGCAGGGCAACCTCACCACGCTGGGTCGTGGCGGTTCAGACACCTCCGCGGTGGCACTGGCGGCGGCGCTGAAGGCCGACGAATGCCAGATCTACACCGACGTGGATGGTGTCTACACCACCGACCCGCGCGTGGTGCCGGAAGCGCGCCGCCTGAAGACCATCACTTTCGAAGAGATGATCGAGATGGCATCGCTGGGCTCCAAGATCCTGCAGATCCGCTCGGTGGAGTTCGCCGGCAAGTACAAGGTACGCCTGCGCGTGCTCTCCAGCTTTGAAGACGAGGGCGAGGGCACACTGATTACGTTTGAGGAAGATGAGAATATGGAAAAGGCCGTAGTTGCCGGTATCGCGTTCGACCGTAACGAAGCACGCATCAACGTCAAGGGCGTGCCGGACAAGCCGGGCATCGCCTACCAGATCCTGGGCCCGATCGCCGATGCCAACGTTGAAGTCGACATGATCATCCAGAACGTCGGTGAAAACGGCACCACCGATTTCTCCTTCACCGTGCCGCGCGGCGAGTTCCCGCGCACCATGGGCGTGCTGCGCGACGTGCAGACCCACATCGGCGCCGCCAAGATCGACGCCGACGACAAGGTGGCCAAGGTGTCCATCGTCGGTGTCGGCATGCGCTCGCACTGCGGCATCGCCTCCACCATGTTCCGCACCCTGGCGGAAGAGGGCATCAACATCCAGATGATCTCCACTTCCGAGATCAAGGTATCGGTGCTGATCGACGAGAAATACCTGGAACTGGCGGTGCGCGTGTTGCACAAGGCCTTCGGTCTGGACCAGGCAATTGCCAATTAATTGGCACTAAAGCTTGACGGCAGGCGCCTTCGTTAGTATTATGGCGCCTCGCTTGACGGAGAAATGGCCGAGAGGTCGAAGGCACTTCCCTGCTAAGGAAGCATACGGGCTTAAACCTGTATCGAGGGTTCGAATCCCTCTTTCTCCGCCAGCACTGCACCCGTAGCTCAGTTGGATAGAGTATTTGGCTACGAACCAAAGGGTCGGGCGTTCGAATCGCTCCGGGTGCACCATAGTCCCTATAGTTTAGCGGTTAGAACACTGCCCTTTCACGGCGGCGGCCGGGGTTCGATTCCCCGTGGGGACGCCAGGATTCAAGCAAAAACACCACCTTCGGGTGGTGTTTTTGTTTTTTCTGTCGCCGGTGTGTGCTGGCCGGCAAAAAAAAAGCCCACCGTGTCGCGGTGGGCTTTTTGCCGTTTACAGCGGGCTGCGCTTCAGGCAGTTGTCGTAGCGCCAGCCTACGCGTTTGGCAAACCACTCGGTGGTCAGCTTGCGCGTGATCTTCGGGCTGTTCAGGCGGATCTGCGGAAACGCCTCGCGCGCCACCTTGCGCCCCAGCTGCTGGTCGGCCAGCGCCATCACCTTCTGGTACAGCGCGCTCTGGCTGAAGCTGCTGTTCTTTTCCTGCTTCAGGTCGCGCAGGATGGCGCTGTCGCTCAGCCCCAGGCGCTGGCTCATCTGGTACAGCGCGCGTTCGGTGCTGCTGGCCTCGCCGGAGGGCAGGCCGTCGCGGTAGCGCAGCAGGTCGCCATCCGGCGCCAGTTTGCGCCCGCTCAGCTGTGCCACCGCGAGCTGGAAGGCGGCGTTGCGGCTGGAGTAGCGACCGGCGTTGAAATCGGCGAAGCGGTACACCATGTCGCGGTAGCCGGCCGGGTAGTGCAGCAGGTTGGCGGTGCCGAAGTAGATGCCGCCGCGGCGGCTGAACACCTCGTCACGCAGGCTGCCCTGGTAGCGGTAGGGATAGGGCCAGGCGCGGATGTGGCCCTGGGCGAAGTCGACGCTGACCTGCATGGTGCCGGCGGTACGGATCGGGTTCTTCATGCCCACCGGCAGGCCGAGCTTGCCGGCCTCGGCCGCCATGTCCTCGAACAGGTCGTTCATCTGTCGCTCGGTGCGCAGGCTGTCGATACGCGACTTGTAGCTCTCGCCGGTCGGCGACGGTTTCAGCAGCGCCGCCTTCACCAGCGGCAGCGGGATGTGGTAACCGGCGACCTTTTCCTCGATCTTGTTCCACACGATGGCCGGCAGGCCCGGCACCACCGGGTCGGCCTGGAAGGTCGATTCCTGCTCGATCACCGCGATCACCGCGCAGAAGTTCTCCGCCGTCGGCGGCAACTGCAGCGCGCTGATGGCGTTGACGATGTCGTCGCGCCAGCCGCTGCGCGGTTTGACGTAGTCCGGCAGCAGCTTGTCCAGCAGCTGTGCCGGCGGCAGGGTCGCCTTTTTCGGTGGCGTTACGCTGGGCGGGGTGCTGGGGGTGATCACCGGCGCGGTGGCGACCGGTGCCGAGGCCGGCTCGGCCAGGCCGTCCTGCTGGCTGGCCAGCGGGAACGGTGTGGCCACCGGGGCCGGGGTGTGGCTGGCGCAGCCGCCCAGCAGCGACAGCAGGACAACAGGGAAAAACAGCGATCTCATGGCACGGTGTTCCGCTAATCGGCAAAGGGCAGATTCTAGCGTAACTGTCCGCAGTTCAGTCGACGCTGTCGGTGTGCTGGAAGCGGTTGAGGATCTGCTGGTACAGGCCGTTGCCGTTGAGCGTGGCCAACCCACGGTTGAAGCGGTCGCGCAGCGCGGCCGAGCGGAAGGCGACGCGGTAGGGCAGCTTCTCGAACAGCTGGTGGTAGCTGACCGGCTGCACCATCTCGCGGAAATCGCTGACCACGCGCTGGTTCATGTACTTGAAGATGCGCTGGTCGGCGACCACCACGTCGATCAGGTGACGGTACAGCAACCGGTTCTGGTCGACCTGGTTGCCGGTCTCGCCGTAGCGAGGATTGTTCGCCGCCATGCGTGCGAACTCGGCGCCCAAGTACTGCGTCGCCAGCGGAAAGGCGGAGATGCTGTACTTGCCCAGCTCGGCCACCTCGCGCAGCTGCAGGTTGCGGCTGCGCAGGGTGATCGCGACATCCTCGTAGTAGACGTAAGGGTCGGAGTAGGCCGCCTTCAGCCCGGAGTCGGGGCGGATGGTGGCGATGGCGTCGATGCGCGGGTTTTTCAGCGCCAGCGGCAGCCGCTTCTGCGCCATGAACACCGGCTGCATGCCCAGTCCCTCGGCGCGCAGCGCCTCGCGGATGATCTCCACCTCGATGCCGGATGCCTGCTGCGGCATCACGTACGGCTCCAGCGATTCGCCGAAGGCGACGTTCAGCACCTGCGCTGCGGCCAACGTTGGAGACAGGCTCAACAGCACGGCGGGCAGCAGACGGTAAGGGCGGCTCATGGGGTGCATCCTGGGCGAGGTAATGACATTTGCCTGATCGATTGGCCGCGTCAATTGCCGCCGCCACTTCCATGCTACACCTTCTGTCGGCAAGGTGAACGGCCGGCCGTGGCCGTCGCTGGCAGAACAGCCTGTTCTGCGGTGCTCGTAGTGCTGCAAAAGCCGTAACTTTTTTATGGGTATTGCAACGCTATGTCGATGAAAAAAAAGCCTTTTTCAGATGAAAGCCGCGCCGCTTTCTGGCACAATGCGCGGTCTTACACGGAATACCTGCCACGATGACGCTTCCTGCCGCACCACAACCGATCAACAGTTACCGCAAATACTGGGCGCAACGCTTCGGCACCGCGCCCTTCCTGCCGATGAGCCGCGCCGAGATGGACGAGCTGGGCTGGGATTCCTGCGACATCATCATTGTCAGCGGCGACTGCTACATCGACCATCCGAGCTTTGGCATGGCGCTGATCGGACGGCTGCTGGAGGCGCAGGGTTTCCGCGTCGGCATCATCGCGCAGCCGGACTGGAACAGCGCCGATGCCTTCCGCGAGCTGGGCAAGCCCAACCTGTTCTTCGGCGTCACCGCCGGCAACATGGACTCGATGATCAACCGCTACACCGCCGATCGCCGCCCGCGCTCCGACGACGCCTACACCCCGCACGCCGAGGCCAACAAGCGCCCGGACCGCGCGGTGACGGTGTATGCGCAGCGTTGTCGCGAGGCCTATCCCGGCGTCGGCGTGATGATCGGCAGCATCGAGGCCAGCTTGCGCCGTATCGCCCACTACGACTACTGGAGCGAGAAGGTACGCCCGTCGGTGCTGGTGAACTCCAAGGCCGACATCCTGCTGTACGGCAACGCCGAGCGCGCGCTGGTGGAAATCGCCCACCGCGCCTCGCGCGGCGAGAAGCTGTCCGAGATGCGCGACATCCGCGGTACCGCCTTCGTGGTGCCGCACGGCTGGCTGCCGGACGCGGAATGGCAGGAGATGGACTCCAGCGTGGTCGACGTGCCGGGCAAGGTCGATGTCCACCTCAACCCGTACGAAGAGATTCCGGAACAGGCGGCCAAGGCCACCGCCGGCAACGATCCGGCCAAGCCGCAGGTGATCCGCATCGAATCGCGCGAGGAGCGTCTGGCCAAGCGCCGCGCCGAACGCGCCAAGACCGTGATCCGCATCCCGTCCTACGAGGCGGTCGCGCACGACCCGGTACTGTACGCGCACGCCAGCCGCACGCTGCACCTAGAATCCAACCCGGGTAACGCCCGCGCGCTGGTGCAGGGCCACGGCACGCGCGACGTGTGGCTGACGCCGCCGCCGATCCCGCTGAGCACCGAGGAAATGGACTTCGTGTTTGGCGCGCCCTACGCCCGCAATCCGCACCCGAGCTACGGCGATGCGCACATCCCGGCGTGGGAGATGATCAAGTACTCGGTCAACATCATGCGCGGCTGTTTCGGCGGCTGTACCTTCTGCTCGATCACCGAGCACGAGGGCCGCATCATCCAGAGCCGTTCGGAAGAATCGATCCTGAAAGAGATCGAGGAAATCCGCGACAAGACGCCGGGCTTTACCGGCCATATTTCCGATCTCGGCGGCCCGACCGCCAATATGTACCGCCTGTCGTGCAAGGACCCGAAGATCGAGCGTTCCTGTCGCAAGCTGTCCTGTGTCTATCCGGACGTGTGCGAGAACCTCGGCACCGACCACGGCCCGCTGATCCAGCTGTATCGCAAGGCGCGCGCGCTGCCGGGCATCAAGAAGATCAACATCCAGTCCGGCCTGCGCTACGACCTGGCGGTGAAATCGCCGGAGTACATCAAGGAGCTGGTGCAGCACCACGTCGGCGGCTACCTGAAGATCGCGCCGGAGCACACCGAAGAAGGCCCGTTGTCGAAGATGATGAAGCCGGGCATGGGCGCCTACGACAAGTTCAAGGAACTGTTCGAGCGCTTCAGCCGCCAGGCCGGTAAGGAGCAGTACCTGATCCCGTACTTCATCGCCGCCCACCCCGGCACCAGCGACGAAGACATGGTCAACCTGGCGCTGTGGCTGAAGAAGAACAACTTCCGCCTCGACCAGGTGCAGACCTTCACCCCGACGCCGATGGCGATGGCCACCACCATGTGGCACACCCGCCGCAACCCGCTGAAGCGCCTGTCGCGCAGCTCGGAAAAGGTGGACGTGGTGCGCGACGGTTACCGTCGCAAGCTGCACAAGGCACTGCTGCGCTACCACCACCCGGACAACTGGCAGATCATCTACGAGGCGCTGATCGACATGGGGCGCGGCGACCTGATCGGCCACAGCAAACAGTGCCTGATCCCGCCGACGCCGCCGGGCGACAAGGCCGCCGCCGCGCGCCACCGCTTCGGCCAGCAGCCGCTGAGCCGCGGCAAGCCGCAAGGCCAGCGCGCCCCGGCCGGCAGCCCGCGCAGTAGCGGCAAGACCTTCACCGCCAGCGCCAAACCGGCCGCCGCCCGCGCACCGGCCGCCGCCCGCGCACCGGCCGGCAAGCCCGCCGCCGCCAAGCCCAACACCGGCCGTGGCGGTGGTGGCAGCAAACCGGGCAGCAAGGTTGGCCGCAGCCGTTAAGCCTCATTACCACAGCCGCCCTCCGGGGCGGCTTTTTGCTGCCGCGCGCGGCGCACCTTGTCGCCGTGGCACGGTCGAACCCCCATCAACCTTAGAACCTGTTTACGATCTGCTGCCACTGATATCAATGGGGCGATACGGTGTTAAAAACGCCTCGGCATGCTGGTTTATCTCCGGATAAATACCGCTTCCTCAGCCGTTTTTGCCTTGTCTCGCGTGAGCTCGCGAGATCGTAAACAGGTTCTTATAGCCGGAAAGCCAGATCATGCCCCTCATCGCCTTCGATAACAGCTACGCCCGCGACCTGCCGCAACACGCGGTGCCATGGCAACCGGCCACCCCGCCGCAGCCGCAGCTGCTGTACTGGAACGCCGCGCTGGCACAGGACCTGGGGCTGGATAGCGCCGACGTGGCGGCGGAAACGCTGGCCGCGCAGTTCTCCGGCGCACAGCTGCCGGACGGCGCGCAGCCGATCGCGCAGGCCTACGCCGGCCACCAGTTCGGCGGTTATTCGCCGACGCTGGGCGACGGCCGCGCGCTGCTGCTGGGCGAAGTCATCGATTCCCGCGGCCAGCGTCGCGACCTCGCCTTCAAGGGCAGTGGCCGCACCCCGTTCTCGCGTCGCGGTGACGGCAAGGCGGCGGTGGGGCCGATGCTGCGCGAGCTGATCATCGGCGAGGCGATGCAGGCGTTGGCCATCCCTACCACCCGCGCACTGGCGGTGGTGGCCACCGGCGAGAACGTGTCCCGCGAGCGGCCATTGCCCGGCGCGGTGCTGACCCGCGTCGCCGCCAGCCACCTGCGCGTCGGCACCTTCGAGTACTTCGCCAACGGCGAGGACGAGGACGCGCTGCGGCAGCTGGCCGACTACGCCATCCGCCGCCACGATCCGGCGCTGCTGGATGCGGCCAACCCTTATCTTGCCTTCCTCGACGCGGTGTGCCGGCGCCAGGCGCGGCTGATCGCGCAGTGGATGCACGCCGGTTTCATCCACGGCGTGATGAACACCGACAACATGACCATCAGCGGCGAAACCATCGACTACGGCCCGTGCGCGTTCATGGATGCCTATGACCCGGCCACCGTGTTCAGCTCCATCGACGAGCGCGGCCGCTACGCCTACGGGAACCAGCCGGCCATCGCGCAGTGGAACCTGGCGCGGCTGGCGGAAACGCTGCTGCCGCTGCTGGACGCCGAGTCGCAGCAACAGGCAGTGGCGCAGGCCACCGACGTCATCCACCGCTTTGTCGACCATTACCGCGAACAGTGGCTGGCGCAGGCGCGGCACAAGCTTGGCCTGCTCACGGCACAGGACGACGACCAGCAGCTGGCCGACGACTGGCTGGCGCTGCTGCAGGCGCAGCAGGCGGACTTCACCCTCGCCTGGCGCTACCTCGCCGACGCGGTGGACGGCGACGGCGCAAGACTGGCGGCCCAGTTTGCCGATCCGGCCGCGCTGCGGCCGTGGCTCGTGCGCTGGCAGCAACGCCTCGCCGCCGAGCCGCAGCCGGCTGCCACACGCGCCGCCGCCATGCGCGCACTCAACCCGCTGTACATCGCGCGCAATCATCTGGTGGAAGAGGCGCTGGCCGCCGCCAGCGAGCACGGCGACATGAGCCTGACGCTGCGGCTGCTGGACGTATTGGCAGATCCCTACACCGAGCGCGACGGGCTGGAACGCTATGCGCTGCCGGCGGCGCCGGAGCTGGTGGCCGGCTACCGCACCTTCTGCGGCACGTAAACCTGGCCGGCTAACACCAGTTGTCCAGATCAATAAACGAAGGTTGGCCGCAAGCCGTGACCGGCGGCGGCCAGGCCGGGCTGCGCGGGCGGGACATGGTTGTACGGAAGCGGGCGCCAGCCTCGCACCCGGTGGCGGATTGTCGCTAGACTGGCTGCTTCATCACTCCGGGAGTCCGGCCATGTCGCAGCACCGTTTCCAGTTCAGCCTTGGCGCCGATCCGCAGGCGCGCGAAGTCGTCCAGCTGGGCCTCAAGGCCTTCAACGTCGGGCAGATCGGCGACTATGCCTATCAGGACTTCGAGCTGTACGCGCGGGACGAGGGCGGCGCGGTGGTCGGCGGCCTGTTCGGCCACTCCGGCATGGGCTGGCTGTACGTGGACTACCTGTGGCTGGCCGAGGCGCAGCGCGGCGCCGGCTTGGGCGCGCAGTTGATGGCGCAGGTGGAAGACGAGGCGCGCCGTCGTGGCTGCGTCGGCGTGTTCCTGTACACCTACAGCTTTCAGGCGCCGGACTTCTATCACAAGCTGGGCTACCAACTGCTGGGCGTGCTGGACGACTGCCCGCCGGGGCACCAGCGGCTGTATCTGAAAAAGCCGCTGCCGGCGGTCGCCGCGTCGCCCGTGGCCTGAACCGTGTGCGCGTGTAGGCACCACCGGATCAGCGTCGATAGCCGCAAAAAAACAGCAGCCCGCAGGCTGCTGTTCCGGCTGTCGCGGCGTGCCGCTCAGTAGGTGTAAAACATCTGCTGGATTTTCTTGGTGTCGCTGGTTTTGGTCAGCGACAGCATCAGCAGGATGCGGGCTTTCTGCGCATTCAGGGTGTCGGAGACCACAAAGTCTTCCTTGTCGTCGTTCACTTCACCGTTGCGGGCCACGATACCGGCGCCGACGCGCGAGCTGCGTACCACGATCACGCCTTTCTGGCGCGCTTCGCGGAAGGCCGGCAGCATTTGTGCCGCCATGCTGCCGTCACCGACGCCGGCCTGCACGATGCCCTTGGCTCCGGCGGCCACGTTGGCATCCAGCGCCACGCGGTTCATGTTGGCATAGCCGTACACGATGTCGACTTGCGGCAGAGCCTCCAGCTTGCTGACATCAAATTCGGTGTCGGCGGTGTGCTTGCGTACCGGCTGGCGGTAGAAGTGCGGCTTGTTGTCCTGCATGAAGCCGAGGAAGCCCAGATCCGGCGACTTGAAGGTGTCGGTGGTGGAGGTGTTGACCTTGCTGACATCGCGACCGGCGTTGATCTGGTCGTTCAGTGCCACCAGTACCCCCTTGCCGGCAGCGTCCTTGCTGCCGGCCAGCAGCACGGCGTTGTACAGGTTGATCGGGCCGTCGGCACTGATGGCAGTGGACGGGCGCATCGCGCCAACCACGACTACCGGTTTCTTGCTTTTCACGGTCAGGTCGAGGAAGTAGGCGGTTTCTTCAATGGTGTCGGTGCCGTGGGTAATGACCACGCCATCGACGTCTTTCTGTGCCAGCAGTTCGTTGACGCGCTTGGCCAGTTTCAGCCATACCTCGTTGGTCATGCTTTCGCTGGCGATCTGGGCGACCTGCTCGCCGCGCACGTTGGCCGCCTTTTTCAGTTCCGGCACGCCTTCGATCATCTTGTCCACGCCGAGCTTGGCCGCGGAGTAGCCGATGGTGGTGGTGCTGGTGGCGCCGGTACCGGCAATGGTGCCGCCGGTCGCCAGGATCACCACGTTAGGCAGCTTGGCGGCGGTGTCTTCGGCGTGGGCAACCGAAAACAGGGCGGAGCACAGCAGGACGGTGGTGAGGCGGGCGAAATGTTGGCTGGTTTTCATGTCTCGTATTCTCCTTTGGTGGTTTCGTACCCGGGCGCGTACGCATCGGGTTACGGGGGCCGCATGGCGGCTGGGCGGTGATGCCGGTGCCGGCTCTGACGGCCGGTTACCGGGTGTTGGCCCGCCTGTTTCATCGCAATAAGCGCGCCAGATAGGCCGCGAGAGGCCGCTTTATCAAGTGCATGATTTTTATGGCGTTAATTCCGCGCAATCGGCACGCGGGACGGAAATCCGTTTTTGGGGCCATACCGGCAGACCGGAATTCCGAACGCGATCCGTGCCGTACCGCATCGGTCTGCCGTAGCTGGCGTGCTGCGCACTGGCGACAATGCCTTGCCGGCCGGTGCGGCATTGGCAGTAAGATGTCAGCCTCACCTTATCGCCAGGCCCGCCATGATCCTGATCCACACCCCCAGCAGCAAGGAAGTTGCCGCCTACCTCGACCTGTTCCGCACCGCGCTGCCGCAGCATTGCTTCATCAGCCTGGAGGAGATGACACAGCCGGAGGCGGTGCGCTACGTGATTACCTGGGGGCCGCCGCCGGCGCTGTTTGCCGGCCTGCCGAATCTGCAGGCGGTGTTTGCGCTCGGTGCCGGCGTCGACAAGCTGCTGGCGCGTGACGACCTGTCGCCGGTGCTGTCGATCTACCGCCTGCTCGATGGCGGCATGGCACAGCAAATGAGCGAATACATCCGCTTCGGCGTGCTGTCCTATCAGCGGCACATGGATGTCTATCGCCGCCAGCAGGCGGCGGGGGTGTGGAAGATGCTGGCGCCGAAACTGCCGGCGCAAGTGCGCGTCGGCGTGCTGGGGCTGGGCGAGATCGGCAGCGCGGTGGCACAGGCGCTGGCCGCCGACGGTTACCGGGTCAGCGGCTGGAGCCGCTCGCCGCGCCAGGTGCCGGGCGTGGACTGCCTGTTCGGTGACGAGGGACTGGACGAACTCTTGGCCGGCAGCGAAGTGCTGGCCTGCGTGTTGCCGTCGACGCCGCAGACGCAGGGTCTGCTGGATGCGCAAAGGTTGGCCGCACTGCCGCCAGGCGCGATGCTGATCAACGCCGGCCGTGGCGACCTGCTGGACGAGGAGGCGCTACTGGCACTGCTGGATGCCGGCCATCTGCGCTGTGCGCAGCTGGACGTGTTTGCCAGCGAGCCGCTGCCGCACGGTCATCGCCTGTGGCAACACCCGGCGGTGACGGTGACGCCGCACATCGCCGCCATCACCCTGCGCGAGGAAGCCGTGCGCCAGATTGCGGCCAACCTTGAGCGGCTGGCGGCGGGGGACGCGGCGCAGGGACTGGTGCTGCGCGAGCGCGGCTACTGATGGCGCAGCAGATCAGTTGCGACAGCTGCCGTGCTTGTTGTTGCCGGCTGGAGGTGATGCTGATCGCCGGTGACGACGACGTGCCGGACCGCTTCGTCACCCAGGACCAGTGGGGCGGCCACGTGATGCTGCGGCTGGACGACGGCTGGTGTGCGGCGCTGGACCGGCGCACCATGCTGTGCACCATCTACGCGGTGCGGCCGTGGATCTGCGCCGACTATCAGGAAGGCGAACCGGATTGCCTGGAGCAGCGCAAGCTGATCCCGCTTTTCCCGGCGCGCTAGTGGCACCGGCCGCGCCAGCCGGCGGGCGCAGGCCGCGGCCGGACAGCGCTGCGGCCAGGCTTGCGCGCGGGGTCACATCACTGGCGCGTCACGGGCGCACCACGTGCCAGACATTGCCGATATTGTCGCCCATGGCATCGCCCGGCCTCTGGTCGCCGGACCAGAAGTACAGCGGCTTGCCGCGATAGGTCCATTGCCGGCTGCCGTCGTTGCGGTTGCTGAGGCCGTAGTCGCCGCTGGCGCTGGCGCCGGGCGGGGCGAGGTAGGGTGGCCACTTCATCGCACAGTCGCCGTAGCACACGCTGCTGCCGGCCTGATCCCTGTCAAAGCTGTACAGCGTTTTGCCGCCGTGCGCCATCAGCATGCCGCCGCGGAACATCGCCGGCGGCATCATCGCCATGCCGCTATGCATGCCGTCGTGTTGCATCATCGCGCCATCCTGCGGCATGGACATGCCGCCCTGCGCGTGGCGAGGGCCGTGACCGTAGCCGCCGCAGCCTGCCAGCAGCGACAGCGCCATGGCGGCCATGAGTAGAGGAGAGTTCATCGTCGATTCCTTTCCGGAAGTGTGGCAAGAGCCTCCCTTACCATAGCCCATGGCTGCGGCGTTGTCGGGCGATGACACGGTGTGGTGGCGGCTAGCCAGTGTCGGCGCCGGCGGCGTAACATCGTCGCATCGTCATGTTCTTGCCGGTGCCGCACATGTCCCTTCTTCCGCTCTATGCCCGGCTGCAGCAGCAGTTGCCGGCGGGCAGCGCTCTCACCCTGTTGCAGCTGGATGGCGACGAAACCCGGCTGGCCACTGGCCGCGGCAGCGAGGCGCCGCGGCTGCTGAGCCTGCCGCTAGGCTACCGCCGCACCGCGCAGCAGCACTTCCGCCACCAGCCACCGACGGCGGCGGAAATCGAGCTGGCGATCATGACGGTAGAGGATGCGCTGGCGCCGGCACGGGCGCAGCTGGCACCGGCGTCGCTGCTCTACAGCCAGGATGGCGCGCTGCGGGCGCTGGCCGCCCATGCCGGCGTACAGGGCAGCGGCACGCTGCTGCTGTCCACCGCGCAGCTGGAGTTCACCTTCGGCCGTTTTGCCGAGGTGGTGCAGGGGCGTCCGGCGGCGCTGGAGGGGCTGCCGACGGACGGCGAGTTTGCCGCCCGGCTGCTGATCCTGCGCGAGCTGAGCCACCATCTCGGCTTTGACGGCATCCACCTGCTGCCGGAGCGTTAGCTTTACCTTATCGCTTTACTCAACTACGCCGGGTCTCTTGAGCGTCGCCACCACGGGGTGGGCTGGCGCTGTGGGTTGTTGCCGATGAAACGTTAGG
Organism: Vogesella indigofera; assembly: GCF_028548395.1. Classification (NCBI taxonomy): domain Bacteria; kingdom Pseudomonadati; phylum Pseudomonadota; class Betaproteobacteria; order Neisseriales; family Chromobacteriaceae; genus Vogesella; species Vogesella indigofera. The sequence continues at coordinate 265,810 of NZ_JAQQLA010000004.1, read as the reverse complement.
AGTCCCTATGTCTAAATGCATCGTTTTAGTTCCGAGTGCACCTTACTCTGACGAGAGTGAAGCGTTTTTGCGTTCACTTTTGGCGGAAGCGCCTGACCTGTTATCTGTTGTCGGTCCATACGCGGGGAGTTGGGAAGATGGGGTGGATTGGCTGTGTGTGAAGCTGGAGGTGCGTGAAAATACTGAGGCTTTCTGTATCACCACGGCGCATATTGATGACCGGTTTGAAGACGTGCTGGCTTTTGCAAATCAATGGTGCGAGCTGAAAGGGTGGCAACACGATGTCCGCGTTGTTAGAACCTAATCTTTGGGCCAAGCGGAATTCCGCATGACAAGTTGGCCCGTAGTGCTTATCTCCGACGATAAACGACATCAAGGTTGGCCGCATTGTGGCGAAAAGCGCGTGATACAGAGTGGGCGCGTTTTCAGCCCTGCGGACTCAGTCGCCGCGCTAGCAACCGCGCGCGGGCATGGTCGTAGCACCAGTTGAAGACGTAAGTGTAGGGCAGGAAGAACAGCAGGATGCCGACATCGAGCAAAAACGCCTGCCAGTAGCTGATCGCCATCCACCACGCCGCCACCGGCACGCACAGGAATACCAGCCCGCCCTCGAAGGCGATGGCGTGCACGCTGCGCACCAGCGGCGTGCGCTGCCAGCCGGCGCGCCGCTCCAGCCGTTCGAACAGCGCGTTGAACAGCATGTTCCAGCTCATCGCGATGCTGGACATCAGCAGCGCCAGCACGCCAACGTGGCCGAGGCCGGCATCCAGCAGCCAGCTGCCCAGCGGCACCAGCAGCGCCATCGCGCACACCTCGTACAGCACGGCATGCAACAGCCGTTCACGCAGCGTCTTGTCGGGGGTCATCATTGCGGCCAACCTTTCTTTTGCTATCGGATTGACGGCCAGTGTGATAGGTTTTTCTGCCTGATAACAGCTAGCATCCATCGGAGAAACCGATATGTTCATCTCTGCTGACGCGATCGCCGCGTTCGTGCTGGCCGCGGAGCTGGGTTCGTTCTCGGCTGCGGCGCGGCGGCTGGGCAAGCGCCAGTCCACCATCAGCGAGACCATCGCCAACCTGGAGATCGACCTCGGCGTCACGCTGTTCGAGCGTGGCGGGCGCCAGCCGCAGCTCACCGCCGCCGGGCAGCGGCTGCTGCCGGCGGCGCGGCAGACGCTGGCGGCGCAGGACAGCCTGCAGCTGGAGGCGCAACTGCTGGCCGGCGGGCTGGAGCCGCGGCTGACGCTGGTGCTGTCGGATACCTTTCACACCGGCGATTTTGAGGCGATGCTGTCCGAGTTTGCCGAGCGCTTTCCGACGCTGGAGCTGGAGTGCCTGGTCGGCGAGCAGGAGGACGTGCTGGCGCTGCTGCAGAGCGGCCGCGCGCAGCTGGGCCTGCTCACCGCGCTGGCCGGCTACCCGGCCGACATTGCCAGCTGCAGTCTGCCGCGGCCGGCCGACACCGCGCTGTATGTCGCGGCCGGCCACGCGCTGGCGCGGCTGGACACGGTGACGGCGGCGGCGCTGCGCCAGCATCGCGAGCTGCGGCTGAAGACCTATCAGGACAGCCCGGTAGCGGACAATGGCGGCCTGTGCTGGTCGGCGCCCAGCTATCTGCTGCTGATGGAAATGGCACTGCACGGCTTCGGCTGGGCCGAGCTGCCGGACTGGCTGGTGGCGCGCTACGGCGCCGGCCTGCAGATGCTGCCGGTGGCCGGCTGGCCGCGGCGGCAGCGCATCGACGCGGTGTGGGCGCGGCCGCGGCCGCTGGGTGCCGCCGCGGCGTGGGTGTTGCAGCGTTTGCTCACGCCACCCGCGGCTTGATGCAGTGCGGCCAACCTCGCGGGATGGCGTCCAGCAGCTGGCGGGTGTACGGGTGCTGCGGTGCGGCGTACAGCGTGTCGGCGTCGGCCAGCTCCACGCAGCGGCCGTGCTGCATCACCAGCACCTGGTCGGACAGGTGCTTCACCACCGCCAGGTCGTGCGAGATGAACAGGTAGGACAACCCCAGCTCGTCCTGTAGCGACTGCAGCAGGTTGAGCACCTGTGCCTGCACCGACACGTCCAGCGCCGACACCGATTCGTCGCAGATCAGGATTTCCGGGTGCATGGTCAGGCAGCGCGCGATGGCGATGCGCTGGCGCTGGCCGCCGGAAAACTCGTGCGGATACTTGGCCAGTGCCTTGCGCGGCAGCCCGACGTGTTCCAGCCAGTCGCCGGCCAGCTGCAGGCGCTCCTCGGCATCGCAGCCGATACCGTGCAGCAGCATCGGCTCGGTCAGGATCTGCGCCACGGAGAAGCGCGGGTTGAGCGAGGCGTACGGGTTCTGGAACACGATCTGGATGCGGCGCTTGTAGGCGCGCAGCTGGCGCGGCGTCAGCGCCAGCATGTCCTCGCCCTCGAACAGCACCCGCCCGGCGCTGGCCTGCTGCAGCCGCATCAGCGCCAACCCCAGCGTGCTCTTGCCGGAGCCGGATTCGCCGACGATGCCCAGCGTGCGGCCGCGCATCAGCGTGAACGACACCTCGTCCACCGCGCGCTGGCTGTGGCGACCGCCAAACCAGCTGTGGCGGCTGTGGTAGTCGACGCAGAGGCCCTGTACCTCCAGGATCACGCGGTCGTCCGCCTGGTAGCCGCGCTGGCGTTGCGGCGGCTCGAAGTAGCAGCTGTCGCCGAGGAAGTCCTTGATCACCGGCAGCCGTGCCGGGCGCTGCGCCAGGTGCGGGCGGCAGCGCAGCAGCGCCTTGGTGTAGGCGTCCTGCGGTGCCTCGAAGATCTGCTGCACCGGCGCGTGTTCGTGGATGCTGCCGTGGTGCATCACCACCACCTCGTCGGCGAACTGGCCGACCAGCTCCAGATCGTGGCTGATGAACAGCACCGCCATGCCGTGCTTTTTCTGCAGCCCGGCCAACAGTTGCAGGATTTGCTGCTGGATGGTGACGTCCAGCGCGGTGGTCGGTTCGTCGGCGATCAACAGCTTCGGCTCGCAGGCGATGGCCATCGCGATCATCACCCGCTGCTGCTGGCCGCCGGACAGCTGGTGCGGGTAGCTGCTCATCTTGCGGTCCGGCGTCGGCAGGCCGACTTCCTTCAGCAGCGCCACCGCGCGCTGGTACGCGGCCTTGCGGCCAACCCTGGTGTGCAGCATCAGCGTCTCGATGATCTGCTCGCCGACGCTGAATACCGGGTTGAGCGAGCTCATCGGCTCCTGGAACACCATGGCGATGTCGCCGCCGCGCAGGCAGCGCATCTCGCGGCGGCTGGCGGTGAGCAGGTTGCGTCCGTCGAACAGGATCTCGCTGCCGGCATCGATGTGGCAGCCGTGCTCCGGCAGTAGCCGGGTGATCGCCATCGCGGTCACCGACTTGCCGGAGCCGGATTCACCGACCAGCGCCACGGTCTTGCCGGCCGGGATGTCGAAGCTGATGCCTTTCACCGCTTCGGCGCCGTGGCCGTGTTCGTCGCGGAAGCTGACGCACAGCTTGCGCACGCTGAGCAGGGGCGGGGTGGGGTTCACGATGTCACCTTCGGGGCCTGTTTCACTTTTGGGCTATTTCACTTTCGGCGCTATTTCACTTTGGGATCGAGCGCGTCGCGCAGGCTGTCGCTGAGCAGCGAGAACGCGGTGACCAGCAGCGACATGCACAGGGTGACGGCCAGCATCTGCCACCAGTAGCCCTGCAGCAGCTCGGCCGGTGCCTCGGCCAGCATCGCGCCCCAGCTGACCTGGGTGACGCCGACGCCGAAGCCGAGGAAGGACAGGATCGCCTCGTACTTGATCAGCGCCACCGTCAGCATGGAAAACTGCACCAGCAGCAGGTGGCTGACGTTGGGCAGGATGTGGTGGAACATGCGGCGGCCGTGGCCGGCGCCGATGGCGTCGGCAGCGCGCACGTACTCGCGGCCCTTGTGCTTGATGAATTCGGCGCGCATCAGGCGGAAGGTGCCGGTCCAGCTGGTGAACGCCATCACCAGCACCACGGTGCCGATGCCGCGGCCGCTGACCGCGGCAAACGCCAGCAGCAGCAGCATGTCCGGCACCGAGGTGAACACGCTGTAGCCCCACATCAGCAGGTCATCGAGCAGGCCGCCGAAGTAGCCGGACAGCGCGCCGAGCACGGTGCCGATGGCCAGCGCCAGCAGCGCGCCGGCGATGCCGACCTGCAGCGAGGTGGCGGTGCCCTGCAGCAGCTTCTGCAGCACGTCGCGGCCGCGCTGGTCGGCGCCCAGCGGCAGGCTGTCGGCCCGTGCCTGCTCGGCGCTGCGGTACTGCGCGGATTGCTGCTGGGCGGCGGCGAGATCGGCCGCCAGCGGGTCCTCTTCGGCGGACAGGCCGGTGGCGCCGCTGCTGCCCTGGGCGGCGGCGCTGGTGGCACGGCGGTCGGCGGCGTCGATGTCGGCGGCGTTGAGCTCGACATGGTGCGGCGCGGTGCCGGCGAACAGCGTCGGCGGCGCGTAGGGATGGGCGACCTCGTCCTGCCAGTGGCTGGCGACGAGGCCGCTCCAGGCGGCCAGTGCCAGCAGCAGGTAGGCGCCGACGATGCACAGTGCGGTAAAGCCGATGCGGTCGCGGCGCAGCCGGCGCCAGCCGATGCGCGTCAGGCTGTTGTGGTGGTGCGGGGCCGCAGGCGGCGGGGAAGAAGTGTGGGGCATGGTGTCAGTGTAGCTGCACGCGCGGGTCGATCAGCTTGTAAACGATGTCGGTCAGCAGGTTGAACAGCATGGTGGCCAGCGCGATGTAGATGGTGATCGCCTTGATCACCGGGAAATCGCTGCGCTCCACCGCCATCACCACCTCCTTGCCCATGCCGGGGATGCCGAAGAAGGTCTCCAGCAGCATGGCGCCCATCATCAGGTAGGGCAGCGACATCATCAGCGAGGTCACCACCGGGATCATCGCGTTGCGCAGCACGTGCTTGAGCATGATCACCGGCTCGGACAGGCCCTTGGCGCGCGCGGTGCGCACATAGTCGTGGCTCAGCTCCTCGACAAAGCAGCTGCGGTAGAAGCGGATGTCCGGCGCCAGGCCGACGATCACTCCCAGCAGCAGCGGCAGCGGCAGGTAGTGCAGCAGATTGTCGAGCGTGCTGTCGCTCCAGCCCATGATCGGAAACCAGCCGCCCTTGAACGCCAGCCAGTACTGGCCGGCGATGATGTACACCAGCGCGCTGACCGACATCGCGCAGGTGGCGATCAGCGTCACCAGCCGGTCGGTGACGCTGCCGCGCAGGTAGGCGACCAGCGCGGCGATGCCGATGGCCAGCACGGTGCCCAGTAGCAGGATGCTGCCGGTGAGCAGCAGCGACGGGCCGATGCGGCTGTGCAGCAGCGCCGACACCGGCTGCTGCGTCGACCACGAGGTGCCGAAGTCCAGCGTCAGCACCTGGCGCACGAAGATCAGGAACTGCTGCGGCAGCGGCAGGTCCAGCCCCAGCTGCTGACGGATGCCGGCCAGCGCCTCCGCACTCAGGTTCTTGCCGGCGAGGATGTAGGACGGATCGCCGCCGACCCAGTTGAACAGCACGAACAGCAGCAGCATCACGCCGAACAGCGTCGGCACCATCTGCCACACGCGGCGGACGATATAAGCCAGCATGATTTATCCTCCGGCCGCGCGGCCGTTCATTTCTGCAGATCCAGGTAGCGCCAGCTGGTGCCCAGCAGCGGGTGCAGCTTCAGTCCCTTCACGTAGCGGTGCGCCAGCGTGCTGCGCATGCGGATGTCGCCAAAGATCCACGGCTGCTGCGCCACCACGATCTTGTTCATCGCGTCGTACAGCTGGTTGCGCTCCGGGCCGTGCGGCAGTTTCAGCGATGCTTCGAACAGGCGGTCGTAGTCGGTGTTCTTGAAGTCGGCAGCGTTGGAGTCACCGGCATTCTTGCCGTACAGCAGCTGCATGAAGTTCTCGCCGTCCGGGTAGTCGGCGCCCCAGGCCATGCCCCACATCTGCAGCTTGCCCTGGTGGTTGGCCTTGGACAGTTCGTTCCACTTTCCCTGCTTGAAGCTGAGGCGGATCTTCAGCGTGTCGAAGGTCTTCTGCCAGTATTCGTTCCACTGCTTGTCCAGCGCGCTGGTGCCGCAGGCCAGCTCGATCGCCAGCGGCTTGCCGTCCGGCCGGGTACGGTAGCCGTCGCTAGCTACGCGATAGCCGAAGCGGTCGAGCAGCGCGTTGGCCGCCGCCGGATCGTACTTGGGCGTGCCACGGAAGGCCGGGTTGTGGCCGGCCACCCCGGCCGGCACGATGTAGTTCATCGGCACCGCCTGGCCGCGACGGATGCTGGCAATGGTCTCGCTCACCGGGAACGCCATCGCGATGGCACGGCGCAGCGCGATCTTGTCCTTGCTGTCGCCGCCGACCACCGGATCCTGCATGTTGAAGAAGTGGAAGGTGATCTCCGGCAGCAGCTGTCGCTGCAACTGGATGCCCTGCCGCGCGTACTGCTCGGCCAGCCGCACCTTGAGCGGGTCTTTCGGGTCGATCACCAGTGCGCTTTGCAGCGCGGCCTGCGGGATGCCGCTGATATCGAGCTGGCGGTTGAGGAAGGACAGCCACAGCGGCTGTTCTTCCTCGATGACGGAGATCTCGATGCGGCCAACCTGCGGCAGGGTCTTGCCCTGCAGCGCCTGCACCACCGCCTTGTCCACCGGATCGTTGCCCGGTGTGGCGTTGAATACCAGCTTGCGAAAGCCCGGGTTGGCCTCCAGCACGATGCGGCTGCCCGGCTTCCACTCCTTCAGCAGGTAGGGGCCGGTGCCGACCGGGTGGGCATTGGTGTTGTCGCGGTTGGCCTCGATCACCTCGCGCGCCACCGCGCCGAAGGCCGGCATCGCCAGGATGGGCAGGAAGTTGAAATTGGTGGTGGTCAGCGTTAGCTGCAGCGTGTACTTGTCCAGCACCTTGATGCCTTCCAGCGGCGCGTCGTAGTTCAGCGTGCCCTTGCCGGCGGCCTTCACCAGCTCGTTGCCGCCGACGAAGCGGCCGTCGACCAGGAAGCTCCACGGCGAGTGGATGCTGGGGTCGAGGTGGCGCTTGATGCTGTAGGCGTAGTCGGCGGCGGTCAGCTCGCGCTTCTTGCCCTTGAAGGCCGGATCGGCGGCGAAAAAGATGCCGGGCTTGAGGCGGAAGGTGTACACCTTGCCGTCGGCGGAGATGGTGGGCAGCGCGCTGACGGTATTGGGAATCAGCTTCGCCGGCCGCGCCAGGTAGTCGTAGGTGACCAGCGGATCGAAGATGTTCTCGGTGACGGTGCTGGAGTACAGGTCGGAGACCTTGGCCGGATCGAAGCCTGTTTCCGGCGCGTTCAGCGCCACGCGCAGCACCTTGTTCATGTCGGCGGCCTGCGCCGGCAGCAGCACCAGGGCGGCCAGGGTGGCCAGCAGGGCGTGTTGGTTCATGTCGGCTCCTCGGGTTTCTTTCTATTCTGGCAACAAATGCCGGCTTTTGCGCGCGCGGTGCGGCCGGGCGGCGTGCTTGCGGCCAAAGGGTAAAGCAAACGGTGCGCCGGCGCAGCGTTTCAGCGCGCGGCCGGCGGCGCCAGTCGCGCCAGCATGTCCTGCAGCAGCTCGATCAGCACCCGCACCTTCATCGGCAGGTAGCGCCGTGCCGGGTACACCACGTACACCTCGGCGCTGCGGGTGCGGTAGTCGCTCAGCAGCGGCTGCAGCTGGCCGCGTTGCAGTGCGTCTTCCAGCAGAAAGCGCGGCTGCAGCAGGATGCCCATGCCGGCCACCGCGGCGCTGACCAGCACGTCGCCGTTATTGCTCTGCAGCGGGCCGTCCACCGCCACCGCGATTTCCTCGTCGCCGTGCCAGAAGCGCCACACCTGTGGCTGGTTGCCCTGCTGGTAGCGCAGGCAGCTGTGGCGGGCGAGGTCGGCCGGCGTCTGAGGCGCAGGGTTGGCCGCAAGGTAGGACGGCGCCGCACACAGCAGCATGTCGATGCGCCCCAGCGGCCGCGCGATCAGGCCGCCGCCCAAGGGTTGGGTGCTGATGCGCAGCGCGAGGTCGAAGCCGTCCTCTACCAGGTCGACCTGGCGGTCGGACAGTTCCAGCTCCACCTGCAGCAGCGGGTGGCGGCAGCGCAGCTCGGCCAGCCACTCGCCGAGGTAGCGCATGCCGAAGGACAGCGGCGCCGCCATGCGCAGCGTGCCGCGCGCCTCCACGCTCTGCTGCATCGCGGCGGCGTCGGCTTCTTCCAGCTGCGCCAGCACCAGCGCGGTGCGCCGTGCGTAGTCCAGCCCGGCCTCGGTGAACGCCAGCCGCCGGGTGGTGCGCTGGATCAGGCGGGTGCCCAGCTCCTGCTCCAGCGCGCCGAGGTACTTGCTGACCATGGCGGTGGACATCTCCAGCCGCGCCGCCGCCGCGACGAAGCTGCCGCTGTCGTGAATGCTGTGAAACACCCGTAATGCCACCAGCTTGTCCATGATTGTTTCTTTTTGGTTAGCAATTCATTGCATGAATAGCCGTTTATTCGCGCTCTGGCAAGGTGTTTAATGCAGTCATCGCCACGCAGCGTGGCGCCACCCACCCGAAGGAAACCATCATGATCGACCAACGTACCGCTCCTTACGCCGCCCTGATCCTGCGTCTGGCACTGGGCCTGATGTTCGTCGCGCACGGCGCGCTGAAACTGTTCGTGTTCACCCCGGACGGCACCGTCGGTTACTTTGCCTCGCTGGGGCTGCCGGCGATCTTCGCCTACCTCACCATCGCCGCCGAGCTGGGTGGCGGCGTGCTGCTGCTGCTGGGCGTGGCTACCCGTCCGGTGGCACTGGCCCTGATCCCGCTGTTGATCGGCGCCGGCGTGCTCGGCCACGGCGGCAACGGCTGGGTGTTCAGCAACCAGGGCGGTGGCTGGGAATATCCGGCCTTCCTGGTGGTGGCGGCCGTCGTGCAGGTGCTGCTCGGTGACGGTGCCGCGGCGCTGAAGCCGGTCGGCTACAAAAAAGGCTGATTTAACACATCACGATGATCCCGATGGCGGTGCCAGTGTGGCACCGCCCTTGCTACAGGTAACGCACCATGTTCTTCGCTCCCTTGTTTCTGTCCCATGGCGGTCCGGATGTGCTGATCAACGGCTCGCCGGCACCGGCGGTATGGCGCGCTCACGCCGACAGCCTGCCGCGGCCACGCGCCATCCTGATGATGTCGGCGCACTACCTCGCGCTGCAGCCGCTGCTCGGCAGCAGCCCGCGCTGGGGCACGGTGCATGACTTCGGCGGCTTCCCGCGCGAGCTGTACAAATTGCAGTATCCGGCGGCGGGCGACGACAGCGTGCTGGCCGAGGCGATGGCGCTGCTGGCGGCGGCGGGCATCAGAGCCCGTCACGACGGCGCCGAGGGGCTGGATCACGGCGCGTGGGTACCGCTGCTGGCGATGTATCCACAGGCCGACATCCCGGTGATCACCATCAGTACCCTGCCGCGGCAGGACGCGCGCGCGCACTACCAGCTGGGGCTGGCGCTGGCGCAGCTGGCCGAGCAGGGGGTGCTGATCATCGGCTCCGGCAGCATGACGCACAACCTGTACGAGCTGTCGCGCGCCGGCGGCCCGGAGCAGCCGTGGGCGAAGGCGTTTGCCGACTGGATGGCACAGCGCTTGCAGGAAAACGATATCGAGGCCTTGCTGGACTGGGAGGCGCGGGTGCCGTTTGCCAAGCAGAACCATCCCAGCGACGAACACCTGCTGCCACTGTTCTTTGCACTGGGCGCTGCGCACGGCAAGGTTGGCCGCAGCCTGCACCGCGGCATCGAGCTGGGCGCGCTGGCGATGGACGCCTGGGCGTTCGACGGCGCGGCGGCCTGAGTTTTTAGCGTGTGTTCACGGTCTCGCGAGCTGGCGCGAGCCGCGAAAACGGCAGAGGAAGCGGCGTTTAGCCGGAGATAGACCGGCATGCCGAAGCCGTTGTTAACGCGATATCGCCCCATTGAGATCTGGCGCAGCACAGCGGGAGCAGGTGCTCAGATCGCCTGCTGCAGCCACTGCACCAGTGGCTGCACCCGGCGCAGGTGGCGGTCGTGCGGCGGCAGCACCAGGTAGTAGCCCTTGCCGCTGCGCACGCTGCGCGGGCAGGGGGTGACCAGGCTGCCGTCGCGCAGCGCATCCTGCACGATCAGCGGATCGACCAGCGCGATGCCCAGCCCGTGCCGTGCCGCTTCGATGCCCATCACGTCGGCATCGAACAGCAATTCCTTCTGCCCCTTCGGCCACGGCGCCGCCAGCCACAGCTGCCAGTCGTGACGGTCGCGGCTGGTGTGGATCAGCGGATACTGCGCCAGCGCGTCCTCGGCCAGCGTCAGTGCCCCGCCCAGCAACGACGGCGCCGCCACCGGCGTCAGGACTTCCTGATGCAGCAGCTGCACGCTGACCCCCGGCCAGTTGCCGTCGCCGTACTGGATCGCCATGTCGAACAGCCCCCAGTCGAAGGCGGGCTTCTCTTCCCACACCGTGCTGACGCTGATGTCGAGATCGGGAAACTGTTCCTTGAAGTTTTGCAGTTGCGGCACCAGCCAGCGCACCGCGATCGACGGTGGCGACTTGATGCGGATGCTGTGCTGGCGCTGGTTGAGTTGTTCGCAGGTTTCGCTGATCTTCTGGATCGCCTCGTGCAGGCCGTGCTGCAGCGTGGCGCCCTCCGGCGTCAGCGTGATGCCGCGCTGGCTGCGCACCAGCAATGGAAAGCCGAAGTGTTCTTCCAGGTTGCGCACCTGGTGGCTGACCGCGCTTTGCGTCAGGTACAGCGTATCGGCGGCTTTGGTGAAGCTTTGCAGGCGGGCAACCGCCTCAAAGATACGCAAGGCATTGAGCGGGGGCAGTTTGGTCATCGGGCAGCGAACGCGGGTGGCTATCGGCCACAATCTGCCGTATCGGTAGCCGGCTCGTCAATGCGCACTGCAATTCTTCGCTGATGGTGCCGCAGCGCCAGGCGATCTCGTCGCAGCTCAGCGCCGGGTCGCCCCACAGCGTCACCTCGTCGCCGATGCCCACCTGCGGCTGTGCGGACAGGTCGATCGCCAGCACGTTCATCGCCACGCGGCCAACCAGCGGCACGCGCTGGCCGTTCACCAGCACCGGGGTGCCGCTGGGCGCCGCGCGCGGGTAGCCGTCGCCGTAGCCGGCGCCGACGATGCCGATGCGCATCGGCTTCTCGGCGGTAAACGCGGCGCCGTAGCCGATGCTGTCGCCGGCGGCCAGCTCGCCGATGTGCACGATGCGCGCGGCAAAGCGCATCGCCGGCAGGATGCCGGCCGGCCACAGGCTGGTGTCGGGGTAGAACGGGTTGTTGTTGTACAGCAGGCCACCGAGGCGCACCGCGGCGCCGTGGGTCAGCGGCGCGCGCAGGGTGGCGGCACTGTTGGCCGCGGTAAACGGCAGCCCGGTGGTGGTGACCACCTGCATGAAGCGCTGCCACGGCGCATCCAGCCGGATCGCCAGATCGTCGGCGCAGGCGAAGTGCGTCATCAGTCCGGCCACCTCGCAGATGCCGTCCTGCTGCAATTGCCGTACCACCTCGATGGCGCGCTCCGGTACGAAGCCGAAGCGGTTCATGCCGGTATTGACCTTGACCCACACCCGCAGCGGCAGGCCACAGGCACGCAGCCACTGCAACTGGTGCTCGGAGCGCAGCACCACGTCCAGCTGCCAGGCGTGCGCCTCGTCCAGCTCGCGCGCCTCGATGGCGCCTTCCAGCAGCAGGATAGGTGCGTGGATGCCGGCGTGGCGCAGCGCGATGGCGTCGTCGAGGTTGATCAGCGCAAAGCCGTCGGCATCGGGCAGCGCCTGTGCCACACGCAGCAGGCCGTGGCCGTAGCCGTTGGATTTCACCACCGCCCACACCCGGGTACCGGGCAGCTGCTGCCTGGCGATGGCGTAGTTGTGGCGCAGGGCGGGGAGGTTGATTTCGGCGTAGGCGGTGCGGGTCATGGCGGGTCTTTCGTGCCGGGGCAGGGCGCCCCGGCGGTCGGTTCAGCAAAAATCATCACGATCTGCTGCGCTTCGTGAAACGTTACGCGGTGAGTACGGCTTCGGCATGTGACTCATATCTGGATAAATGCCGCGTCCTCAGCCGTTTTCACCTTGTCTTGCGTGAGCGCGCGAGATCGTGAACACGCTCTTACTTGAACGGGTAGATGTCGTAGCTGAAGTACTTGTTCTGCACCTGCTTGTAGGTGCCGTTGTCGATGATCTTCTTCAGCGCGGTATTGACCTTGGCCAGCAGCTCCTTGTTGCCCTTCTGCACCGCGATGCCGGAGCCCATGTAGTACTTCGGATCGTTGTACACCGGGCCGACGAAGGAATAGCCCTTGCCCATCGGCTTCTTCAGGAAGTCCTCGTCGCCGACGTTGGCGTCGAGGTAGACCGCGTCCAGGCGCTGGTTGCTGAGGTCAAGAAAGCTGTCGGTGACCTTGCCGTACAGCTTGAGCTTCACGCCCTTCGGTACCCACTTGGCAGTGGCTTCCTCGCGCTGCACCGAGGTGCGCAGCACGCCGATGGTCTTGCCCTTGAACCACTTGTCGTCGATCTTGGTGCCGGACTTGGCGATCAGGCGGCCGGGGATGTTGAAGTACATGTCGCTGAAGTCGACCGCCTTGGCGCGCTCCGGGGTGATATTCATCGAGGCGATGGCGAGATCGTATTTCTTGGCTTGCACCGCCGGGATGATGCCGTCGAAGTCCATGGTGCTGACTTCGCACTGCAGCTTGGCCTCGGTGCAGATGGCGCGGGCGATGTCCGGATCGAAGCCGACGATGCTGCCGTCCGGGTTGACCTTGGAGAACGGCGGGTAGCTGACGTCGGTAACGATGCGCACGGTCTGGGCATTGGCCAGCAGCGGCAGGGAGCACAACAGGGACAGCGCGAGGACTTTGTTGCAGTTCATGGTGATCTCCGATTGTTTCTTGGTTTGGTGTTGGCGGCGGTGCCGGTGCCGTTGAAGTCAGGCTAATGATCTGACGGCTGCGGAACAAATGATTTATGGCGATCGGCGCATGAGAGAAATTCATGCTGCGCCGCACGGAGAGGGGCGGGACAAGGTTGGCCGCAGACGACAAAACACCGGCGCGCGGCCGGTGTGGTCGGGTGTGCTGCCGCGCGGGCGGATCAGTCTTCCAGCAGGCCGTCCAGCTGGTGCTTCTTCAGCAGCGCCGCGTATTCGCCGCTGGCCTTGACCTGGTCGATGGCCTTGTTGAGGCGCTGTTTCAGCTCGCCATCCTGCTTGCGCAGCGCCACCGCCACGCCCTCGCCGAGGAGCTTGTCCTTGCGACCGTCAAACACCGGGCCGCTGAAGGCGAAGGCCTTGCCGTTCGCGGTATCGAGGAAGCCCTTCTGCAGCTGCACGGTGTTGCCGAAGGTGAAGTCGGCGCGGCCGGAGGTCAGCTCCAGCATCGGGTCCTGCGCGTTGACGTAGCGCTTGATGCTGGCGCTCTTGAAGTTCTGGGTGACGAAGCGGTCCTGCGGCGTGCCGGTTTGCACCGCGATGGTCTTGCCCTTCAGGTCGGCGCTGAGCGCGGCGCCTTTGCGGCCGACGAAGCGGTTCTGCATCAGGTAGTACACCTTGCTGAAATCCACCACCTTGCGCCGCTCGTCGGTGATGTTCATCGACGACATGATCGCGTCGTACTTCTTCGCCTGCAGGCCGGGGATCAGCCCGTCCCACGGCTGGTTGATCACCTCGCATGGTGTGGCCATCGCCTTGCACACGGCGTAGGCAAAGTCGACCTCGAAACCGGCGACCTTGCCGCTGGCGTCGACATACTCGAACGGCGGGTAGGTGGCGTCGGTGGCGATGCGCAGCGGCTCGGCAGCATGGGCGGCGAACGGAGCCAGCAGGCTGGCAGTCAGGATCAGGTGCTTCAGTTTCATGTTTTCTCCTTGAGACACTTTGTAGTTGGTGCTTTAGCCAATGAAACGACGGTGTTGCAGCGCCGGCAGGCGGCTGCGCCAGGTCTGTTGCCCGGTGAAATCGAGTGTCGCCAGCGCGATGCCTTCGCCCTCGGCGTGACAGGCCAGTACCTGCCCCCACGGATCGATGATCATGCTGTGGCCGAAGGTGCGTTTGCCGCCGGGGTGCACGCCGCCCTGGCCGGGCGCCACCACGAAGGCGAGGTTTTCCACCGCGCGGGCGCGCAACAGCAGCTCCCAGTGCGCGAGGCCGGTGGTGTGGGTGAACGCCGCCGGCGCGGTGATCAGTACCGGAGCCGGGGCCTGGCGGTACAGTTCGGGGAAGCGCAGGTCATAGCACACCGACAGTCGCGTCGGCCCCCACGGCGTAGTGGCGCTGACGATGCTGTCGCCGGCCTGCATGGTGTCGGCCTCGGCGTAGCGTTCGCGGCCGTCGTCGAAGCCGAACAGGTGGGTCTTGTCGTAGCGCGCCGCGCACTGCCCCTGCGGACCAAACAGCAGGCTGCTGTTGCAGAACCGCCCCGGCTGCGTGCCCTGTAGCGGCAGGGTGCCGGCCAGCAGCCAGACGCCGTGGTGGGCGGCGGCGGCGGCCAGTCTTTGTTGCAGCGGGCCGGCGCCGAAGGGCTCGGCCAGCGCCAGCCGCGCGCGCTCGTCGGCCGGCATCAGGTAGAAGTACTCCGGCAGCGCGACGAACTGCGCGCCCTGCGCCGCGGCGTCGGCCAGCAGCGCCTCGGCTCGTGCAAGGTTGGCCGCAAGGTCGTCGCCGGACACCATCTGGATGGCGGCGGCGGTCAGTGTTTCCATCGCCATGCTCAGCCTCCGATCCGGCACAGGCGCTCGGCGCCGGCGAGCAGGGTGACGTCGTCCTTGGCGAAGGACAGCCGGATCACCTGCTGGTCGGTGCCGTCGCGGTAGAACGCCGACACCGGGATGGTGGCCACGCCGTGCTCGACGATCAGGCGCTGCACGAAGTCGCTGTCGCTGTCGCCGGACAGGTGGCCGAAGCTGGCCAGCATGAAGAAGCTGCCCTGGCTCGGGATCAGCTTCAGCGGCGATTCCGCCAGCGCGCGGGTCAGCAGGTCGCGCTTGTGCTGGTAGAACGCCGATAGTCCGAGGTAGTGCTGCGGTTCTGCCATCAGCCGTGCCAACGCGTACTGCATCGGGGTGTCGGCGGCGAACATCGCGAACTGGTGCACCTTGCGGATCTCGTCCATCAGTACCCTGGGCGCCAGGCAGTAGCCGACGCGCCAGCCGGTGACGTGGAAGGTCTTGCCGAAGGAAGTCACCACCACCGAGCGTGCGGCCAACTTGGGATGACGACTCATGCTGTGGTGCAGCTCGCCGTCGAACACCACGTGCTCGTACACCTCGTCGGAGAGGATGATGATGTTGCTGCCCTCGGTGAGCGCCTCCAGCCGGGCGATGTCGGCGGCGGAGAGCACGGTGCCGGTCGGGTTGTGCGGGGTGTTGAGCAGGATCATGCGCGTGCGCGGCGTGATGCGGGCGGCGACCTCGTCCCACGGGATGGCGAACTCGGGGGCCGCAAGCTTGATCACCACCGGAGTGGCGCCCTGCAGCTCGATCATCGGGATATAGCTGTCGAACGCCGGCTCGAACACGATCACCTCGTCGCCGGGATGCACCAGCGCGGCGATGCTGGAGAACAGCGCCTCGCTGGCGCTGGCCATCACCGTTACCTCGTCGTCGACGTCGTAGTGCTGGCCGTACAGCGTTTCCACCTTGGCGGCGATCGCCTCGCGCAGCAGCGGCAGCCCGCTCATCGGCGCGTACTGGTTGTGGCCGGCCTGCATCGCCTCGTGCGCATAGCGCACCAGATCGGCGCTGCACGGGAAGTTGGGCGCGCCCTGCGACAGGTTGATGGCCTGGTGTTTGGCGGCCAGCTGGCCGATCACGGTGAAGATGGTGGTGCCGACATGCGGCAGCTTGGACTGGACGGTGACGGAGTTGTGCATGATCTGTGGGGGCAGGTTGTGGTATCTGGCGTCCATTGAACGCCACTGCCTCTTGTGCGACAAACGATTTATCGGCATGTTATGGCTGAGAATTTTTCAGTCATGGAGGCCGCGATGCCGCGCCGCAATCTGCCGCTGTATGCCTTGTCGCTGTTCGAGGCCGCCGCCCGTCACCAGAGCTTCACCCGCGCCGCCGACGAGCTGTGCCTGACCCAGGGCGCGGTCAGCAAGCAGATGGCGCAGCTGGAGGCGCACCTGGGCTACCCGCTGTTCCACCGCTACGCGCGCAGCCTGAAACTGTCGGTGCAGGGCGAATGCCTGCTTGGCTACGTGCAGCAGGCGCTGGGCCTGCTCGACAAGGGCGTGGCGGAGGCGGCGGCGGCCAGCCCGCCGTTGCGGCTGAAGGCGCCCAGCTGCATCGCACGCTGGTTATTGCAGCAGTTGCGGGCCTTTGCCGACGAGGCGCCGGAGATCAGCGTGCAGCTCAGCGGCGTGCACGCCCACGACATCGACTTTGCCCGCGAAAACTACGACCTGGCCATCGTCTATCGCCCGCTGGCCAGCGCCGGCGAACGCGGTGTGGTGCTGTTCGCCGAACGGCTGACGCCGGTGCTGGCACCGTCGCTGCTGGCACAGGTTGGCCGCAAACTGGACAGCCCGGCGGCGCTGGCCGCCTATCCGCTGTTGCACCCGTCCGCCGACCGTCGCGACTGGCGGCAATGGCTGCAGGCCAACGGCGAGCGGCAACCGGCGCTGATGGCCGGCACCGTGTTCGACACCCTCGACCAGGCAATGAATGCGGCGCTGCAGGGCTTCGGCGTCACCCTCGGCGACGTCACCCTGCTGGCGGAAGAGCTGAAAAGCGGGCAGGCGATCGCGCCGTTCACCAGCTGTCTGGACAGCGGTTATGGCTACGTGCTGCTGCTGCCGGAACAGGCGCCGGCGGCTGCGGCGTTGCGGCTGCAGCAGTGGTTCCAGCAACGCATCGCGCCCGAGGCCTGAATCCTTTCCGCTAATGCCGCGATGGCGGCATCACGCCTGCCCGCAGCGGAAAGACGGCTCAGTGTAGCCAGCGCGCGGCCAGCCAGTGGCAGAAGTCCTGCACCATCGCTGCGGTCAGCTGGTGGCCGGCCGGATAGCGCTGCAGCTGGTGTGGCACGCCCAGCTCGTTCAGCCAGCGCTCGGCTTTTTCTGCCCACGCCAGCGGCAGCTTGTCGTCGAACTCGCCGTGAGAAATGAAACCGGCCAGCGTCGCCAGATCCTGTGGCGCGGCCAGCAGCGGCGCGATTTCCGGCAGAATGCGGCCGGACAGCAGGCCGAAGCCGCCGACCAGCTGCGGCGAGGTCAGCGCCAGACCGGCACTCATGATGCCGCCCTGGCTGAAGCCGGCGACCACCGTCTGCGCGGCGCCCAGTCCGCTGTCCGCCTGCAGGCTGGTCACCAGTCGTTGCAGCTGCTGGCGGCTGGCTTCCGCCTGCGCCGGATTGATAGCCGGCCCTTGCGCGCCAAAGCTGACCTGGAACCAGCCGAACTGGCCGGGGCCGAAAGCTAGCGGCGCCTGCACCAGCACCACCCTGACCCGGGCATCCAGCTGTTGCCCGAGCGCGGTCAGCTGTCCCTCGTTGCCGCCCACGCCATGCAACAGCAGCAGCAACAGTTGTGGCGCGGTGGCCGTGTCGGCCTGCAGCACGCGGTAGAGCAGGCCGGAGGCGGCATCCTGGCGCAGTGCCGATGGCTGTTGCGTGGGCAGGGACGGGGACTGGTGGGGTGGCTGGCTGTGCATCGGAGTTCCTTGGCTAAACGGCGGTGCCATTGCTGGCGGATGACCCTGATTCTGCAGCCGGACTGGCCGGCGATAAACAGGCATGGACGAAACGGATTATTGCCTTGCGGGAAATAATCGGTGTGGAGGGCGAGTGGCCGTGCGGTGCGGGGCTGTGTTTATGGCACGGTTAGTGTTGTCTGGCGGCGGGGTAGGCCAGCGGGGACAGGTGCGGTGCGGCGGCGAACAAAAAAGAAAAAGGACTTACAGAGTGATCTGTAAGTCCTTGATTTCTTTTGGTGGGCCCTGCGGGGCTCGAACCCGCGACCAAAGGATTATGAGTCCTCTGCTCTAACCAACTGAGCTAAAGGCCCAAACGGCGGCCATTATAGCAGGATATTGGCTTACTGGTTGCCCGGCTCGTTGTCGAGGAAGCTGCGCAGGCGCTCGGAACGGGTCGGGTGGCGCAGCTTGCGCAGTGCCTTGGCTTCGATCTGGCGAATCCGCTCGCGCGTCACGTCAAACTGTTTGCCGACTTCTTCCAGCGTGTGGTCGGTATTCATGTCGATACCGAAGCGCATGCGCAGGACCTTGGCTTCGCGTGGGGTCAGCGAGTCCAGCACTTCCTTGGTCGCATCACGCAGGCTGGAGTACATCGCCGCTTCCGCCGGTGCCACGGTGACCGAATCCTCGATGAAGTCGCCCAGATGGGAGTCGTCATCGTCACCAATCGGGGTTTCCATCGAGATCGGCTCTTTGGAAATCTTCATGATCTTGCGGATCTTGTCTTCCGGCATTTCCATCTTCTCTGCTAGTTCGGCCGGGTCGGGTTCGCGACCGGTTTCCTGCAGGATCTGACGGCTGATACGATTCATCTTGTTGATGGTTTCGATCATGTGTACCGGAATGCGGATGGTACGTGCCTGGTCGGCGATGGAACGGGTAATCGCCTGACGGATCCACCAGGTGGCGTAGGTCGAGAACTTGTAGCCGCGACGGTATTCGAACTTGTCCACCGCCTTCATCAGGCCGATGTTGCCTTCCTGGATCAGATCGAGGAACTGCAGGCCGCGGTTGGTGTACTTCTTGGCGATGGAGATCACCAGACGCAGGTTGGCCTCGATCATTTCGCGCTTGGCGAGGCGAGCTTTGGTCTCGCCGGACGACATCTGGCGATTGATTTCCTTCAGCTCGTTGATGGTCAGCATCGACAGCGTCTGCAGCTCGGCAATCTTGCTCTGCTTCTCGATGATCGCGTACTTGAAGCGCGACAGCACGTCGGACCATGGTTTGCCGGCCGCGATTTCGCGCTCGACCCAGTCCAGATTGCACTCGTTGCCCGGGAACTGGCTGACGAAGTGCTTGCGGTCCATGCGCACACGGCTGACGCAGATGTCGAGGATTTCACGTTCCAGCTTGCGGATGTCGTTGACGCTGCTGCGCAGGCTCTCGCACAGGCTCTCGATCTGGCGGGTGGAGAAGCGCACCAGCATGAACTGAGCGGAAATCGCGTCCTGCACCTCGTTGTACTGCTTGCTGCCAAAGCCGTGCTTGGCCAGCGTTTTCAGCAGCTGGTCGTAGAGGGTGCGGACTTCGGCGAAGTGGGCCAGTGCCTGCTGCTTCAACTCTTCCAGATTGGCTTCGTTGATGCGCGCCTGGTTGGCTTCTTCGTCCTCTTCGCTTTCTTCCTCTTCGTCCTCGTCCAGCTCCTCGTCGGAGGCCGGCTCGGCGAACGGGACTTCTTCGGTGGCTTCTTCGGCGTTCGGGTCGATGATGCCTTCGATGATCTCGTCGATGCGCATCTCGCCGGCTTCAACCTTGGCGATCAGGCCGAGTACCTGTGCCACGGAGCCCGGGCACGCCGAGATGGCCTGAATCATGTTCTTCAGGCCTTCTTCGATACGCTTGGCGATGACGATTTCGCCCTCGCGCGTCAGCAGCTCGACCGAGCCCATTTCGCGCATGTACATGCGTACCGGGTCGGTGGTGCGGCCGAATTCGGCGTCCACGGACGACAGCGCGGCTTCCGCTTCTTCCACCGCGTCTTCATCGGCCACCGCCGGCGTCGAGTCGGACATCAGCAGGGTTTCTGCGTCCGGTGCCTCGTCATAGACCTGGATGCCCAGGCCGCCAATCATGGTGACGATGTTCTCGATCTGCTCGGTGTCGGAGACGTCCTCGGGCAGGTGGTCGTTGATCTCGGCGTAGGTGAGATAGCCACGCTCTTTGCCCAAGGCAATGAGCATACGAAGCCGCTTGCGCTGTTCTTCGATGCTCATTGGCTCGGTTGCCGGTTCGTTATTCTGTTTCTTGATGTCGGGAGAAGCCGCCATTTGGTTTCCTGCTCAAAAAAAGCCGAAAAAAACAATTGATTATATCACAACTCGGTATCACCCGTTGCGGGGGGCCGCGCCGGAGGGCGCCAGCTTCCTTGCAAGCAGGGTGCGCAGTAGTTGTAACTCCTCGCTGCTCAGGTGTTCGTAGCCTTTGGCCGACAGGCTGGAGATCAGGTCGTCGTCGTAACGGTCGGTCAGGCGGATAAAGCCCAGCCGGAAGTTTTCGCGGTCGTTCTGATCCGGGTTGGAGAATTCTTCCGGTTCGCGCATGGTGTCCAACAGGACGGAGTCGATCGTGAGCTCGTGTGGGCTGTGCCGGAAAAATTCTGCCAGTCGTGCTGTCGTCAGTTCGCTGTCACTGGCCTGTATTGCTTCCACGATGGCCACCAGGGTGGCCATCTCGTTTTCGTAGGGCCGATTGTCACTTACTAGGACATCGTGCGCCCACGCGGGGTTCATCAATAGCCACTTGATCTGCTTGCGCACCATCGAGCTGCTGCCGGGGCGGTTCGACTGTTCAGGTAGCTGGTAATCGCGTCGCCCCTTGCGCTCCGGACGGCTGTGTCCAGTGAGCATGTCAAATTCGTCGACATCCATGCCGGCCAGTTCGGCCAGCCTTTTTTTAATGATATAGCCCAAGGTGGGGGCGGCAATCTGTTCCAACAGGGGCTTGGCTTGGCGCACCAGGTCGGCGCGCCCTTCCGGGGTGCTCATGTCGACGCGCGAGGTCAGCTCCTGGGTGAAATACGCCGACAGCGGCACGCTTTGCTCTTTCAGCGCGGTCTCGAAGGCCTCGCGGCCGAATTCGCGGATGTAGCTGTCGGGGTCGTGCTCTTGCGGCAGGAACAGGAAGTGCAGCGCCTTGCCGTCGACCAGCTGCGGCAGGCTGTTTTCCAGCGCCCGCCACGCCGCCTTCTGCCCGGCCTTGTCGCCGTCGAAGCAGAAGTAGACGTGGTCGGCATGGCGCAGCAGCTTGCGCACGTGCTCGCCGGTGGTGGCGGTGCCGAGGGTGGCCACCGCGTACCCCACGCCGTACTGTGCCAGCGCCACCACGTCCATATAGCCTTCCACCACCAGCACGGCATTCGCGTCGCGGATCGCCTGGCGCGCCTCGTACAGGCCGTACAGCTCGCGTCCTTTTTCGAACAGCGGCGTTTCCGGCGAGTTCAGGTACTTCGGCGCATTGGGCGCCTTGTCTTTCGACAGGATGCGACCGCCGAAACCGATGATGCCGCCGCGCTGGTTGCGGATCGGGAACATCACCCGTTCGCGGAAGCGGTCGTAGCGGCGGCCGCCGTCCTCGGCATCGATGACCAGCCCGCACTCGGCCAGCACCGGGCTCAGGTATTCGGGGAACACGCTGGCCAGGTTCTGCCGGTTGTCCGGTGCGTAGCCCAGGGCGAAGCGGGCGGCGACTTCGCCGGTCAGGCCGCGACCCTTCAGGTAGTCGATGGCGACCGGCGCCTGTTTCAGTTGCTGCTTGTAGTAGCGAGCGGCCTGTTCCAGTGCGTCCTCCAGCGACAGCTTCTTCTCGCGCGCCGCGCGGCTGGCCTCGGGGTTGACCGCACGTTCTTCCGGCACCGGCAGGCCGATGCCTTCGGCCAGCATCTTCACCGCATCGACAAACGGCAGCCCCTGGTACTCCATCACGAAGCCGATGGCGGAGCCGTGCGCGCCGCAGCCGAAACAGTGGTAGAACTGCTTGCTGGGGCTGACGGTGAAGGACGGCGATTTTTCCTTGTGGAACGGGCAGCAGGCCATGTAGTTCTGGCCGGCCTTTTTCAGCGGGACGTAACGATCCACCACGTCGACGATGTCGACGCGGGACAGCAACTGGTCTATGAAATCCTGCGGAATCATCCGGCGGGGATCAGCCTGCCAGCTTTGCCTTGATGCGGGCGGAGACGGCGGCCATGTCGGCACGGCCGGCCATATGCGGCTTCAGCAGCGCCATCACCTTGCCCATGTCCTGCATGCCGGCGGCACCGCTGCTGAGGATGGCGCCTTCGATCATGGTGTCGATCTCGGCCTCGCTCAGTTGCTGCGGCAGGTAGGTCATCAGTACTGCCATTTCCGCCTTTTCCTTGTCGGCCAGGTCCTGGCGCTGGGCGGCTTCGTACTGGCTGATCGAGTCACGGCGCTGTTTCAGCATCTTGTCGACCACCGTGGTGATGGCGGCGTCGTCCAGCTCGATACGCTCGTCGACTTCCTTTTGCTTGATCGCGGCCATCAGCAGGCGGATGGCGGCCAGGCGTTCGGTTTCGCGGGCTTTCATCGCCGATTTCATGTCGTCTTGGATGCGTGCTTTCAGGCTCATGATCGTGTCCGTACTTGAGGGGAGAACGTTGGCCGCATGCGGCCAACGTATAAATGGCAAAACCGCAGGACAGGCCTGCGGTCTTCATGCGTACAACCGGGAAGCTTAGTACAGCTTCGGTGGCAGCATCTGGCTGCGGATACGCTTGTAGTGGCGCTTAACGGCGGCCGCTTTCTTGCGCTTGCGTTCTGCAGTTGGCTTTTCGTAGAACTCACGAGCACGCAGTTCGGTCAGCAGACCGGTTTTTTCGATCGCGCGCTTGAAGCGACGCATGGCAACTTCGAACGGCTCGTTCTCTTTAACGCGAATATTCGGCATTTAGCGAAGGTCCTTAAAATCTTGGCTTGAGGCGTAAAACCGCCCCGAGGAAAATGAGTATTGTAAACAACGTCGTAGCTTTTGTAAAAGCCTGATGCAGGGCAAAGGGTATTTGTGTGCCTGAATGCATCATCCCTTGCGGGAAGAAATCACCCCCTCGAGTGGCGAAGACGGAGTCGCCGAATAAAAGCGTCGAGGCATGCGACCCGCCAGATGGGCTTCGCGGCCTGCTTCGACAGCAAGTTTCATTGCCCGTGCCATACGCACGGGGTCTTGTGCTGCGGCGATGGCGGTGTTCATCAACACACCGTCACAGCCTAATTCCATACCGATGGCGGCATCGGATGCGGTACCGACGCCGGCATCGACCAGAACCGGCACCGAGGCCTGTTCGATGATCAGTTGCAGGTTCCACGGATTGAGGATACCCATGCCGGAGCCGATCAGGCTGGCCAGCGGCATGATCGCGCAGCAGCCGATCTGTTCCAGCTCGCGTGCGGCAATCGGATCATCCGAGGTGTACACCATGACATCGAAACCTTCCTTCACCAGCGTTTCCGCGGCTTTCAGGGTTTCGCGCATATTAGGGTACAGATTGTTCGGGTCGCCCAACACTTCCAGTTTCACCAGGCGGTGGTCACCCAGCAGTTCGCGTGCCAGACGCAGTGTGCGTACGGCATCGTCAGCCGAGTAGCAGCCCGCCGTGTTGGGCAGCAGTGTATACCGGTTTTTCGGCAGAAAGTCCAGCAGGTTCGGCTCGCCGGCCGTCTGTCCCAGGTTGACGCGGCGGATGGCGACGGTGACGATTTCGCAGCCGGAGGCATCCAGGGCGTCGGCGGTCTGCTGGAAATCCCGGTATTTGCCGGTGCCTACCAGCAGTCGCGATTGATAGGATTTTCCTGCGATGGTCAGAGCGTCCTGCACGGTGTCTTTCTCCTTGGGGGTAGGTTAGCCGCCGCCAACGGCAACGACGACTTCCAGCGTGTCGCCGTCGCTCAGCCGGGTGTGCGCATGCTGGCTGCGCGGCACGATCTCGCCATTGTGTTCGATGGCGATGCGCTTGCCGCGCAGGTCTAGGGTGTCGATCAGCGCGTCCAGCGTGCCGATCTCGTCAAACTGGCGCGTCTCGCCGTTGATGATGAGCGTGGTCATGATTATTGGCGTCGTTCGGCCTGCTGCACGACATTGACCTGCTGGATCGCGGTCAGCACGTTTTCCAGATGGATCAGGTTGTCGACCTGCAGGCGGAAGTGGATGTGGATGAAGCCGTCGCCACCGTGGTTTTCCTGGGTGTCGACCGTCTCGATATTGGCCGAGGCGTGCGAGATGGCGGCGGCGATTTCGGCCAGCGCGCCGCGCTGGTTGTGCGCCAGCACGCTGATGTTGACGCCGAACATGCGGTCCTTCTGCGGTTCCCAGTTCACTTCCAGCAGCTTTTCCGGGTCGATGCGCGCGGCATTGCCGCAGCCCTTGCGATGCACCAGCAGTCCCTGGCCCTTGCTGATGACGCCGATGATGGCGTCGCCGGGGATCGGGTTGCAGCAGCTGGACAGTTGCACCGCGCCGCCCTCGTTGCCGCGGATGGTGACCGGGCCGACATCCGGGGTCTGCCCCAGTTGTTCGCCGGACAGTTCGAACAGCTTGCGCGCGATCACGATCGCCAGCTGTTTGCCGGTGCCGATGTCGGCGAGCAGGTCGTTGAAGCTGCGCTGGCGTTCGCCCAGCGCGTGCAGCAGGCTGTCTTCCAGCTTCGGCGAGATGTCCAGCGGCGTCGGCGACAGCGCGCTGGCCGCCTGGCGCAGCAGCTTTTCACCGAGCTGCACCGCGTCCTTCTGCTGCAGCGTTTTCAGGTAGTTGCGGATGCCGGAGCGGGCGCGGCCGCTCTGCACGAAATTGAGCCACGACGGGTTGGGCTTGGCCTGGGTCGAGGTGATGATCTCGACGGTGTCACCGTTGCGCAGCACAGTGCGCAGCGGCACCAGATTGAAGTTGACGCGGCCGGCGATGCAGCGGTGGCCGATGTCGGTATGCACCGCGTAGGCAAAGTCGACCGGGGTGGAGCCTTGCGGCAGCACCATGATCTTGCCTTTCGGGGTGAAGACGTAGACTTCGTCCGGGAACAGGTCGATCTTGATGTGTTCCAGGAATTCGATCGCGTCTTCGCTTTCTTCCTGCATGTCGAGGATGCTCTGCAGCCACTGGTGGGTGCGCTGCTTGGCGGCATCGATGCTGGCGTCGCCGGACTTGTACATCCAGTGCGAGGCGACGCCGGCCTCGGCGACGGCGTTCATCTCCTGGGTACGGATCTGCATTTCCACCGGCGTGCCGTAAGGGCCGAACAGGGTGGTGTGCAGGCTCTGGTAGCCGTTGCCCTTGGGGATGGCGATGTAGTCCTTGAACTTGCCGGGGATGGGCTTGTACAGGCTGTGCAGCGCGCCCAGCGTCAGGTAGCAGCTGGCGTTGTCCTTGACCACGATGCGGAAGCCGTAGATGTCGAGCACCTCGGAAAACGACAGGTGCTTTTCCTGCATCTTCTTGTAGATGCTGTACAGGTTTTTCTCGCGGCCCTTGATGGTGGCCTCGATGTTGGCCTCGCCCAGCTTGTGGGTGACGGCCTGTAGGATCTTGTTGACCACTTCGCGGCGATTGCCACGGGCGGCGCGTACTGCCTTGGATAGCACGCTGTAGCGGTGCGGGTGCAGGTGCTTGAACGCCAGGTCCTGCAGCTCGCGATAGACCTTGTTCAGGCCGATGCGGTTGGCGATCGGTGCGTAGATTTCCAGCGTTTCCAGTGCGATGCGCTGGCGCTTGTCCTCGCGCATCGCGTCCAGAGTGCGCATATTGTGTAGCCGGTCGGCGAGCTTGACGATGATGACGCGGATGTCGCGCGCCATCGCCAGCACCATCTTGCGGAAGTTCTCCGCCTGTGCCGATTCCTTGGTCTGATATTCCAGCCGTTCCAGCTTGGACAGACCGTCGACCAGGTCGGCGATGGTGCGGCCGAATTTCTCGCTCAGCGTCGGCTTGCTGACGCCGGTGTCTTCCAGCACGTCGTGCATCAGCGCGGCGGCCAGGCCCTGGGCATCAAGGCGCCAGTCGGTGAGCATCGCCGCCACCGCCAGTGGGTGGGTGATGTAGGGCTCGCCGCTCTTGCGGGTCTGGCCTTCGTGCGCCTCGCGCGCGGTGGCGAACGCCTGCCGCAGCAGTTGCACGTCCTCCGGGCGCAGGTACTGGTTGGCCGCGTCGAACAGGGCCGCCGCCTCGGCGTCAACGAGGGCGTTGTAGTCGATGTGTTCGGCGGCGCTGTCCTGGCTCATGTTGCGGCTTACGACTTGTTGCGGGTCAAGATCTCGCGGCCGATGTGGCCGGCGGCGATTTCGCGCAGCGCGACCACGGTCGGCTTGTTGCGGCCCTGTTCCACAAAGGTGGTGGCGCCGGAGGCAACCTGGCGGGCGCGGTAGGATGCGGCCAGGGTCAGGTCAAAGCGGTTCTGGATACGGTCCAGGCAGTCGTCAACAGTAATGCGGGCCATGAATGGGTGTCTCCCTGGTGAAGGTGGTGCAAAAAATAATGGGGTTGTAGCGGCGGAACTGCAAGTATCAGGCCGGCGTCTGCATTGCGGCAATCGCTGCCTGATGGTGACGGCATTGCCGCTCGCCGCGCAAGCGCTGGCTGCGGATGACGCTGATCAGGTCGAGGCGCGCCTGTTCGAAATCGTCGTTGACGATCAGGTAGTCGTACTCGGCGACCTGGTCGATCTCGGCGCGCGCTTCGGACAGGCGGCGGGCGATAACCTCCTCGCTGTCGGTGGCGCGGCCACGCAGGCGGGCTTCCAGTACCGCGATCGACGGCGGCAGGATGAACACCGATACCGCGTCCGGGAACACCTCGCGCACCTGGCGCGCGCCCTGCCAGTCGATCTCCAGCAGGATGTCGCGGCCTGCGGCCAACCTTTCGCGCAGCCAGCGCTTGCTGGTGCCGTAGTAGTTGCCGTAGACCTCGGCGTACTCGAGGAAATCACCGGCTTCGATCATGTTTTCGAACGTGGCGCGATCGCTAAAGTGGTAGTGCTTGCCGTTTTCTTCACCCTGGCGCGGGGCGCGGGTGGTATAGGACACGGAGAGTTCGACACTGGGTTCAGCTTGCAGCAGCGCGCTGACCAGCGAGGTTTTGCCGGCTCCGGACGGGGCGACCACGATGAAAATCGTGCCGTTTGTTTGCGACATGAGGCTTCCTGCCAACGATCGGAAATAATATTTCAGGATACCACAAGGGCCATTGTTGGTTAAGTACCGTGCAGCCGTGTATCTCGCCGAGCGTGAAACAACCGTTTCAGTTAAAATCGCGCGTTTTGTCAGAAACTTATCTGCGTAATTTGAGGGAGAACAAGATGCTGCTGGAAAGCTTTTTCAAGCTGAAAGAGCACGGCACCGACGTGAGAACGGAGGTCATCGCCGGCTTTACCACCTTCCTGACCATGGCCTACATCGTCATCGTCAACCCGGCGATTTTGTCGCTCACCGGCATGGATTTCAATGCCGTCTTCGTGGCCACCTGCCTAGCCGCGGCGCTGGGCACCGGCATCATGGGCCTGGTCGCCAACTACCCGATCGCGCTGGCGCCGGGCATGGGCCTGAATGCCTACTTCACCTTCACCGTGGTGCAGGGCATGGGCGTGCCGTGGCAGGCGGCGCTGGGCGCGGTGTTCATCTCCGGCATCGTGTTCCTGGCGGTGAGCCTGTTCAAGGTGCGGGAGGCGATCGTCAACGCCATTCCGCAGTCGCTGAAGTTCGCCATCTCTGCCGGTGTCGGCCTGTTCCTCGCCATCATCGCGCTGAAGAATGCCGGCGTGGTGGCCGATCATCCGGCCACGCTGGTGACGCTGGGCAATCTGCACGATCCGAAAGTGCTGCTCGCCATCCTCGGCTTCTTCATCATCGTGGCGCTGGAATACCGCCGCGTGCCGGGCTCGATCATCATCGGCATCTTGGCGGTGACGGTGCTGTCGGTGACGCTGGGGCTGTCCAATTTCGAAGGCCTGTTCGCGCCGGTGCCGAGCATGGCGCCGACTTTCATGCACATGGATCTGGAGGGCGCGCTGTCCGCCGGCCTGCTGGGCGTGATTTTCGTGTTCTTCTTTGTCGACCTGTTCGACACCACCGGCACCCTGGTCGGCGTGTCGCACCGCGCCGGCCTGCTGGACAAGGACGGCAAGCTGCCGCGGCTGAAGCGCGCGCTGATGGCCGACTCGATCGCCATTACCGCCGGCGCGGCGATGGGCACCTCGTCGACCACCGCCTATATTGAATCTGCAGCCGGCACCGCCGTCGGCGGCCGTACCGGCCTCACCGCGCTGGTGGTGGCGATCCTGTTCCTCGCCTGCCTGTGGATTTCGCCACTGGCCAAGACGGTGCCGGCCTACGCCACCGCGCCGGCGCTGTGCTACGTCGCCGTGCTGATGACGCGCGGCCTGGCCGAGATCGACTGGGACGACCTGACCGAATCGGCGCCGGCGGTGATGACCGCGGTGGCGATGCCGTTCACCTTCTCCATTGCCGACGGCATCGCCTTCGGCTTCATCAGCTACGCCGTGATCAAGATCCTGGCCGGCCGCTTTGCCGATCTGAAGCCGGCGGTACTGGTGATTGCCGGGCTGTGGGTCGTGAAACTGGCATTCTTCCACTAAGGCATTGAATTGATGGAAAACCTGAGCAACCTGGATTACTCCCGCTACCTGAAGGGCTGGATCCGCACCGTACCAAACTGGCCGAGCGAAGGGGTGATGTTCCGCGACATCACGCCGCTGCTGCAGAATCCGAAAACCTTCCGCATGCTGATCGACATCTTCGTGCACCGCTACATGGGCGAGCGCATCGACATGGTGGCGGGGCTGGACGCGCGCGGCTTCATCATCGGCTCGGTGCTGGCCTACGAGCTGAATGTCGGCTTCGTGCCGATCCGCAAGAAGGGCAAGCTGCCGTTCACCACCGTGGCCGAGGAGTACGAGCTGGAGTACGGCAACGCCACCGTGGAGATGCATACCGACGCGGTGAAGCCGGGCGACCGCGTGGTGCTGATCGACGACCTGATCGCCACCGGCGGCACCATGATGGCCGGCTACAAGCTGCTGCAGCGCCTGGGTGCGGAAGTGGTCGAGACCGCCGGCATCATCGAGCTGCCGGAGCTGGGTGGTGGCGATTTGATGCGCGAGCTGAACATCCC
This sequence comes from Vogesella indigofera, assembly GCF_028548395.1. NCBI lineage: Bacteria > Pseudomonadati > Pseudomonadota > Betaproteobacteria > Neisseriales > Chromobacteriaceae > Vogesella > Vogesella indigofera. Next base: position 236,980 of record NZ_JAQQLA010000004.1, on the reverse strand, counting down.
GCTGTTCACGGTGTGCTCGTTCGACGGCCACTGAGCGTTATTGCCGCCTGAGCCGAAAACCGGCAGCGCCCCCCCAGGGGGCCTGCCGGTTTTTTTTATGCACAAGGTTGGCCGCAAGGGTTTGCGGCCAACCTTGGCGTGCCGTTACAGCTTGAAGCGCTCGATGCGTTGCTGCAGCTCGTCCGCCAGCTGGCGCAGCTGACCGGTGGCGCGGGTGGCATGCAGCACCGACTGATCGGTGCCGTCGATCATGTCGTGGATCTGCGCCACGTTGCGCGCGATGTCGTGACTGGCGCTGGACTGCTGGGCGGTGGCGCTGGCGATGCCGGCCACGGTGCGCATCACCTGCTGGTTGTGGTGGTGGATGCCGGAGATGGCGGCGGCGGCACGTTCCGCCTGTTGTACCCCGGTTTCCACCTGGCGGATGGCGGTGTTCATGCTGTCGTTGGCGTTGCGGGTCTCGTCCTGCACCTGGCGGATGCTGGCGGCGATTTCCACGGTGGCGCCGGCGCTGCGCTCCGCCAGCTTGCGTACCTCGTCGGCGACCACGGCGAAACCGCGCCCCTGTTCGCCGGCGCGCGCGGCCTCGATTGCCGCGTTCAGCGCCAGCAGATTGGTCTGCTCGGCGATGTCGCGGATCACCTGCACCACGTGGCTGATCTGGCCGGAACGCTGCTCCAGCCCGGCCAGCACGCTGCTGAGCTGGCGGATGGTGTCGGCGATGCACGAGATCCCGCTGGCGGTGGCGTGCACGCTGTCGGCGACCTGTTCCGCCTCCTGGCCGGCCTCGCGCACGCTGCCTTCGGCGACGCGGGCGGAGTCGGCGATGTGGCTGATGCTGACCGACAGCTGCTCGATGGCGGCGGCGGTGGCGGTGGCGGCCACCGCCTGCTGTTGCGAGCGGGTGCTGATGTCGCCGGTTTCGCCGGCCAGTGCTTGGGTGGCGTGGTGCACGGCGCCGACCCGCTCGCGCACTTCCAGCAGCATCTGCCGCAGCGACTGGCTGAAACGGTTGAAGGCGCCGGCGGAGGCGCCGATCTCGTCACGGCCGCGGATCGCCAGCTCGCGGGTGAGGTCGCCGTCGCCGGTGGCCAGCGCGCTCAACGCCTGCTGCAGTCGTGTCAGCGGGGTGGTCAGCCGCCGCAGCAACGCGCCGAGCACCAGCAGGATCAGCAGCAGCGCGCCGAGGCTGAACAGGATGGTGTCGCGGGTGGCGGCGCGGCTGTCGGCCAGCGCACGCTCCAGCGGGATCGAGATGCGCACCGCCCACGCGTTGCGAATGTTGCCGACGCGCATCGGCTCGATGTAGTGCAGCACCTGCCCGTCATCGACGTACTGCAGGCTGGCGCCGCTGCGGATCGCGCGCCGCGCCGCGGCCGGCAGGCTCGGGGCCGCCTTGCCGACCAGCGTCTTGTCGCCGGCGCCGAGCACCATGCCGTTGCTGGAATAGATGGTCATGAAGCCGCTGCCGTAGGGCCTGATCGCGGCGGCGACCGCCTGCAGCTGTGCCAGGCCGAAGTCGATGCCGGCGACGCCGAGAAAGCGGCCGTTATCGAGGATGGGGTAGGACAGCGTCGCCATCAGCACCTTGATGTCGTGGTCCTCGTACGGCTCGGTCAGCACCGGCTGCAGGCTGTGCTTCGGGCCGTCGTAGTACTCGCTGCCGGCGGTGTCCTCCGAGCCCCACACCACGTCCTCCTGGCCGCCCTTGCGGAACCAGTAGCTGCCGGCGCGGCCGCTGGCGCCGTTCTCCGGCTGCCCGGCCAGCTCGCGGTCGCGCCCGTCCAGCGCGTCCGGCTCCCAGCCGAGAAACACGCCGATGGCCTGCGGATTGGTCTGCATCAGCCGGCGGGTGTGGGCGCCGGCAAGGGCGCGGGCGTTGGCCGGCGCGCCGCGCTTCAGCACCAGCGCGTAGGCGGCGAGGTCCTTGGTGGTGGTGTAGGCGGCTTCCAGGCGCTGGTTGAGCTTGGCGGCCTCGTTGGCGGCCAGCAGCCGGGTGGCCGCCAGCGCGTGCTGTTCCGCCTGTTGCGTGGAGAGGCGGGCGTTGAGACCGATGATCAGGCTGAAGCCGCCGAGAACGAGCAGGCCGGTGCCGACCAGCAGCTTGGCCTTGATGGTGTCGAACATGATCTTCCTTGTCGCTGCAGCGGGTTGTGGTGGTGCGGGTCGGCTGATGATAGGCGGCGGCGAGGCGGAAGATAAAGCGACGTGTGTTTAATATTTTAAATTAACATGCGGTAAATGACGTTTGTGCAACAGTTTTGTTAAACAGTTATGACCATAAAAAACCGCCGTATCTGCTTTTGCAGCTACGGCGGTGGTGTCGATGTTTAAGATTTAGCTCGCGACGCGGGTGATGTTGGCACCGACGGCATTGAGCTTGGCTTCGATGTGCTCGTAGCCGCGATCGAGGTGGTAGATGCGGTCGACGATGGTCTCGCCCTCGGCGGCGAGGCCGGCGATCACCAGGCTGGCGGAGGCGCGCAGGTCGGTGGCCATCACCGTGGCGCCGGACAGCTTTTCCACGCCCTTGACGATGGCGGTGTTGCCTTCCACTTCGATGTTGGCGCCCATGCGGTTCAGCTCCGGCACGTGCATGAAGCGGTTTTCGAAGATGGTCTCGGTCATCACCGCCGCACCTTCGGCGATGGTGTTCAGCGTCATCATCTGCGCCTGCATGTCGGTCGGGAACGCCGGATGCGGCAGGGTGCGCACGTTGACGGCTTTCGGACGGCGCTTCATGTCCAGCGAGATCCAGTCGTCGCCGCACTCAATCACGGCGCCGGTTTCGGTCAGCTTGTCGAGGATCACGTCCATGCTGCGCGGGGCGGCATTGCGCAGCACCACGTGGCCCTGGGTCATGGCGCCGGCGACGAGGAAGGTGCCGGCCTCGATACGGTCCGGCATGATCGCGTGTTCGGCGCCATGCAGGCGCTCGACGCCCTCGATGACCAGCTTGTCGCTGCCGATGCCCTGGATCTTGGCGCCCATCGCCACCAGGCAGTGGGCGAGATCAACCACTTCCGGCTCGCGCGCGGCGTTTTCAAGAATGGTAGTGCCTTCGGCCAGCACCGCCGCCATCAGCAGGTTTTCGGTACCGCCGACGGTGACCATGTCCATCACGATGTGGGCGCCGCGCAGTTTCTTGGCGCGGGCCTTGACGTAGCCGTGCTCGATGGAGATCTCGGCGCCCATGGCGACCATGCCCTTGATGTGCTGTTCCACCGGGCGCGAGCCGATGGCGCAGCCACCAGGCAGCGACACGGTGGCTTCGCCGAAGCGGGCCAGCGTCGGGCCCAGTACCAGGATCGACGCACGCATGGTTTTCACCAGGTCGTACGGTGCCACCAGGGTGTCGAGGCTGGCGGCGGTGATCTCGAACTCGTGCACGTTGTCGGTCATCACGCGCACGCCCATGCCCTGCAGCAGCTTTTGCGTGGTGGCCACGTCGCGCAGCATCGGCACATTGGTGAGCTTCAGCGTGTCGGCGGTCAACAGGCCGGCGCACAGGATAGGCAGGGCGGCGTTCTTGGCGCCGGAAACACGGATTTCACCGTTGAGCGGGCCGTTGCCGCCTTGAATGACCAGTTTTTCCATTTTCGTGATTTAGCCTTGTTGCTGCGCCCATTCTTCCGGGCTGAGTGTCTTCATTCCCAATGCATGAATCTCGGCACGCATGCGGTCGCCGAGGGCCTGGTACACCAACTGGTGGCGCTGGACGCGATTGCGGCCGGAGAATTCCGCGCTGACGATCACGGCGTTGAAGTGGGTGCCGTCATCGCCCTGCACGTCAATGTAGTCACAGGGAAGTCCGGCGAGAATGACTTCCTTGATATAGTCTGCACTTACCATCATGGTTCCTGTCTTTTGTTGTAATGGCGCGGCACGCAAGGTGCCGCTGCTCAATGGCGAAGCTTGTAGCCGCTGGCGATCAGCCGCATCACCCACAGCGACAGCGCGACGAAACAGCCGCCGACCACCGTCAGCGACAGCCACGGCGAGACGTCGGCCTGGCCGAAGAAACCGTAGCGGAAGCCGTCGATCATGTAGAACACCGGGTTGAGGTGGGAGATGCTGCGCCAGAGCGGCGGCAGGCTGTTGATAGAGTAGAACACGCCGGACAAGAACGTCAGCGGCATGATCAGGAAGTTCTGGAACGCGGCCAGCTGGTCGAACTTGTCGGCCCAGATGCCGGCCATGATGCCCAGCGCGCCGAGCACGCCGCAGCCGAGCACGGCAAAGGCCAGCAACCACAGCGGCTGCGCCGGCAGGCTGAGGCCGAACCAGGCGGTGACCAGCAGCACGCCGCAGCCGACCACCAGCCCGCGCACGACAGACGCAAGCAGGTAGGCGCCGAAGAACGCCGGTGCACTGATTGGCGGTAGCAGCAGGAACACGATGTTCCCGGTGATCTTGGACTGGATCAGACTGGACGAGCTGTTGGCGAACGCGTTCTGCGCCATCGACATCATCGCGAGGCCTGGGATCAGGAACGCGGTGTAGCTGACGCCGGGATAGGCCTCGACATGCTGCGACAGCACGTGCGAGAAGATCATCTGGTACAGCAGTGCGGTCAGCACCGGCGCCATCACCGTCTGGAAGCCGACCTTCCAGAAGCGCAGGATTTCCTTCTTGAACAGGGTAATGAAGCCGTACATCAGAGTTGTCCCCCGTGCATCAGCTTGACGAAAACCTGCTCCAGATCGGTTTCGTGCACCGACAGTTCGCGTACTTCCACTGCGGCCAACCTCAGTTCGCTCAATACCTGCTCCAGTTTGGCAATGTCCGGCAGCGCCAGGATGTGGCGGCCGTCCTGCTGGCGCAGGCTCAGCGGCTGCAGGCTGGCCGGCAATGGTCCCGACAGCTGCAGCGACACTTCGCGCGCCGCGCTGCGCGACAGCAGGGTGTCCTTGTTTTCCAGCGCGATCAGCTGGCCTTTTTTCATCATCGCGATGCGGCTGCACAGCGCTTCGGCTTCTTCCAGATAGTGGGTGGTCAGTACGATGGTGTGGCCGGCGGCGTTGAGTTCCTTCACGAACGCCCACAGGCTCTGGCGCAGTTCGACGTCGACACCGGCGGTTGGTTCATCCAGCACGATTACCGGCGGGCGGTGCACCAGCGCCTGCGCCACCATCACCCGCCGTTTCATGCCGCCGGACAGCGCGCGCATATTGACGTTGGCCTTGTCGGTCAGCCCCAGCTTGTGCAGCAGTTCGTCGACCCAGGCGTCGTTGTGGCGGATGCCGAAATAGCCGGACTGGAAGGTCAGCGTCTCGCGCACGGTAAAGAAGGGATCGAACACCAGTTCCTGCGGCACCACGCCCAGTTTCATGCGCGCGGCGCGCGACTCGGCAACCACGTCGTGACCCATGATGCGGATCTGGCCGCTGTCGGCGCGCGACAGGCCGGCCATGGCGGAAATCAGCGTGGTCTTGCCGGCGCCGTTGGGGCCGAGCAGGGCGAAGAACTCGCCGTGTTCTACAGTGAAGCTGATGTGATCCAGGGCCTGCAGCGACGCGAAGCGTTTGCTGACAGCATCGATGCTGATGGCGTGAGTCATGACAGAAGGGCGGAAGGCGTAAAGACGCGGAGTATAACGCTATTCAGCAGCGCATGGCAGGGGTTGCAGCCAGCAGCGCTCCTTGAAAATACCTTCAAAATAAGGGCTTAACAGCGCGGATAGATTATTGTGAATGGTGCGGTCGTCCTGTGCCAGCAACCAGCTGTGGATCAGGCCGCCGTAGAGGCTGTGCAGGCCGATGGCGGCCAGCTTGGGATCGACATCGGCACGCAGCAATTGCTGCTCCTGCGCACAGTGCAGCACCTGCTGCAGCTTGGCTCGTTTCTCCTGCGTCCAGCTGATCTGCTCCAGCAGCAGCGGGGCCATTTCGCCGACCTGCTCGCAGCCGAGGTGGTGGATGCCGCAGATGCGGCGGATGCGCGGATTGTCGTGCAGCAGCGCAAACATGGCGTGACCGTGCCGCCACAGCCGCGTCGCCGGGTTGACATTATTGTCGAGCAGGCGCGCGTCGAGGATTTCCAGCTCCGGAATGATGCGGTCGCACAGCGCGTTGAACAGGTCGAGCTTGTTGGAAAAGTGCCAATAGATCGCGCCGCGGGTCAGCCCGGCGGCGGCGGCGATGTCGGCAAGCGAGGTCCCGGCGACACCTTTTTCCCAGAATACCTGTTCGGCGGTATCCAGCAGCAGGTGACGGGTTTGCTCGGCTTCTTCTCTAGTCTTGCGTGCCATGTTCTCGAAAGGGTTATTCAACGCGGCGTAAGGATAGCGTTAAAGCCGCTATTGCGCTGGTTGATTTATTTACATACATACACGAATGTATGTATTATGGCGCAAATTTGTCGCATTGTCTGTACCGGAATTCAGAAACGCGTCCTGGCAAGCGGCTGTCAGCACGATTGCATGCTATATAGCCGGTTGGCATTTTTTGACCGGCAGGCAGCGCGCAGACGGCTGTTGCCAATGTACGACGCACACATCAAGGAGATCTCTGGTGAGTTCTTTCAATAATCATAAATGGACGCTGGCGCTGTTGCCGCTGGCAGTGATGCTGACCGCTTGCGGGCAGCAGGGCGAACAGGCTGCCGGTCACGGGGCGATGCCGCCGATGCCGGTTAGCGTGGTGAAGATGGCCGCCGCCGATGTGCCGGTGGTCACCGAGTACGTCGGCCAGGCGGTCGGCTCGCGCGAGGTGGAAGTGCGCGCCCGCGTCTCCGGCATCCTGCAGAAGCGTGCCTACACCGAGGGTGCCAGCGTGCGCGCCGGTGACGTGCTGTTCCAGCTCGACGCCGCGCCATACCAGGCGGCGCTGGAGCAGGCGGAGGCGACGCTAAAGCTGGAAGAGGCCAAGCTGATCCGCGCGCAGCAGGACCACGACCGCGTACTGCCGCTGTTCAAGGAAAATGCCGTCAGCCAGAAGGACCGCGATGACGCGGTGGCCGCGCTGGCCAGCGCCAAGGCCTCGGTCGCCGCCGCCCGCGCCGCGATGAAGTCGGCGCAGATCAACCTCGGCTACACCCGCGTCACCGCGCCGATCTCCGGCGTGACCAGTGCCGAGGCGCGCTCCGAGGGCAGCCTGGTGCAGCCGGGCGATGCCGGGCTGCTGACCAAGATCTCGCAGCTGGACCCGATCTACGTCAAGTTCTCGCTGTCCGACAACGACGTGCTGAAGAACCAGCAACTGGCGGCCAGCGGCAAGCTGCGCCAGCCGGAAGGCGGCCGCTACATCGTGTCGCTGAAACTGCCGGACGGCAGCACCTACGGCCGTGAAGGCCGCATCAACTTTGCCGACCGCGTCATCGACCCGACCACCGGCACCTCGGCGGCGCGCGCCAGCTTCGTCAATCCGGAAGGTACCGTGCGTGCCGGCCAGTTCGTGCGCGTCGAGCTGAAGGGCGCGGTGCGCCTCAATGCGCTGGTGGTGCCGCAGAAGGCGGTGCTGACCTCGCAGCAGGGCAAGATGGTGTGGGTGGTCGGCAAGGACAATACCGTCGAGGCCCGTCCGCTGCAGATCAGCGACAGCGCCAATAACGGCTTCATCGTCGAGAGCGGGCTGAAGGCCGGCGACCTGGTGATTACCGACAACCTGATCAAGCTGCGCCCGGGTGCCAAGGTGGTGCCGCAGGCGGCTGCGGCCAACGTTGCCGCCCCGGCAGCGGCCCAGGGCTAAGGCGAGGAATAACACATGTTTTCATCTTTCTTCATCCGCCGGCCGATCTTTGCCAGCGTGCTGTCGATCGTGATCGTGCTGGCCGGTTTCTTCGGCATGCGTGCGTTGCCGATCGAACAGTACCCGCAGATCGTGCCGCCGTCGGTGGCGGTGACCACTGCCTATCCTGGCGCCTCTGCCGAGGTGATCGCCGATACCGTGGCCTCGCCGCTGGAACAGGCGATCAACGGCGTCGACGACATGCTGTACATGCAGTCCAGCAGCGCCAGTAACGGCCGGCTGACCATCAACGTCACCTTCAAGATCGGTACCAATCCGGACCAGGCGTCGATCAACGTCAACAACCGCGTGCAGTCGGTGCTGTCGTCGCTGCCGGAAGAGGTGCGCCGCCAGAGCGTCAACGTGCGCAAGCAGGCCGCCACCTTCCTGCAGGTGATCTCGCTGTACTCGCCGGACAAGCGCTACGACACGCTGTTCATGAGCAACTACGCGCTGCTCAACGTGGTCGACGAGATCAAGCGCATTCCCGGCGTCGGCCAGGTCACCAACTTCGCCGGTAAGGACTACGCGATGCGGGTGTGGCTGCGGCCAGACCGTCTGGCGCAGTTGAAGCTGACGCCCAGTGACGTTGCCACCGCCATCCGCGAGCAGAACGCGCAGTTCGCCGCCGGCAAGATCAGCGCCGAGCCGAACGCCGGCAAGCCGGACTTCACCTACACCATCACCACCAAGGGCCGTCTGACCGAGGCCAGCGAGTTCGAGAACATCATCGTGCGTGCTGCCGCCGACGGGGCCAAGGTGCGACTGAAGGACGTGGCACGGGTGGAGCTGGGCGCGCTGGGCTATGACTTCTACGGCAAGCACAACGGCCGTCCGAGCATCCCGATCGGTATCAACCTGGCGCCGGGCGCCAACCAGCTGGACACCGCCAAGGCGGTACAGGCGAAGATGGACGAACTGGCGGAGCGCTTCCCGGCCGGGCTGTCCTACTCCATTCCTTACGACACCACCCGCTTCGTCGAGGTGTCGATCCAGGAAGTGATTACCACGCTGATGGAAGCGATGGTGCTGGTATTCGCCGTGGTGTACCTGTTCCTGCAGAACTGGCGCGCGACGCTGATTCCGGGCCTGGCGGTGCCGGTGTCCATCGTCGGTACCTTTGCCGGCATGTACATGTTCGGCTACTCCATTAACACCCTGACGCTGTTCGGCATGGTGCTGGCGATCGGTATCGTGGTCGACGATGCCATCGTGGTGCTGGAGAACGTCGAACGCATCATGATGAAAGAGGGCAAGCCGCCGCGCGAAGCCACCATCCAGGCGATGAAGGAAGTCAGCGGCCCGGTGGTCGCCATCGTGCTGGTGCTGTGCTCGGTGTTCATCCCGGTGGCGTTCATGGGCGGTATCGCCGGCCAGATGTACAAGCAGTTCGCCATCACCATCGCGATGTCGGTAACCATCTCCGGCATCGTGGCACTGACGCTGACCCCGGCCTTGTGCGCGGCGATGCTGAAGTCCGAGCATCAGCACAGCAACGCCTTCTTCGACGGCTTCAACCGCCTGTTTGACCGCATCACCCTGCGCTACAGCAGCGGCGTGGCCTTCCTGATCAAGCGTTCCGTGCTGGCACTGGTGCTGTTTGGGCTGCTGATCGGCGCCTCGGCGTGGCTGTTCAAGCTGATTCCGTCGTCGCTGGCGCCGGAAGAAGACCAGGGCTACATCATCTCCGCCACCATCCTGCCGGACGGCGCGGCGATCAACCGCACCGTGGACGCGATGGACAAGCTGGACGTGGAAATTGCCAAGAACCCGGCGGTGAAGGACGTGATGAGCTTTGCCGGCTTTGACATCCTGTCCGGCTCCAACCGCACCAATACCGGTGTCACCTTCATCACCCTGAAGCCGTGGGACGAGCGCAAGGCGCCGGGCATGTCGGCGCAGGAGGTGGTCGGCGACGTGTTCATGAAAGGTGCCGGCATCAAGGAAGGGCTGGTACTGGCCTTCAACCCGCCACCGATCTCCGGCATGTCCTCCACCGGCGGCTTCGAGGCCTACGTGCAGAACCGTGCCGGTGCCTCGGCCGGCGAGCTGGCGGCCCAGGCGCAGGCGCTGATGATGGCGGCGGCAAAACGGCCGGAACTGGCCGGCGTACAGAGCACCTTCTCCGCCAACGTGCCACAGGTCAACGTGCAGCTGGACCGTGAAAAGGCCAAGGCGCTGGGCGTGCCGATCGACGACGTGTTCGACACCATGCAGAGCACCTTCGGCGCGCTGTACGTCAACGACTTCAACAAATTCGGCCGCATCTTCACCGTGCAGCTGCAGTCGGAGGCCGAGTTCCGCAAGAGCGTCGACAACCTGCGTACCGTGTTCGTGCGTGCGCAGAACGGACAGATGATTCCGCTGTCCAGCCTGGTGACGGTGGAACAGGCCACCGGCCCGGAAATCGTCGAGCGCTACAACGCCTTCCCGTCGGCCAAGCTGGTCGGCGGCCCGGCACCGGGCTACAGCTCCGGCGAAGCGCTGGCGGTGATGGAACAGCTGGCGAAGGAAACCCTGCCGGATGGCTACACCCTGGCGTGGACCGGCTCCGCCTTCCAGGAGAAATCCACCGGCGGTGCCTCGTCGACGGTGTTCGTGATCGCGCTGGTGATGGTGTTCCTGATCCTGGCGGCACAGTACGAGCGCTGGACGCTGCCGATCGCGGTGCTGACCGCGGTGCCGTTCGCGGTATTCGGCGCGCTGGTGGCCAACTGGCTGCGCGGGCTGGAGAACGACATCTACTTCCAGGTGGCACTGGTGACGCTGATCGGCCTGGCGGCGAAGAACGCGATCCTGATCGTCGAGTTCGCGGTGCTGAAGATGGAAGAGGGGCGTTCGCTGACCGAGGCGGCGGTGGAGGCGGCCAAGCTGCGTTTCCGCCCTATCGTGATGACCTCGCTGGCCTTCATCCTCGGTTGCGTGCCGCTGGCGATTTCCAGCGGCGCCGGCTCCGCCAGCCGTCACTCGATCGGTACCGGCGTGATCGGGGGCATGTTGGCCGCAACCTTCATCGCGGCACTGTTCATCCCCCTGTTTTTCAAACTGATTATGCAGTGGAGTCAGCGCAAGCCGGCGCCACAAGGAGAACAGCATGATGCTTAAGCAAGCGCTGTTGCCAATCATGGTCGCCGCCGCGCTGTCGGCGTGCGCGGTCGGCCCCGACTACCAGCGTCCGCAGCTGGAAATGCCGCAGGCTGCGGCCAACGTGGCGCCGGTTGCCAGCGACTGGTGGCGCAGTTTCGAGGATCCGGTGCTGGACGCGATGATAGACGAATCGCTGCGCTACAACCGTGATCTGGTGCAGGCCGCGGGGCGGGTGGAAGAAGCCGCCGCCGCCGCTGGTGTGGCGCGTGCCGGCCTGCTGCCGCAGGTCAGCGCCAGCGCCGGCAGCGGCCGCAGCCAGATCTCGGCCTACAGCAGTGGCGGCGGGGCGCTGCTCGACAGCCGCCAGGCCGGGCTGACCGCCAGCTGGGAGCTGGACCTGTGGGGCAAGCTGCGCCGTGAACGCGAAGCGGCGCTGGCCGACGTCAGCGCCAGCGAGCGCTCGCTGGCCGCGTTGCGGCTGTCGCTGGGCAGCCAGGTGGCCAAGAGCTACTTCCAGCTCGCCAGCTACGATGCCCAGCTCGCCAGCGCCCGTGCCACGCTGCAAAGCCGCGAGCAATCGCTGCAGCTGCGCCAGAAACGCTTCAACGGCGGCATGACCTCCGAACTGGAGCTGCGCCAGGCCGAGGCCGAGGCCGCCAGTGCGCGTGCCACCGTGCCGCAGCTGGCACAGGCGGTGACGCAGACCGAACACGCGCTGGCAGTGCTGCTGGGCCGTTCGCCGCGTGACATTGCGGCCAACCTTGGCCGCGGCAAGGCCTTGTCGGCGCTGGCCGAGCCGGAGCAGATCCCGTCAGGTCTGCCGTCCGACCTGCTGCTGCGCCGTGCCGACGTGGCGGCGGCGGAAGCCAGCCTGATCGCGGCCAACGCCCGCATCGGCGTCGCCCGCGCCGCCTACTTCCCGAGCATCAGCCTGTCGGCAGGCATCGGCAGCGCCAGCACCGCGCTGGTCGACCTGTTCAGCGGCCCGGCGCAGACCTGGAACTTTGCGGCCAACCTGACCGCGCCGATCTTCAACGCCGGCCGTATCGCCGCCGGTGTCGATGCCGCCAACGCGCGCCAGAAGCAGGCGCTGGCGGTGTACGAGAAGACGGTGCAGCAGGCGTTTGCCGATACCCTGGACGCGATGTCGGCGGTCAGCACCACGCGTGCCACCGAACAGGCGCAGCTACAGCAACTGGCGGCACTGCGCGAGGCGCTGCGCCTGGCGCGGCTGCGCTACGACAACGGCTACTCCAGCTATCTGGACGTGCTCGATGCCGAGCGCGGCGTGTTCCAGGTGGAGCAGGCACTGTCCAGCGCCCGCCTGGCGCGGCTGTCGGCGGTGGTGTCGCTGTACGCGGCACTGGGTGGAGGCTGGCAGGCCGGCTGACCCCGCAACGCACGATGCAAAAAGCCCGGATCGACTGATCCGGGCTTTTTTTTTGCAGCGCGCCGGCGGGCGGCGCGATGGTATGTATGGGCTTAGCCGGCGCTGTTGGCCTGCGAGCAGCCGGCCACCAGGGCCTTCAGCTCTTCCGGCCGCACCAGCTGGATGTGCTTGTGATCGACCAGGATCCAGCCCTGCTGCTGGAATTTTGACAGCGTGCGGCTGACGGTTTCCAGTTTCAGGCCGAGGAAGCTGCCGATTTCCTCGCGGCTCATGCGCAGGATGAAATCGTTGGCGGCAAAGCCGCGGCTGGCCAAGCGCTGCGACAGGTTGAGCAGGAAGGCGGCGAGGCGTTCTTCCGCCTTCATGTTGCCCAGCAGCAGCATCACCGACTGGTCGCGCACGATCTCGCGGCTCATCAGGCGGAAGAAGTGGTGTTGCAGGCTGGGGATGTCGCGTCCCAGGCTTTCCATGCGGCTGAATGGCAGCTCGCACACCTCGCTGTCCTCCAGCGCGATGGCGTCGCAACCGTGGGTGTTGGAGGAAATGCCGTCCAGCCCCATCAGTTCGCCGGACATGTGGAAACCGGTGACCTGTTCGCGGCCGTCCTGGCTGGAAACGCAGGTCTTGAAATAACCGGTGCGCACCGCGTATAAAGAACGGAAGCCTTCTCCGCTGCGGAACAGGTACTCACCGCGCTTGAAACGGCGGCTCTGACGGATAACGGCATCCAGCTGGGCCATCTCGTCACGGTTCAGCCCCACCGGCAGGCACAATTCACGCAGGCTGCAGTTGGAACAAGTGACTTTCAGCGAATGCAGGGGGGAGGACAGATCGTTCATACCGAGAGTCGATTTCCAGGGACAGATGAGCTTGCTTGATGAGCGTCAATGCAGATCAAGGCGTAATTGCGCAAATTTACCAGTCCCCCACCAGATTTCCAATCAAAATATATGATGACTGCTCATTCTGCATTTATCCCGACCCAATGTGTTTTCGACCGGACCCTGATCGAAACACTGGAAGGGTCCGGTCCGCGTTACACCTCCTATCCGACTGCCGATCGTTTTCACGCCGGTTTTGGGGTGAGTGATTATGAGCATTGCCTGGCGCAGCGCACCATTGGGGCAAACCATCGCGGCATTTCGCTGTACGTGCACATCCCGTTCTGCAACACCATCTGCTACTACTGCGGCTGCAACAAGATCATCACCAAGGACAAGAGCCGCGCCGACGCCTACCTCGACTACCTGGAAAAGGAAATCGCGTTGGTGGCGGAAAAACTCGGCTGTCGCGAGAAGGTGATCCAGCTGCATTTCGGCGGCGGCACGCCGACCTTCCTGTCCGATGCACAGCTGGACCGGGTGATGGGCGTCATCAACCGCTACTTCGAACTGCTGCCGGAAGGCGAGTTCTCCATTGAGATCGACCCGCGCAAGGTTGGCCGCGACACGGTGCTGCATCTGGGTCGGCTCGGTTTCAACCGCATGAGCGTCGGCATCCAGGATTTCGATCCGGCGGTGCAGCAGGCGGTGAACCGCATCCAGAGCGAGGAAGAAACCCGGCTGGTGATCGACGCCGCGCGCGAGGCCGGCTTCAAGTCGGTGAGCGTGGACCTGATCTACGGCCTGCCGCTGCAGACCGCGCACTCGCTGGAAAGCACCGTCAACAAGGTGATCGCGATGGCGCCGGACCGCATCGCGCTGTACAACTACGCGCACCTGCCGACCGTATTCAAGCCGCAGCGCCGCATCAACGAGGCCGACCTGCCGTCCAGCGCCACCAAGCTCGACATCCTGCAGAACTCGGTGCAGCAGCTGAGCGACGCCGGCTATGTGTTCATCGGCATGGACCACTTCGCCAAGCCCGGTGACGAGCTGACCCGCGCGCTGGAACAGGGCCGCCTGCAGCGCAACTTCCAGGGCTATTCCACCCACGCCGACTGCGACATGATCGGCTTTGGCGTGTCATCGATCGGCAAGGTCGGCCCCTGTTACAGCCAGAATGAAAAGGACATCGACGCCTACTACGCGGCGCTGGACGCCGGCCACCTGCCGGTGATGCGCGGCATGACGCTGACCCAGGACGACATCCTGCGCCGCAGCGTGATCCAGGCGCTGATGTGCCGCTTCTCGCTGTCGGTGGAGGCGATCGAGCAGACCTTCGCCATCAATTTCGCCGAGTACTTCGCCGACGAGCTGCCGAAGATCCGCGAATTCCAGCAGATGGGCCTGCTGCATTTCGACGGCGACTTCCTGATGGTGGAGCCGAAGGGCCGCTTCCTGATCCGCAATATCGCGATGGTGTTCGACCGCCATCTGCGCGAACGCGACACGCACGCGCGCTATTCGAAAACCATCTGACCCTCGCCGCCCCGGTGGCGTGATGGCAGGCACACAGGTTGGCCACAGCGATGCGGCCAACCTTTTTCTTTATGCCGGCCACGGCGGCGCGTGGGCGAGGGTGGCGGTGCGCTCTGCTACGCAGGGATCAGCTAGCGCTCGCTCCGCCGGCCCGGCGCCATGGCCGGGCGCAAAAAAGCCCGCTTTCGCGGGCTTGCTCGGAACAGGGTTGGCCGCAAGGCTTACCACACGTCCTTGTGGATCTTGGCTTCGATTTCCGGATACTGCTTCACGTCGAACACCGGCTGCTTCACGCCGGCCTTCAGCTGCTGCTGGTAGTCCTTCAGCAGCACGAACACGTACTTGGACAGCATCACGATGGCGAACAGGTTGATCAGCGCCATCACCCCCATCGCCAGGTCGGCCATGTCCCAGACCAGCATCGAGCTGCCCAGGCAGCCGAATACCACCATGCCCAGTACCGCCAGACGGAACACGAAGATCACCGTCTTGTTGTTCTTGATGAACTCGACGTTGCCTTCGGCGTAGGCGTAGTTGCCGATGATGGTACTGAAGCAGAACAGGAACATGATCACCGCCAGCAGCGTGCCGCCCCAGCTACCCAGCGTGGCGTTCATCGCCGCCTGGGTCAGTTGCACGCCCTTCAGCTCGGCGCCGGGCACGAAGGCGCCGGACAGCAGCACGATCAGCGCGGTGCAGGTACACACGATCATGGTGTCGATGAACACGCCAAACATCTGGATCAGGCCCTGCGATGCCGGGTGACGGGTGGTGGCGGCGGCGGCGGCGTTCGGGGCCGAGCCCATGCCGGCCTCGTTGGAGAACAGGCCGCGCTTGATGCCCAGCATCATCGCCTGGCTCAGCGCGTAGCCGGCAAAGCCGCCGGCGGCCTGTTCCAGACCGAAGGCGCTCTTCACGATCAGCAGCAGCACGCCCGGCACTTCACTGGCATGGGTGATGATCACGTACACGGTCATGCCCAGATACAGCGCGGCCATCAGCGGCACCATCCATTCCGCCACCTGGCCGACCTTGCGCAGGCCGCCGAAGATGATCGGCGCGGTCAGCAGCACCAGGCCGATGGCGACCAGGTTCTTGTCCCAACCCAGCGCGCCTTCGGTGGCGGCGACGATGGAGTTGGCCTGCACCGCGTTGAACACCAGGCCGAAGGCGACGATCAGCGAGATCGAGAACGCCATGCCCAGCCAGCGCATGTTCAGGCCCTTCTGGATGTAGTAGGCCGGACCGCCGCGGAAGGTGTTGTCGTGGTGGTTGACCTTGAACAGCTGTGCCAGGCTGGACTCGGCGAAGGCACTGGCCATGCCCAGCAACGCGGTCATCCACATCCAGAACACGGCGCCAGGGCCGCCCAGCGCGATGGCGGTGGCGACGCCGGCAACGTTGCCGGTACCGACGCGACTGGCGAGGCCGGTGGCGAAGGCCTGGAACGAGGAGATGTCGTTACTGCCGGCGACGTGGTTGCGGCCACCCAGCATTTCCTTCACGCCGCGCGGCAGCAGGCGGATCTGCATGAAACCCATGCGCAGGGTGAAGAACAGGCCGATGCCCAGTAACAGGTAGATCAGTAGCTGACCCCAGATCAGGTCATTGCCGGCATTGATCCAGCCATGAAGTAATTCCATATGTGCTCCAAATGCGTGTCGAGTGCAACGCCGCCGGCAGCACTTGTGGCGGTGCCGGCAACATCAACGGGCTCAGGGTGTTGTTATGGACAATTGCCGCTTCAGCGGTCTTGTGGTGCCAGGTTTTCAGCGGTGATCGCCGCTGAAGGGGCGGCATGATAGCGTATTTGCAACGGGATGGTGTTCGTTTGTGATGATTTTTGGCGGATAAAACCCTGTTTGCCGATGGGTTTTTGCCTTTTTGATTCTATTTGATTGAAAGCGAACGAAAACGAACGGCGGCCGAGCGGCCGCCGGGGGAGATGGCGTCAGGGGCCGACGTAGCGCAGCAGCAGACGGCGCAGGCGCGGCGCCCCGATCAGTACCAGCGGGAAGGCGCAGCTCCACGCCAGCAGCCAGGCGTGCAGCCAGCGGCCGACAAAGCCGGCGTCGATGCCGGTGTTGACCGCGGTGAGGATGCCCGACATCAGGAAGGCCATGTAGCAGGACATCAGCAGGGCGAACAGCAGGGTGTGTTTGCGGGAAGGAGGGGACATGGTGCTCTCGCTACGGTGGGGGTAGCGCATTTTATATAATGTAAAGCGACTTGACCAATATGACCGTGTATCCAGGTCTGGCGCGGGCACGCGCTCGGGAGCGGTGCCGGGGCGCGTACTCACGCGCGACAGGTGATAACGACCGTGGCGGCGGCGTTGACTCGGGGTAAAGGCGCAGGCCTGGAGCGTGCCTAACACCGTAGCGCCGCATGGCGAGCCGTCGCTGCGGCTTTTGAGCGCCGCTCAGGACAGCGCGCGCGGCGACATGCGGTGCAGGATGGCGATCGCCTGGCTGGTCGGCGTGCGCACCGCATCGGCCAGCGTGTAACGGTCCAGCGCGCTGAAAAAGGCCTGCAGCGCCTCGTCCAGCATCCCTTTCAGCTGGCAGCTGCCGCGCAGCTGGCACGGCGGCTCGGCGCAGTCGATCAGCTCGGTGACGCCTTCCAGCTGGCGGATCACCTGTCCCAGCAGGTAAAGGTTGGCCGCACGCGCCAGCGCCAGGCCGCCGCCCTTGCCGCGGGTGGTGACCAGCCAGCCCTGCTGCGACATGAAGTGCACCACCTTGACCAGATGGTTGCGCGACACGGCGAAGCGCTCGGCGATCTCGCCGATGGTGACCGGCGCCACGCGCGGCTCGTCGGTGAGGTACATCAGGACGCGCAGGCCAAGGTCGGTGAAGTGGGTCAGTTGCATGCAGGGGTATCCGGGTAAAAGCGGGCCGCCGCTGCGGCCCGCTGTGCGCGATTATAGCGCGGTGCCACCGGTGCCGAAGGCTTCGGCGTGAATGCGCCCGGCATCGACGCCCAGCGCCAGCAGCGCTTGCTGCTGCGCCTGCATGAACGGCAGCGGGCCGCACAGGTAGTAGTCGGCGTCGGCGACGATCATTTCTGCCGTCGGCGTGATACGGCCGGCGTGATGGTAGTGCACGCCCGGCTGATCCTCGGCGCGCGGCGCTTCATAGTAGATACGGCTGTCCAGCTGCGGGTACTCGGCCGCCAGATTGGCGACGTGCTGGCGGAAGGCGTGCACGCTGCCGTCGCGGCAGGCGTGCAGGAAGCGGATGCTGCGCGGGCTGTTTTGTTGCAGCAGCTGCTCCAGCATCGCCAGCAGCGGGGTGATACCGACGCCGCCGCTGATCAGCACCACCGGCGTGCTGCGTTCCTGGTGCAGGAAGAAGTCGCCCATCGGCGGCGCCAGGTCCAGCAGTGCGCCGGCCTCGATCGCGTCGTGCAGCACGTTGGACACCATCCCCGCCGGGCGGCTGTCGTCGCCGGCCTCACGCTTCACCGAGATGCGCAGCGCCGTGCCGCCGGGCGCGGCCGACAGGCTGTACTGCCGCGGCTGCATCATGCCCAGTTCCGGCACTGCCAACCGCACCGACACGTACTGCCCCGGCAGGTAGTCCGGCAGCGCGCCGCCGTCGGCCGGCTGCAGATAGAAGGAGGTGATTTCGGCGCTCTCCGCCACCTTGCGGCCAACCTTGAACGCGCGCCAGCCGCTCCAGCCGCCGCGCTGGGTGGCCGCCTGCTGGTACAGCTTGTTTTCCTCTGCGATCAGGATGTCGGCCAGCTGGCCGTAGGCGGCGGCCCAGGCGGCGATCAGCTCGTCGCTGGCGGCGTCGCCCAGCACCTCGCGGATCGAGGCCAGCAGGTGGCCGCCGACGATAGGGTAGTGCTCGGCGCGGATGCCGAGGCTGGCGTGCTTGTTGGCCACCAGTGTCAGTACCGGTGCCAGCACCGACGGATCATCGATGTGCTCGGCGTAGGCGGCCACCGCCATCGCCAGTGCCTGTTGCTGGCTGCCGGCCTGCTGGTGACCCTGGTTGAAGATCTGCTTCAGTTCCGGATTGTGCTGGAACATGCGCGCGTAGAAGTGGCGGGTGAGGGTGACGCCGTGTTGTTTCAGGACGGGGGCGGTGGCCTTGACCAGTTGACGGGTGTGCTGATCCAGCATCGTGCTTTCCTTTAATGTTGTGTAAAAAATACATGTTTTTGCGCGCAAGCGGCGATACGCGGTCAACGTTCGGGCCGGAGATGGGCGGTAGCGAACGCGGCAGGACAGGCTGGCTTAAAACATGTACAAATAATACATGTTTAATTTCCTCGTGTCAGCCCCGGAGTCCGTCATGTCGCACACCATCGAAACCACCGCCCGCCGCGCCGCCCTGGCCGCCTTGTTGCTGTTTGGCGGCTGCCTGTATCTGGCCTATCAGGAACGGATGCCGCTGGCGCTGGGCTGGGTCATCGCCGCCCACCTGCTGCTGACGCTGTCGGCCGGGGTGTTCAAGCTGTCGGTGGTAGTGGTGATGGCCTGCCGTCACGGCCGCCGCCATGCAGTGTGAATTTTCACGTTTCGCCGCATTTAAGGCGCAGTGCCGTGCTGCCGTCTTGTACTGGTGATGGCGCAACAAGCGCTGTTCCAAACTTCCTCAATACGGAGCGATAGATCATGCTGAGCCTTCACACCAACGCCGCAGCCCTGTTCACCAAAAGCAACCTGAATACCAGCCAGAACTCGCTGACGACCTCGATGACCCGTCTGGGTACCGGTTATCGCATCAACTCGTCGCAGGACGATGCCGCCGGCCTGCAGATCGCGACCCGTCTGGAAGCACAAAGCCGTGGCATGACCGTGGCGATGAAGAACGCGCAGAACGGTATCAGCCTGTTGCAGACTGCCGACGGCGCGCTGTCCGAAGTGTCCAACATCATGCTGCGTATGAAAGACCTGGCCACCGAAGCGTCTACCGCTACCGCCACCGCTGCCGACAAGACCGCAATGAAGGCTGAATTCGATGCGCTGGGCGCCGAAATCACCAACATCATGACCAACACCAAGTTCGGTGGCGAAGCGCTGCTGACCGGCGGCAAGCTGGCCGCAGCGATGAAGTTCCAGGTGGGTGCCACTGCGGCCGAAGCCTACACCTTCAACGCCTCCGCCGATCTGACCGCCATCGGTACCGCCAACACCGCGCTGATCGCCGGTGACCTGTCGATTGCCGATCCAAGCGCCGTGATCGCACTGGCTGACACCGCTGTTGCCGCCGTTGGCACCCTGCGTTCTTCCATCGGTGCCGGCGCCAACCGCCTGAACCACATCAGCAACAACCTGGCCAACGTCAACAACAACACCCAGATCGCCAAGTCGCGCATCATGGACACCGACTACGCCAACGAAACCGCCAACATGACTTCGCGTCAGATGCTGATGCAGGCCGGCACCTCGATGCTGAAGCAGTCCGGTTCCATCGGTCAGCTGGCCATGTCGCTGATGCAGTAAACGCAGTACCCGTTGTACCTTTAATCAGTCTGCAGCCGCCGCGAGGCGGCTGTTGTCATATTGGCGGAGGGCAGGATGGCGGAAGCGATACGGCCGGTCGGTACAGTCAGTGCGGTGCAGCCGGCGGCAACGGCGACGTCGCAGCAGCGGCTGCAGCCGGGCGACATCCTCAATCTGCGCGTGGCGGCGCTCATGGCCGACGGCAGCGTGCAGCTGGAAGGCGACGCGCTGTCATGGCTGCTGCGGCAATGGCCGGCGAGCCTGCCGCCACCGGTGCCGGGCAGCGTGCTGCCGTTCCGGGTGCTGGCCGCCGGGCCGCCGCCGCAACTGACACCGCTGCTGCCGTCCGCCGCACCGCCGCAGGCACCTTCGGCGGACGACGGCCCGCCGCTGGCGGCGACGCTGCCGGCGCCGGCGTTTCGCCAGGCGGTGTTGCCGCCGGCGCAGCTGGCCAGCGCCTGGCGCGAGGCGCTGGTGGGCACCTTGGCCGCGGCGGCGGCGCAGTTTCACCGCGAGGCCGGCAGCCATCTGCCCGGCGTGCTGCTCGGCGCATTGCCCGATCTCGCGCTGGCGTCGCTGCGCGGCCAGGCCGCGTTGCCGCTGCCCTTGTGGTTGCCGATGTGGTTGTGGGGCGGGCCGCTGCTGGGCTGGCAGGTGGAAGACCAGCCGGAGGCGGAGGACGCCGCCGCGCCACCGGCGGCGCTGGACCTGCTGCTGGAGTGCGAACTGCCGCAGGGGCGGCTACGGCTACGGCTGCGGCTGGATGGCGCGGGGCTACTGCTGTGCTTTCACGGCGAGGACGCGCTGTGCGACTGGCTGCGGACGCAGCGCGGCAGCCTGCTGGCGGCGCTGCACGGCGCCGGTTTCGAGATCAATGCCTGCCACATCGCCACCCGGCCGGCGCTGTCCGGCCTGGCGCTGGGGAGGCACGGCGTCAGCCTGTTCGAGGCATCGCGGCTGCCGGCGTCGCTGTTTGCCGCCGCGGTGCTGATTCTGGAAGTCCTGCTGCCGGCTAGCCCAGCGTCCCCACCAGGCTGACCTCGCGGTTTTCCGGCACCTCGTTGTAGGACAGGATGTGCAGGCCGGGCGCGAACAGACGTCCGTAGCGCGCCAGCAGCGGGCGTAGCTGCGGCATCACCAGCAGCAGCGGCGGCGTCGCCATCTGCTTCATCTGGTCGCGGATGATGGGCATGTTCTGCTGCAGCTGCTGCAGCACGTTGGGGTCGATCGGGAAGCTGTCCAGCGCCGCCTTGCCGCTCTGCTGCGCCTGGCCCAGCGCGCCGAGCAGCAGGTTTTCCAGATCGGCGCCGAGGTTGAACGCCTTCATCTCGCCGCGTGGGCCGAGGATGGCCTGCACGATCTGCCGCTTCAGCGCGGAGCGTACCTCCGCCGCCAGCATGATCGGCTCCTTGCTGTTGTCGGCGGCTTCCACCAGCGTGGTGGCGATCGCCTCCACCGGCTTCAGCGACACGCCGTCGGCCAGCAGCGCACGGTACACCTTCAGCTGCTGGTTGGCGGTGAGCGCCTGCGACAGCGCCTGCGCCAGCTTGGGCGCCTGTGCGGCCAACCTTTCGCCCAGCGCGGCGACGTCGTCGTGGCGGAACAGCTCGGCCAGGTGGTCGCGCATCACCTTGTTGAGGTGGGTGGCGATCACGCTGGCGCAATCGACCACCTGGTAGCCCAGCCCCAGCGCGCGCGCCTTGTCCTGCATCTCGATCCAGGTCACCGGCATCGCGAACGCCGGGTCGACGCCGGGTATGCCGTCCAGCGTGCCGTACACCTGCGGTGACGGGATCGCCATCAGCCGGTCGGCGTGCACCTCGGCCTCGGCGATGGTGCTGCCGGCGAGCAGGATCGCGTACTGCGCCGGCTTCAGCTTCAGGTCGTCGCGCACCGCCACCGCCGGCAGCAGCAGGCCCATGCTTTCGCTCAGCGTCTGGCGCACGCCTTTCAGGCGCTTGCTCAGCGGCGCGCCCTGCGCCTTGTCGATCAACGTCACCAGCTTGTAGCCCAGCGACAGCGTCAGCGTCTCGCTGTACGGCAGGCTGTGCCAGTCCAGCTCCGGTTCGCCGTCGCCCTGCAGCACCTGCTGCAGCGCGCCGTGGTCCAGCGGCGTGCTGCTTTTGGCCGGTGCCTGCTGCAGCCGCCAGCCGACAAAGGCCAGCAACGCGGCAAAACCGATGAAGGTCGGCCACGGCATGCCGGGGATGATGGCGAGCATGAACATCATGCCGGCGGCGGAGTACAGCACCACCGGCGAGGCCAGCATCTGGCTGCTGACCTGCTCCTGCATGTCGCCGGAGTCGCTGACGCGGGTGACGATGATGGCGGCGGCGGAGGACAGCAGCAGCGCCGGGATCTGCGCCACCAGGCCGTCGCCGATGGTCATCAGCGCGTACTGGCGGAAGGCGTCGCCCAGCGCCATGTCGTGCATCAGCGTGCCGATGGCGACACCGCCGATCAGGTTGATCAGCAGGATCAGGATGCCGGCGATGGCGTCGCCGCGCACGAACTTGGAGGCGCCGTCCATCGCGCCGTAGAAGTCGGCCTCGGTGCTGATGTCGCGCCGGCGCTGCTGTGCCGCCTCCTGGGTGATCACCCCGGCGTTGAGGTCGGCGTCGATCGCCATCTGCTTGCCCGGCAGCGCGTCCAGCGTAAAGCGCGCCGACACCTCGGAGATGCGCTCGGCGCCCTTGGTCACCACCATGAAGTTGATGATCATCAGGATCACGAACACCACCAGGCCGACCACGAAGTTGCCGCCGATCACCACGTGGCCGAAGGCCTCGATCACGCGGCCGGCGGCGTCGGTGCCCTGGTGGCCGTCGAGCAGCACCACCCGCGTCGAGGCCACGTTCAGCGTCAGCCGCAACAGCGTGGCGCCGAGGATGATGGTGGGGAAGATGGAGAAGTCCAGCGGCCGCCGCGCCGACACGCTGACCAGGATGATGATGATCGCCAGCACGATGTTGAAGGTGAACAGCAGGTCCAGCACCAGCGGTGGCAGCGGCAGGATCACCATCGCCAGGATGGCGAGCAGGTACAGCGGGGTGGCGACCTTGTGGCGCGCCAGGAGGGCAAGCAGACGGTTGAGGGCGGTCATGTTGTCGTTTTCGGATTGGCGAGATGGGCTGGCACCGGCAAATCATCCGGCAAGGTTGGCCGCAGGCGGCGTTTGCCGCTGCGGAAGGCTTTCAGCTGCAAGACATAGGTCAGCACCTGCGCCACGGCGCGGTACAGCGGCGCCGGGATCTGCTGGTTGACCTGGGTAGTGTGGTACACCGCCCGCGCCAAGGGCGGGATGGTGAGCACGGCAATATCGTGTTCGGCGGCGATGCGGCTGATGCACAGCGCCATCTCGTCGACGCCCTTGGCGATGATGAACGGCGCCTCGGCGCGGTCCTCGTCGTATTTCAGCGCCACCGCGTAGTGGGTCGGGTTGACGATGATCACGTCGGCGCCGGGCACCGACTTGCGCAGCCCGCGCTGCGCCAGCTGCTGCTGCACCTGGCGGATGCGCTGCTTGATCTGCGGGCTGCCCTCGGTCTTCTTGTACTCGTCCTTCAGGTCCTGCTTGCTCATGCGCTGCTCGCGCTGGAACAGCAGCCACTGCAGCGGCAGGTCGATCACCGCGAACAGCACGAACACCGCCGCCAGCGCCAGCAGCGCCTGTAGCAGCCGCGCGCCGGCGGCGGCCAGCGCCTCGTCCAGCGGCAGGTCCTGCAGCGCGAAGAAGTCCTGCATCGCGGAGAGCGCCACGCTGTACAGCACGCCGCCGAGCAGCAGCGCCTTGAGGATGGACTTGCCGACCTCGCTGGCGTGCTTGGCCGACACCACCCGCCCCAGATGGCTGAGCGGGTTGAGTCGCTTCAGCTGCGGGAAGAAGTGCTGGCCGACGAAGATCCAGCCACCGGGCAGCAGCGAGAACAGCACCACCAGCAGCGGGATCACCAAGAGCGGCAGCAGCATCTTCACCAGCAGGGTCAGGCTGCCGGCGAATAGCATCGACCACACGTTCTCCAGCGTGCCGCGGCCGCCGAGCGAGGCGAAGGCCAGCGCGAACAGGCGGCGGAAATCGGCCAGCCAGTCCGGCATCTGCCAGAAGCTGAGCCACACCGCCACCACGATGCCGACCGCGGTGGCGACATCCTTGGAGCGCGGCACCTGGCCCTGCTTGCGTGCCTCGCGCAGCTTGTGCGGCGAGGCCTTTTCCGTCTTGTCGCCGTTGTGCGCCTCAGCCACCGCGCGCTCCCAGCATGCCCTGCAGCAGCTTGAGCATCTGGCCGCTGAGGCGCAGGTAGTGCTGCGGCAGGTAGTGCAGCACCAGCCCCAGCGTCAGCAGCCCGAACAGCGTCACCACCGGAAAGCCGAGCGAGAACAGGTTCAGCGCCGGCGCCACGCGGTTGATCAGGCCGAAGCCGACCTGCACCACGAAGGTGGCGAACACCGCCGGCAGCGCCAGCAGGATGGCGGCGGAAAACACCCAGCCCAGGCTTGCGGCCAACCTTGCCAGCGACTGCGGCAGCAGGCCGCTACCGACCGGCCACACCTTGAAGCTGTCGAACACCACCTGGGTCAGCACCAGGTGGCCGTCCATGGCGAAGAACAGCAGCGCCGCCAGCAGGTACAACAGGTTGGAGATCACGTCGGAAGAGCTGCCGTTGCCGGGGTCGTTCATCACCGCCATCGACAGCCCCATCTGCGACGACACCAGGAAGCCCAAGAGTGACAGGATGGTCATCACCAGCTGGAAGGCGAGGCCGAACAGCAGGCCGATGACGGCCTGCTCGATGGCGGTGACCACGCCGTGTAATGAAAACGGGTCGATGGGCGGCAGGCCACGCATCGCCGGCAGCGTCGCCACCGCCAGCGCCAGCGCGAGACCGAGGCGGGCGCGCACCGGCACCACGCTTTCGCCGAGGAAGGGCGCGATGCTGATCGCCGCGGCGTAGCGGCAGAACGGCCACCACAGCGCCGGCAGCAGCACCAGCAGTTCGGCGAGTACGGCGTTCATGTCGCTCAGCCGACCAGCGTGGCGGCGCGCTGGAAGATGTCGATGCAGAAATCCATCAGCATGCCGGTGATCCAGTGCCCGGCCAGCGCGATGGTGGCCAGCGTCACCAGCAGGCGCGGCAAAAAGGACAACGTCTGTTCGTTGATCTGCGTCGCCGCCTGCACCAGGCTGACGATGACGCCGACGATCAGGCTGGGCAGCACCAGCAGCACCACCAGCACGATCACCACGTGCAGGCTGTCGTTGACGAGGTCGACGGCAATATCGGGAGTCAGCATCAGTAGGCCTGTATCGAGGTAACCAGGGTGTTGACGGTCAGCGACCAGCCGTCCACCAGCACGAACAGCAGTAGCTTCAGCGGCAGCGAGATCACCAAGGGTGAGAGCATCATCATACCCATCGCCATCAGCACGCTGGACACCACCAGATCAATCACCAGGAAGGGGATGAACAGCATGCAGCCGATCTGGAACGCGGTTTTCAGCTCGGACAGCACGAAGGCGGCCAGCTTCACCGCAAAGGCGTGCTGGCGCGGGTCGCGGATGTGGCTCTCGCCGGACAGCTTGGCGATCTGCGCCAGCGCGCTCTTGCCGGTCTGCGCCAGCATGAAGCGCGACAGCGGCGCCTCGGCGCGCAGCAGCGCCTCCGGCATGCTGATCTGGTCCTGATCGTAGGGCAGCATCGCCTTGTTCCACACCTCGACGCCGACCGGGCGCATCACCAGCATCGTCAGGATCAGCGCCACGCCGGTGACGATGCGGTTGGGCAGGCCCTGTTGCAGGCCCAGCGCCTGGCGCAGCAGCGACAGCACGATCACGAAGCGGGTGAAGCTGGTCATCATCAGCACCAGCACCGGCAGCAGACCGAGCAGGGTCATCAGCACCAGGATCTGGGTCTTGACGGTGAAGTCCACCGCGCCGCCCTGACCGCTGGCGGACAGCAGCTTCAGCGTGTCGTCGGCCTGCGCCAGCGGCGCGGCCAGCAGCAACAGCGCCGGCAGCAGCGGCCGCAGGCGGCGCCACAGCGATGCCATCATGAGGTCAGCGCGTCGAGGTCGAGATTGTCCAGCGCGATCACGCGCAGGCCGTAGTTCTCGCCGGCGACCACCACTTCGGCCTTGCCGATGGCGGTGCCGTTGATCTTGATGTCCAGCGGCGCGCCGGCCAGCTTGTCCAGCTCGATCACCGAGCCGGGGTCGATGCTGGCGAGGTCGGCAAGCGAGATCTCGGCGGTGCCGACTTCCAGCGTCAGCGACACCGGGATCTTGCGCAGGAAGCCCTGCATGTCGCGCGCCGGGCGTGCCGCGGCTAGCGGCTCGGGGCTGGCGTCGGCGGCGGGCATGCCGTCCAGCATGCCGTCGAGGTCGAAATCGTCGGGTGATTGCATCGTTTACTCCACATCCTGAAATGAGGTAAGGCACAGCTTGCCGCCGCGGTCGACCACGCTGGCGGCGAACAGGCGCTTGCGGCCAACGTAGACATCGGTCTGCGGCGGCAGCCGGATCGGCAGCACGCTGCCGACCTGCAGGTCGAGCACCTCGCCCAGCGGCAGCCGTTTTTCCAGCAGTTGCGCGCGCAGGCGCAGGCGCAGCTGCTCGGTGAACGGCAGCGGCTCGCTGCTGGCCACCGCTTCCGGCAGCCGGTCGCCGGCCAGCTGTTGCAGCAGGTAGCCGACGCTGTCGTCGTCCAGCCCCAGCGCGATGCGGCCCTGCGGTGCGCCGCTGGAGTCGGCCAGCGTCAGCACCGCCTCCCAGCTCGGCTTGTCGCGCAGTGCGAACGGCAGGTTGTCGATGCCGTCGCCGGCGGCGAGCGCATGGCCGCCGCGCTGCATGCTGGCCAGCAGCAGCTGCGACAGACGGTTGCCGAGCAGGCGCGCCAGGCGGTGTTCGGTTTCGGTTTCCCGGCTGCTGTCGGCCGCGCCGGCACCGCTGCCGTTGCCACCGTAGCGGTAGTCGAGGATCTGCAGCAGCAGCTGGCGTTCGATGTGCACGGCAAAGGCGCCGCCGCCCCAGCGGTGCCAGGTGCGGCGTGGCGCCTCCTGCGGCGCGTCGCCGGCAACGAGCTCGCTGAGCACGAAGCGGGCGTGGTAGCGCGCGTTCAGTTCGCGCTGCACGAAATCGGCCAGCGCCTGCTGCAGGGTGCGCAAGTACACGGGCAGCAGGTGGAACGGGCGGCCCAGGGTTGCGGTGGCAACGGGGGGCAGTCGCGCGCCGTCGGCTGGAGCAAGAATTCTGGACTTGGGCATGGCGGGTCGGTTTCAGGTGGCGGTATCGGGCTGGCCGGCGGGCAGTTGTCGCCGCGACGCACTGATGGAAGCCGCATCTTACTGAATGCCCTCTTGGCGGAAGGGTGAAAATTCACATAACGATCTGTGAAAATTTACACGGTTCATTGGTAAGTGCACGTTTAAACTGCGCCACGTTCCAATCCTTCCTGCTGCCGGCCCGGACAGGGCTTTCCGCCCGCTGCCGCCACGACGCAGGCAAACGCTTTTCGTGAGAGAGAGCATGGCAATTAACCTTGATCTGCTGATCGCTGCCGATCAGCAGCAGATCGCCAAAGACATGGGCGCGCTGTCGCACATCGCGGCCGCCTCGCCGCTGGAGACGGGCAGCGCCGATACGGCGGTCAGTTTCTCCGGCGCGATGATGAACGCGGTCAGCGAGGTCGATACCCAGAACCGCGTCGCCAGCGACAAGATGGCCGATGTCGACAGCGGCCGCAGCGACGATCTGGTCGGCGCCATGATGCTGAGCCAGGAAGCCAGCCTGTCCTTCTCCATGCTGATGCAGGTCCGTAACAAGGTCGTCGCCGCCGTTGACGACCTGATCAAGATGCCAATCTGACTGGCGGTTCCCCGTGCTGACTCAACTCAAAAACGGCTTTTCCGGCCTGCGGGCCAAAGGCCTGCCCCCGGCGGCGCTGCCCGCCGCCACCTGGCGTTACCTGTTGCCGCTGCTGATGCTGGCGCTGGCCTTGACCGTGCTGGTGGTGGTCTACCTGTGGCACGACGACGCCAGCTACAAGCCGGTGTTCGGCGAGCAGGAAAAGGTGTCCGCCGCCGACATGATGGCGGTGCTCGACGCCGAGAAGATCCCCTATCGCCTGCATCCGCAGAGCGGCCAGGTGCTGGTGCCGGAGGCGCAGTTGGGCCGCGTACGGATGCAGCTGGCCGCCAAGGGCGTGGTAGCGCAGCTGCCGGCCGGGCTGGAGCTGCTCGACAACAACGATCCGCTGGGCGTCAGCCAGTTCGTGCAGGACGTGCGCTTCCGCCGCGGCCTGGAGGGCGAGCTGGTACAGAGCATCCTGGCGCTGGAGCCGGTGCGCGCCGCGCGCGTGCACCTGTCGCTGCCCAAGAGCAGCGCCTTCGTCGGCGCCAACGAGGACAAGGGCTCGGCCTCGGTGGTGGTGACGCTGAAGGCGGGGCAGAGCCTGAGCAACGAACAGGTGTCCGCCATCGTCAAGCTGGTGTCCGGCAGCGTGTCCACGCTGGACCCGGCACGGGTGACGCTGGTCGACCAGGCCGGCAACCTGCTGTCGGCACGGCTGACGCTGGCCGAGGGCGGCATCGCGCTGAACGAGAGCGACAACGAGCGCCGCCACCGCGAGCAGGCGCTGGAAAACGTGCGCGCGCTGCTGGCGCCGGTGGTCGGTGCCGACAACTTCCGCGTCAGCATCGCCGCCGAAGTCGACAACGACCGTATCAACGAAACACGCGAGAAGTACGGCGAGGCGCCGAAGGTGACCAACGAGGCCTCGCGCGAGGAAAAGAGCAACGAAAAGGCGGCGCTGGGCATTCCCGGCTCGCTGTCCAACCTGCCGATCGACACCGACGCCTCGATGCCGGCGGCCGATGGCTCCGCGATCAGCAAGAACGCGGTCACCCGCCAGTACGCCTACGACCGCAGCATCATGCAGATCCAGCATGCGCGCGGCGAACTGTCCCGTCTCAGCGTGGCGGTGGTGCTGAACGAGGGCGCGGCGCCGAACGGCAGGGCGTGGACGTCGGCGCAGCTGGCCGGCATCGACAAGCTGCTGCGCGGCGGCCTCGGTATCAAGGCCGAGCGCGGCGACGCGCTTGTGTTGTCGGCGCTGGCCTTCCCGGCACAGGCGGCGCCGCTGCCGTGGTGGGAAGAGGGCGGCGTGTGGCTGCCGAGCGCGCTGTCGTGGGCCGGTTACGCGATCAGCGGCCTGCTGCTCTACCTGCTGCTGGCGCGGCCACTGTTGAAGCTGCTGCGGCAAAGGTTGGCCGCACCGTTGCCGGCGGCACTGCCGGTGGCGTTTGCCAGCCCCGAGCCGCTGTTGCTGACCCCGGACGACACGCCGCAGCCGGCCCCGGCCGACGAGCGCCCCGCCGTGGCGGCGCTGCCCGACCCGACGGCGGCACGCAGCGGCAGCACCGTGGTGCCGCTGCTGGAGAACTACGATCTGCCGCCGGCCGGTTCCAGCGTCGACGTGCTGGTCGATCACCTGAAGCATCTGGCGGCGAAAGAGCCGGAGCGCGTCGCCGAAGTCGTCAAACAATGGGTACAGAAAAATGGACGAACTCAATAAGTCCGACCTGCTGCACAACGCGGCGGCCAGTGCCGGCGTCGCGCTGGGCAACGCGGAAGGCATGACGCCACTGGAACAGGCCGCCATCCTGCTGCTGTGCATGGGCGAGGAGCCGGCGTCGGCGGTGCTGCGCTGCCTGTCGCGCGAGGAGCTGCTGGCGGTGACGCAGGAGATGTCGTCGCTGAGTGGCATCAAGGTCGACGCGGTGAAGACCAGCATCCAGAAGTTCTTCGACGAATACCGCGAGCAGAGCGGGGTGCACGGCGCCAGCCGCGCCTTCCTCAAGCGCTCGCTGGACCTGGCGCTGGGCAGCGACATCGCCAACAGCGTGCTCAACAATATCTACGGCGACGCCATCCGCCCGAAAATGGCGCGCCTGCAGTGGGTGTCGCCGAAGTGGCTGGCCGACCGCATCGCCGGCGAACACGTGCGCATGCAGGCGGTGTTCCTCGCCTTCCTGCCGCCGGCGCTGGCCGGGCAGGTGGTCGACGCGCTGCCGCAGGACAGCCGCGACCTGGTGCTGGTCAACATCGCGCGGCTGAAGGACATCGACCGCGAACTGCTGCAGGAGCTGGAAGAGCTGGTCAACAGCTGCCTGGACAGCCTGCACACGCAAAGCACGCTGGTGGAAGGCATGCAGCAGACCGCCGACATCATCAACCGCCTGCCGGGCGACCGCGCGCGCATGATCGAGCTGCTGCGCGGCCATGATCCGGAGATCGTCAACGAGATCGAGGCGCGCATGTACGACTTCTTCATCCTGTCGCGGCAGACCGAGACCGTGCTGCTGCGCCTGACCGAGGAGGTGCCGCTGGAGATGTGGGCGATCGCGCTGAAGGGCGCCGAGCCGGCGGTCAGCCAGGCCATCACCCAGACCATGCCGCGCCGCCAGGCGCAGGCGTTCGAGTCGATGATGCGCCGCTCCGGCCCGGTGCCGCTCAGCCGCGTCGAGGAAGTGCGCCGCGACATCATGGCGCAGGTCAAGACGCTGGCCGAGGCCGGCGAGATCGACCTGCAGCTGTTCGCCGAGGAAGTCGTCGAGTGAACCCGTGGCGTGCTTACCGCTTTCCGCCGCTCTTGGCGGCACAGCTCGGCGCACTGGCGGTCGCCGAGCCCGGCTCGGCGCAGGCTTCCGCCGCCGACGGCTTTCGCCAGGGCATGGACCTCGGCTACGGCGAGGGCTACGCCAGCGGCGAGAGCGCCGGCAAGCAGGCCGGCTTTGACGCCGGCCTCGCCGCCGGGCGCGAACAAGGCCGC
Organism: Vogesella indigofera; assembly: GCF_028548395.1. NCBI lineage: Bacteria > Pseudomonadati > Pseudomonadota > Betaproteobacteria > Neisseriales > Chromobacteriaceae > Vogesella > Vogesella indigofera. The sequence goes on along the minus strand of NZ_JAQQLA010000004.1, from coordinate 206,134 downwards.
CGCGAGGCGATGCAGCAGGTGCTGGCGCAGTTCGACGGCGCGGCACGACCGCTGGACGCCGCCACCGCCGCCATGGAGCGCTGCCGCGTCGACTACCAGAGTGCGCTGCGCGAGGACGTGATCAACCTGGTGGCCAAGGTAGCGCGGCAGGTGATCCGCTGCGAGCTGACGCTGAAACCGGCGCAGATCCTCGATCTGGTGGAGGAAACGTTGGCCGCACTGCCGCCACGTGCCGGCGAGGTGGAAATCCTGCTCAACAGCGAGGAATACCAGCGAATCCGCGAGCTGGCGCCGGAACGTGCCAGCCGCTGGGCGCTGCGCCCGGACAGCACGCTGGCGCAGGGCGAGTGCCGTATCCGCAGTGCCGACAGCGACATCGATGCCGGCTGCGAGCAGCGCCTTGGCGCCTGCGTCGAGCGCCTGCGCGAACAATTGAGTGCCGACAGCGCGCTGCCGCTGCCGGCGGGAGACGACTGAGATGCTGCGCGACGCGCTGGCGCGGCTGGACCTGTCCGACGTGCCGCTGGCCACCGTCACCGGCAAGCTGGTCGGCGCCTCCGGCCTGCTGCTGGAGAGCATCGGCTGTCCGCTGGAAACCGGGCAGCGCTGCCTGATCGAGACCGCCAGCGGCCACTACCTGGAAGCGCAGGTGGTCGGTTTCCGCCGCGAGGTGTCCTACCTGATGCCGTACAAGAAGCCGGTCGGGCTCAGCACCGGCGCGCGGGTGATTCCTGCCGCCGACAGCGCCGGGCTGATGATCGGCAACAGCTGGCTGGGGCGCATCGTCAACGGCCTGGGCGAGCCGCTGGACGAGCGCGGTCGCCTCGGCGGCGACATGCCGCTGGCGGCGCATCCGCCGCAGATCAACCCGCTGCGCAAGCAGCCGGTGGCGCAGCCGCTGGATGTCGGCGTCGCCGCCATCAACGGCCTGCTGACGCTGGGCCGCGGCCAACGTGTCGGCCTGTTCGCCGGCAGCGGCGTCGGCAAGAGCGTGCTGCTGGGCATGATCACCCGCCACACCGAGGCCGATGTCGTGGTGGTCGGCCTGATCGGCGAGCGCGGCCGCGAGGTGCGCGAATTCGTCGAGCACGCGCTGGGACCGGCCGGCCTCGCCAAGGCGGTGCTGGTGGTGGCGCCGGCCGACGAATCGCCGCTGATGCGGCTGAAGGCGACCGAGCTGTGCCACACCATCGCCGCCCATTTCCGCGATCAGGGCCGCAACGTGCTGCTGCTGGTCGATTCGCTGACCCGCTACGCGATGGCGCAGCGCGAGGTAGCGCTGGCGCTGGGCGAGCCGCCGGCGACGCGCGGCTATCCGCCGTCGGTGTTCGGCATGCTGCCGGCGCTGGCGGAGAGCGCCGGCAACGGCGAGGGCACGAGCGGCAGCATGACCGCGATCTACACCGTGCTGGCGGAAGGCGACGACCAGCAGGATCCGGTGGTCGACACCGCGCGCGCCATTCTCGACGGCCACATCGTGCTGTCGCGGGCGCTGGCGGAGCAGGGCCACTACCCGGCGATCGACATCGGTGCCTCGGTCAGCCGCTGCATGAGCCAGATCGGCAGCCGGCCTCACCTGGACGCGGCGCGCACGCTGAAGGCGCTGTGGGGCCGCTACCAGGAAATCCGCGGCCTGATCCCACTCGGCGGCTACGTGCCGGGCGCCGACGCCCAGGCCGACCGCGCGGTACGGCTGATGCCGCAGATCGAACAGCTGCTGTGCCAGCGTGCCGACGACGCCGCCACGCTGCCGCAGGTGATCGCACAACTGGAGGCGCTGCTCGCATGATCAAGGCCCGCACCACGCTGCAAAACCTGCAGCAATTGCTGACACTGAAGGACGCCGACGTGGCGCGCCTGCAGCGCGAAGTCGCCGACAAGCGGCAGCTGCAGGAACGCTACCAGCGCAACATCCAGCGCATGGACGAGCTGTGCCGCCACAGCGGGGCCAGCGGCAGCCGCACGCTGCCGGCGCTTGCCCTCAATTGCGCCGGCTACAAGGACGCGCTGCTGCAGCTGAAACAGTCGCAGCAGCTGGATCTGCAGCTGGCCGAGGCCGATACCGCGGTCAGCCAGCAGGCGCTGCTGGCGGCAAGCCTGCGGCGCGAGGTGCTGGCGAGCCTGCAGCAGCGCACCGCCGCCGATCTGGCGCAACAGCAGCAACGTCAGGAACAGAAGCGCAGCGACGACCAGGCCAGCCTGGCGTGGCTGCGACAGCAGGGGCTGATGTGATTATTCACACTTTTTCAAGCAAACAGCGCGCCGCGTCGCCTTGTCAGGTATTCGCTACGCGTTCGGAGGAACAGGAAAGTGGACATTAATCCGTCACAGATGGCATCGCAGATGGCATCGATCTACATGCAGAGCGCCGAGCAGCAGCTGGCGGCGCAGAACAAGACCAGCAAGGCGCGCAGCGACGGCCTCAGCCAGCTGCAGAAGGCGCTGCAGGACTTCCGCAGCAGCCTTTCCACCCTGGCCGGCAAGAAAAGCATGCTGGCGATGAGCGCCAGCCTGAGCCGCGACGGTATCGCCACCGCCAGCGCCGGAGCCACCGCGCAGGCCGGCAGCTACTCGCTGTTCGTGGACAAGGTCGCCTCCGCGCACCAGCTGGCGTTCGGCAATATCGGCGGCGTGCCGGCGGCCGAGGGCGGCAGCTTCAGCGTCACGCTGCAGGGCGGTGCCACCTTCAATGTCAACCTCGCCAGCGCCGACGTCGACGGCGACCTCAGTCTGTCGGCCAGCGAGATCGCGCGCGCCATCAACCAGGCTGCCGACAACCAGGGCAAGGTCAACGCCATGGTGCTGACCGCCGACGGCCAGAGCAGGCTGGTGCTGTCGTCCGCCGCCACCGGCGCCGCCGGCCAGATCAGCCTGAATACCGGCGGTATCGGCAATGCCGCGCTGAAGGCGGCGCTGGACGCGCCGACGCAGCTGAGTGCGGCGCAGGACGCGGAAGTGTGGCTGGGTGGCAAGACCACCGGGGTGCTGGTGAAGCAGGCCTCGAATACCTTTACCGCGATCCAGGGCGTGACGCTGACGCTCAGCCGCGCGATGAGCGACGGCGATGCGCTGCTGCAGCTGACCGTGGCGCGCAACGACGGCGACACCGCGGCCAACCTGCAAAGCTTCGTCGACAGCTACAACACGCTGCTGAAATCGCTGGGCACGCTTACCAGCAGTGGCGACGGCAAGACCGCCGCCGGCATCTTCGCCTCCGATTCCGGGGTGCGAACCCTGCGCGACCAGCTCAACAACATGGTGCGGCAGAACATTGGCGGCGTGCGCCTGGCGGAGATGGGTGTCAGCGCCAGCCGCGACGGCAGCCTGACGCTGGACCGCAGCAAGCTGACCAAGCTGCTGCAGGACAAGCCGGCGGCGCTGGACGGCTTCTTCAGCGACAGCAACGGCGACGGTCTGATCAAGTCGGTACGCGGCTACCTCGACCAGTGGCTGAGCACCACCAAGGGCGTGATCACGCAGCGCCGCGACTCCATCGAGCGCATGCAGGGCGATCTGGACAAGCGCAAGATCCGCCTCGAAGCCGAATACCAGCAGGTCTACCAGCGCTATCTGGGGCAGTACTCGCGCCTGCAGGCGATGCAGAGCCAGATGAGCAGCACGCTGGACAGCCTCAACAACTACTTCGCCCAGAACCAATAAGGACCGCGCCATCGTGGACTACGACGCTTACCGCAGCTATCACGCTGTCAACCTGGAATCGCAAACCGCCACCGCCTCGCCGGTACAGCTGGTGCTGGTGCTGTTTGACGGCCTGCTGGAAGAGCTGGCGCGGGCGCGTGGCCACCTGGAACAGCAGCGCTACGAGCAGAAGGGCGACAGCATCAGCAAGTGCATCAACATCCTCAACGGCCTGTCCAGCGCGCTGGACAGCGACCACGGCGGCGAGGTGGTGACCAATCTGGCGCGGCTGTACGACTACTGCGTGTTCCGCCTCTATCACGCCAGCATCGAACTGGATCTGGCGGCGCTGGACGAGGTGGTGCAGCTGCTGCACACGCTGAAGGGCGGCTGGATGGGAGTACAGGAACAGCATGCCGCACTTTGACGTCACCGCCTTCGGCCAGCAGCTGCAGCAGGCGGTGGCGAGCCGCGACTGGGACGCGTTGCAGCGCCTCGACCGCGCGCTGGCCGCGCAGCTACCGCAAGCGCCACGACTGCGCCCGGACGAGGTGACGCAGCTGCAGCAGTTCTACCAGGCGCTGCTGCGCGAGATCGGCAGCGCCTTGCAGCAATCGGAACAGGACATCGCGCGCTGCCTGCAGCAGCGCGAGCAGAGTCTTGCCTACGCCAATGTCAGCGAATTTGCGGAACAACCATGAACAGCACCCTTTTGGCGCCTGCCGCCCCCGTTCCTGCCAGCGCTCCCGCCAGCGCGGTGGTGGCCGCGGCCTTGCCGTCTGCCGCCGCCGGCAGCGGCGGCCCGTCGCTGTTTGCGCTGCTGATGGACGGCCTGCCGGCCACCGACGGCGAGCTTGCGACCGACACGGCCGCGCCTGACGCGACGAGCGCCGATAGCACGGCACCGGTGCTGGCTAGCACGTTGCCATTCGCCGCGTCGCCATTGCCGTCGGCAGCAATGACACCGGCCGCCGACACCGCGGCCACGCCGAGCGGTGCCGGCGCCGGATCGGCATCTGTCGCCGGTGCCGGCTTGTCGCCGCTGAGTACGGAACAGATCGCACTTGCCCCCCTGGCGCGTGGCGCGGCCCCGGCGCCGGCAGCGGCCTTGGCGGCAACGGCACTGCCGGTCATGGCGGGCAGCCTGCTTGCGGCCAACGTTGGCCGCAACGGCGGCACGAGCAGCGACAGCAGTAGCCCGGTCTCAGGCAGCAGCAGCGAGACCGCGCCGCTGGCAGCCGACGCAGCGGTCGGCACACCACCGTCGGTCGAGCCGCGCTTGCTGGCCGGTGGCCTAACCGCGCTGCCGGTACCGGCGCACGAACTGGGCCAGCGGCCGGCGGCCGCGGCGGCGGTGCCGGAGTGGGCGCCGCTGCCGGTCGACGACGGCAGCGCCAGCGGCCAGGGCGGCGCGCTGCACCAGCTCTTGGCGCAGCGGCTGGCGGTGCAGTCCAGCCACGGCATCGACCGCGCGCTGATCCGGCTTGACCCGCCGTCGTTCGGCTCGCTGGAAATCGCGCTGCGCCACGAGGGCGGCCACCTCACGGTACAGCTGACCGCCAGCAACGGCGACATGGCGCGCCAGCTGCAGGGTATCGGCGATCTGCTGCGCCAGGAACTGGGCAACCGCCAGTTCCAGTCGGTGCAGCTGGAGGTGCGCCACGGTGCCGGCGACGGCCAAGGCGGACAACAGCAGGGACGGCGCGAGCCGGAACAGCAGGCGAGCCCGGGGCGCGCGCTGCAGCTGGCGGCAGAAGATGACGGATTTGGCCTGGCAAGTTATCAGGCAGGAGCAGAGGCATGAAAAGCAAAACGGTGGTGATTTTCCTGGTCAGCATGCTGCTGACGCTGTTGCTGGGCGGCGGCGGCACCTACTGGTGGCTGCAGCAGCAAGGCGGTGCGGCACTGAGCAGCCCGCTGCGCGAGCCGGTGGCCGCGGTGGCGGCAGAGCCGGCGACGCCGAAGCGCTACCTCACCCTCGACAAGATCATCGTGATGCTGCGCGAGGCGAGGCAGGACGAGCTGCACTACATGTCGATCGACCTGGTGTTCCGCACCGACAACGAGCAGCAGGCGCAGGTGAAGGAGCAGCTGCCGCTGTTGAAGAGCATCGCGGTACGCGCGCTGTCGCAGCTGACGCGCACGCAGGCGGCGGCGATGAGCGTGGACGAATTCCAGGCCTTGCTGCTGCAGCACTACAGCCAGGCCTACCGCAAGGACCAGCAGCCGCAGCCGTTCAGCGACGTGCTGGTCAGCAAGCTGATCGTCGAGTAAGCGATGAACGCCGCCTACGCGCTGTTCGAGACCCCGGCGCTGGACGAGGGCGCGATCATCGCCCGCCACGCGCCGCTGGTGAAGCGCGCGGTACGGCAGCTGTCGTCGCAGGTCGGCGCGGTGCTGGAGCGCGAGGACATGGAGCAGGTCGGCCTGCTGGCGCTGCTGGAGGCGGCACGGCGTTACGGCGAGCCGGACGAGCAGTTCACCGGCTTTGCCATGCTGCGCATCCGCGGTGCGATCCTCGACGAGTTGCGGCGCCTGGACTGGCGGCCGCGCAGCGTGCGCCAGGATGCGCACCGCCTGCGCGACGGCTGGCGGGCGCTGACGCGGCAGCTGGGGCGCGAGCCGTCGGAGCGCGAGGCGGCCGCGGCGCTGGGCATCAGCCTGGACGAGGTGCAGGCGCTGCTGCTGGCGGAAAACGCCGAGGCGATGCACAGCTTTGACGAGATCGTCGCCAACGGCGGCGATGTCGGCGACGAGCGCGCGCCGGAACAGCAGCTGCAACTGCGCATCGCGCTGGCGTCGGCGCTGCAGCACCTGGCGCCGCGCGAGCAGCAGGTGATCCAGCTGTACTACGAGCACGAGCTGAGCCTGAAGGAAATCGCGCTGGTGCTGGAGCTGACCGAGGCGCGGGTGTGCCAGATCAACAAGGCGGCACTGAAGAAGATGAAAAACTGCCTGGCGGCCGCGCCCGACTGAGGGTCGCCGCCGGGTCTTGCTTAACAGGGAAGGATCAACATGCAGCTCATCCTGGGCATCGGCATCGTGCTGGTGTGTGTATTTGGCGGCTTCATGCTGCATGGTGGCTCGATGGCGGTGATCTGGCAGCCAGTGGAGCTGCTGATCATCTGTGGCGCGGCGCTGGGCGCGCTGGTGCTGGGCAACCCCAAGCACGTGCTGGTGGAGATGGTGGGCCAGATCAAGCGCATCGTGATGCGCAAGAAGCACGGCGCCGAATTCCAGCGCCAGCTGCTGCTGCTGATGTACGAGCTGCTGATTACCGCCAGCCAGGGGCTGAAGGCGCTGGACGAGCACGTGGAATCGCCACGGCAGAGCCCGCTGTTCAACCGCTACCCGCTGGTGCTGCAGCAGCCGAAGCTGCTGGCCTTCATCGTCGACAACTTCCGGCTGATGGCGATGGGCAAGATCAACGCGCACGAGCTGGAAGGCGTGCTGGACCAGGAGATCGACGCCATCCACGAGGAGCTGAACCAGCCGTCGAAATCGCTGCACAAGATCGGCGAGGCGATGCCGGGCTTCGGCATCCTGGCGGCGGTGCTGGGCATCGTGATGGCGATGAACAGCGTCAGCGAGGGCGCCAGCGCCGGCGAGATCAGCCAGAAGGTGGCGGCGGCGATGGTGGGTACCTTCATCGGCATTTTCTTCTGCTACGGCGTGCTCGACCCCTTGAGCAACGTGATGCATCAGCAGGTGAAGGAAGAGCTGTCCAACTTCGAATCGGTGAAGGTGGTGCTGACCACCCACGCCGCCGGCAAGCCGCCGCTGCTGGCGATCGACGCCGGCCGCCGCCTGGTGCAGCTCAATACCAAGCCCAGCTTTTCGCAGCTGGAGTCGTGGATCAATGCGCTGGAAGGCGTGTGAGGCATAGCGCGCAATGAGTGCACTGAAACACCGCGAGCAGCACGAGGGAGCGGTCATCAAGAAGGTGTCGCGGCGCGAGGAAGACAGCGCCCACGGCGGCGCGTGGAAGGTGGCGTTTGCCGACTTCGTGCTGGCGCTGATGTGCCTGTTCCTGGTGCTGTGGGTGCTGGCGGCGCGCGAACAGGAAAACCTGGAGCAGCTGCTGCGCGACGGTGGCGGCAAGCCGACCGCGGAAGGCACCAACTACCGCATCGAGCACCAGGGCACGCCGCCGGGCAGCCTGATCCCGCGCGAACTGGTGCCGGGGCTGAGCACCACGCAGCCGAGCGCGGACAGCCGGCTGAAGACCACCGGCTTCCCGACGGTGCTGGACGGCGACGGCCGCCGCGTGCGCCAGAAGCTGGAGTCGCCGGCGGCGCTGAACCAGCTGGCGCAGATGCTGGCGTCGATGTCGAAACAGGCCGGGCTGGAAAGCAACCTGCAGCTGGTGGTGACGCCGCAGGGCCTGCGCGTGATGTTGCACGACACCGAGCGCGAGGGCATGTTCGAGCGCGGCAGCGCCATCATCAACCGCCGCTTCAAGGGCCTGCTGCAGGAGATGGGGCAGCTGCTGTCCTCGCTCGACAACCAGCTGCTGGTGATCGGCCACACCGACGCCATGCAGTACCGCAGCGCCGGCAATACCGCGCTGTCGAACTGGAGCCTGTCTGCCAACCGCGCGATGAGTGCACGGCTGCATCTGCTCGATGGCGGCCTGCGCAAGGAGAGCGTGCTGCAGGTGGTGGGCATGGCCGACCGCGCGCCGCTGGACAAGCGGCAACCGACCGCGGCGCACAACCGCCGCATCGAGCTGCTGGTGCTGACGCCAGAGCAGGCGGACAGCATCAGTGCCATGTTCGGTGCGCCGCAAGCGGCCGGTGCTGCCGAAAAACGCAGCGAAATCAGCGTGGCGCCCAACCCCGACCTGGACATGCTGCGCGCCAAGATGAACAACCCCGGCTGAGGGCGCAAGTCCTTGTTGCGGCAAGAAAAAACCCGGCCTCGTGCCGGGTTTTTTTATGGCGGGTAAGCCATTGTCGTGCCGAGGTTGCGGCATTTATTGAGATTGTAAACATTGTGTATCTAATTGACGGGTTGATTGGTAATATTTACAATCAAATCACAATATCAAAAAACGGCCCCGCCGGAAGATCCCGGTCGGGAACGCAACCCCGTAGTGCACACTGTAGGAAGAAGTGAAGAAATGAATCTGGACGACATCAAGGCGCAGTTGGCCGCAACCGATTTTTTTGCCGACCAGCCCCCCGTGGTTTTGGACAGAGTGATCGACCATGCCATTTCCCTGCGCGTGCGCAAGGGCGAATACGTGTTCCAGGAAGGGCAGACCGTGTCCGCCATCTACCTGGTGGTCAGCGGCCGGCTGCAGGCGCACGTTTCCGATAGCGCCAACCGCAAGTACGTGCTGATGTTCAACAACCCCGGCGAGCTGATGGGCGAGGTGTCCTACCTCGACGGCGGCCCCTGTGCCTGGAGCGCGATGGCGGAGGAGGACTGCCTGCTGTTCAAGTTCAACCGCAATGACCTGATCAGCATTTTCGGCACCGCCGACGGCCTGCCCAGCGACACGGTGCGCAACCAGATCCTGATGCGCCTGGCCGGCATGGTGCGCCGCATCTCGGCGTCGGCCAAAAGCCTGGCGCTGCTCGATGTCTACGGTCGCATCCGCCTGCTGTTCAACGACTACACCGTGGTCCGTGACGGCGTGATGCAGCTGCAGCAGACCTTTACCCAGCAGGAAATCGCCGATCTGATCGGCTCCTCGCGCGAGATGGTGGCGCGCATCCTCAAGGAGCTGGTGTTCGGCCGCTACATCACCATGGAAAACCGCCGCATCGTGCTGCTGAAGATGCTGCCGGAGAACTTCTGAGCCGGCGCCAGCGCCGATTTAAGTTTTCCACCGCGACGGTCGTCCTTTACTGGATAACCGTCTTATTCCTGTCCGAGGCCGACATGCGCATCACCCCACTCCGTCCCGAACTGCGTGACAACGCGATCCAGTCCGACCGCAGCCAGGCGCCGGCCGCCAGCGGCAAGGCGTCTGTCGCGCCGCTGCCGGCCGCCCAGCCGCTGAACCAGGCTGCCGGCGTGCTGCAGGCGCTGCCCGAGGTCGACCTCGACAAGGTGGCCGCGGTGCGCGCCGCGCTGGCGCGCGGCGAAATCAGCTTCGACGCAGTTAAGCTGGCGGCCACCATCGCCGCCTATCACCGGGGCTGAGCATGCCGGCAAAGGCACAGTGGCGGCAGTTGCTGCAGGACATCCACAGCGACCTGGACGATTACCGGCAGCTGCAGCTGGCACTGGAGCAGCAGTTTTCCGCCGCGCTGGCGCACGACGCGGCGACACTGTCCTGCTACGCCGACCGCATCGGCCAGCTGGTGGCGCAGCTGCAGCAACGCCGTCTGCGCCGCGAACAGCTGGCGCGGCAGCTGCTGGCCGGCAACGTTGGCCGCAAGCCGTCACTGATGGCGCTGTTTGCGTTGCTGCCGGAGCCGGCACGCCAGCGCTGCCAGCAGCAGTGGCAGGCGCTGCAGGCGCTGGCGGCCGACTGCAAGCAGCTCAACGAACGCAACGGCCAGCTGCTGCTCAACCAGCACGAGTGCTACCAGCGCGTACTGTTCGGCGAAAGCGATACCTATGCTGCACCCTGATTTCCGCATTACCTCCCCGGCCATCGCCACGCCAGCCAGCGGCGGTATCGCGCCGGCGACGGACGGCGGCCAGTTCGCCGCCGTGTTCCGCGACACGCGCCAGGAGATCGTGGCACTGATCGACCAGGGCTTTCCGGCCGGCGACGAGGCGCTGACCCCGCAAGGTCTGCTGCTGCGGCAGCGGGCGCAGGCGGCCGCGGCGCCACTACCGGTGGATGGCAGCCATCTTGACGCGCAGCAGCAGGCATTTCTCGGCGACATCCTGCCGCACGCGCAGAAGGCGGCGCGTGCGCTAGGGGTGTCACCCGACATCATCGCCGCGCACGCGGCACTGGAATCCGGCTGGGGACAGGCACCGCTGCGCCGTGCCGACGGCTCCAGCAGCCACAACCTTTTCGGCATCAAGGCTGGGCAGGGCTGGCGCGGCGAGCGCATCGCCGCGCTGACCACCGAACACCAGGACGGGGTGGACGTGAAGCAGGTGGCGCCGTTCCGCGCCTACGCCGACTACGACGGCGCCTTTGCCGACTACGTCAGCCTGCTGTCGTCGTCGCCGCGCTTCAAGGCGGTGCAGGGCGTGGGCAGCGATGCCGCCGCCTTTGCCGCGGTACTGGCCCGCGGTGGTTACGCCACCGATCCCGCCTACGCCAGCAAGTTGCAGCAGACCGTCAGCCGCCTGCGCGGCCCGGCCTGAGGCTGGCCTGAACCCGGCCTGAGCAGGGCACCCGCCGCGATGGCGCCGGCTTGGTGAAGCCTGCCGGCCGGGCGCCTTACTGGCTGATCTCCGGGCTGACCACGCCGGTGTCGATGACGCGGGCGCGGATGACCTTGCCGCTGTTGCCGTTCTTCACCCGTACCCACTCGTCCTTGCCGGCGGTTTCCAGCGCGGTGCCCGCCACCTCAACGCGGATGCCTTCCTGCTCGGCGACGATCGCCACCGCCATGCCGCGTTTCACCAGCGGCGCCGTTTCCAGCAGCAGGGTGCGCAGCGGCGTGCCCTTGCGGATCAGCGTCTTGCTGCGCAGGCCATCCAGGGCCACGCCCGGCGCCAGCAGCGGCTGCGGGCTGCGTAGCAGCACGCGCTGCTCGCTGACGTCGTCCGCGCCCAGCGTCTGGCCGGGGGCGATATCGTTGGCCGCGGCCAGTGCCAGGCCGCTGACTTCGGCGCGGAACAGGTAGCCGATCTCGCCGGCGCCCTGGCAGCGCACCCGTACCCGCACGCGGCCAAGCTGGCTGTCGCTGCCGATCTCGGCCACGGGCTTGCCGAGGCAGCTGCCCGGCGCCAGGCGGGCGGGCAGCGCCTGCAGCCGGATTTGCGGTGCGCGCAGGCCGCTGGCGGCGGCCTGTTGCAGCAGCCATTGCTGCGCGCTCTGCTGCGCCAGTTCGGCCGCTGTGGCGGCCTGCGCGGCCGGCGACAGCAGGCTGCCGGCGCTGAGCAGCAGCAGGCCTGCCGTGCGCCGCAGCGCGGCCGGCGGGCGGTTTGTGAATATTGCCATTGGCTCGGTCTTGGTAATTATTACGTGTACTTGCGGTAGGACGATTAATTAGTATCGCCTTATAACTGGTGGCCGGATTGTCAATCATTGCCACCATATCCATCTTAAGAGAACCGCAAGAGGTGTGGCAATGGGCTTCAGTCTGAGTCAGGCGCTGAGCGTGCATCCGGAGGCGCTGAAACTGCGTGCCGAACGTACCAAGGTACTGGCATCCAATATCGCCAACGAAAGCACCCCCGGCTACCAGGCGCGGGATTTCGATTTCCGCAGCGCCCTTGCCGAGTCCGACACTGCCGGCGGCCTGCTGCTGCAAACCGACGGCGGCGAGCTGGCGTACCGCACGCCCAATCATCCGTCGCGGGACGGCAATACCGTGGAGCTGGGCGTGGAGCAGGCCGAGTTCACGCAGAACGTCGCCGATTTCCAGGTCAGCCTGACTTTTCTCAACATGAAATACAAGGGGCTGGCAAAAGTGATTGCCGGGCAATAAACCATGTCCTTCCGAGATATTTCCCGCATCGCCGGCTCGGCGATGACCGCGCAGACGGTGCGCCTCAATACCGTGGCCAGCAACCTGGCCAACGCCGATTCCGCCGCCGGCTCCGAGGCCGCCGCCTTTCGCGGCCGCAAGCCGGTGTTCGCAAGCCAGATGCAGGGCAGCGGCGAGTGGCAGGGCGTCGGTGTACGCGTGCTGGACGTGGTGAAAAGTGACAAGCCGGTGCGCAAGGTCAACGATCCGTCCAACCCGCTGGCCGACCAGGATGGCAACGTCTACTTCGGCAACGTCAACGCGGTGGAGGAAATGACCGACATGATGGCCGCCTCGCGCGCGTTCCAGACCAACGTCGAGGTGATGGCGCGGGTGAAGGTGATGCAGCAGGACCTGCTGAAACTGGGAGAAGGCTGATGGCCATCGACGCAAGCGCGCTCAACCAGCGCAGCCAGAACGGCGGCAGCACGCAGGCCAGCGCGGTAGCCGGCCAGCAGCTGGGTGCCGACAGCGACATGTTCATGACGCTGCTGATGGCACAGATCAAGAACCAGAACCCGCTGGAGCCGACCGACCCGGCGCAGTTCGTCGGCCAGCTGGTGCAGATGAACCAGATGCAGAGCACGCTGGGCATGCTGTCGGAGCTGAAAAGCAATGCGCTGATGATGCGCGAGCTGCAGGGGCTAGCGCTGGGCGAGCAGGTCGGCAAGCAGGTGCTGGTGCAGAGCGACCGGCTGCAGCTGGACGGCAAGCCGGTTGGCGGGCGCATCACGCTGGACGGCAGCGACGAGGTGCAGCTGCAGCTCACCGGCGCCGACGGCAGCAGCAAACTGATCACGCTGGGGCGCCAGGCCGCCGGCGAATTCGCCTTCACGCTGGACCCGGCCGCCCACGGCCTGCCGGCCGGCCAGTACCAGGCGCAGGTGGTCACCGCCGCCAAGTCCGCCGCGCGGCTGGAGTTCGCCGCCGAGGTGCAGGCGGTGCGGTTGCCGGTGCAGGGCGGCGAACCGATTCTTTCCCTTGCCGGGCTGGGTGAGTACCCGGCGTCGTCGATCACCCGACTGTTGGGGGCTGCCAGCAGCACCTCGTCTACCAGGAGCTAACTCAGCATGAGTTTCGAAATCGCGCTTTCCGGCATCAACGCCGTCAATAGCCAGCTTGGCAACATCAGCAACAACATCGCCAACTCCGGGACCTACGGCTTCAAGTCCAGCCGCGACAACTTCGCCTCGATGTACGCCGGTAGCCAGGCCACCGGTGTCGAGGTCGGCTCCACCACCCAGAACATCGGCCGCGGCGGCAGCGTGGTCGCCACCGGCCGCGCGCTGGACGCGGCGATCCAGGGCGGCGGCTTCTTCGTCACCAAGGACAACAACGGCAGCGTCGCCTACACCCGCGTCGGCATCTTCAACACCGACAAGGATGGCGTGCTGGTCGATGCTTTCGGCCGCAAGGTGCAGGGCTATGCCGCGGTAGAGGGCGCGCCGGCGGGGACGCTGGGCGCACTGGGCGACATCCAGGTGCCGACCGGCCAGGTCGCGGCCAAGGCCAGCAGCACGCTGGAGTACAGCGGCAACCTGTCCTCCGGCTGGGTGGCGCCGGCGGTGGCCTTCGACAAGAACAATCCGGCTACCTTTAACGGCTCCAGCGTGTCGACGGTGTTCGACTCGCTGGGCCAGAAGCACAGCGTCACGCAGTACTTCGTGAAGACCAATCCCAACGAAGTGACCGTGCACTACGCGATGAACGGCGCGCTGCTGCCGACCACCGCGGTGATGACCTTCGGCACCGACGGCCAGCTGACCGCCCCGGCGGCCCCGGTGGCGCTACCGCTGGGCACCCCGGCCGGCGCTGCGGCGCTGAGCGTCAATGTCGACTACAGCGGCACCTCGCAATTCGCCGGCGAGACCACCTCGGCGGTGAACAGCAGCGACGGCTACGCCGCCGGCACCCGTACCGGCCTGCGGCTGGAGGAGGACGGCACCGTGACCGCCACCTACAGCAACGGCGAGAAACGCGCCGTCGGCACCATCGCGCTGGCGACCTTCCCCAACGAGAACGGTCTGGTGGCGGTGTCCGATACCAGCTGGACCGAATCCGGCGCCTCCGGCACCGCGCTGCTGTCGGCGCCGGGCAGCGGCAACGTCGGCACGCTGGCGGTCAACGCGCTGGAGCAGTCCAACGTCGACCTCACCGCCGAGCTGGTCAACCTGATGACCGCGCAGCGCAACTACCAGGCCAACACCAAGGTGATCTCCACCGAGAACCAGGTGATCCAGGCCCTGATGCAGGCCGTCTGAGCATGGACGCGCTGATCTACACCATCATGAGTGGTGCCAACCGCACCCTCAAGGCGCAGCAGGTGCGCGCCAATAACCTGGCCAACGCCGATACCCCCGGCTTTCGCGCCGACATCGAGGTCGCCAGCAGCCAGGTGGTGCCCGGCTACGGCTACGACGCGCGCCACATGACGGTGCTACAGCCCAGCGCGGTGTCGGTGAAGCAGGGCGTGATCGCGCAGACCGGTCGCGAGCTGGACGTGGCGATCCAGGGCGAGGGCTTCTTCACCGTCGCCACCGCCGGCGGCGAGGCCTACACCCGTGGCGGCCAGTTCGATGTCGCCGCCGACGGCACGCTGATGCTGGGCGGCCGCCAGGTACTGGGTGACGGCGGCGCCATCGTGCTGCCGGCCTACCGCCAGGTGCAGGTAGCCGCCGACGGCACGGTGTCGGTGCTGCCGCCGGGCTCGGAAGCGATGCAGGCGGTTGGTCGTCTCAAGCTGGTGAAACCGGCGCCGGAAGAACTGAGCAAGACCAGCGACGGCCTGATCGTCAGCCGGCTGGAGCCAACGTTGGCCGCAGACGACACGGTACGGGTGCAGGGCGGCCATCTGGAGCGCAGCAACGTATCGGCGGTGGAAGAGATGATTGCCTCGATGACGCTGAACCGCAGCTTCGAGATGCAGTTGAAGATGTTCAACGCCGCCAATGACATGGTCGAGGCCGGCAACCGCCTGGTGCGCGGCTGACAGGAGAAACCACCATGAATCCAGCACTGTGGATCAGCAAGACCGGCATCCAGGCGCAGGACGCGCGCCTGGGCGCCATCGCCAACAACCTCGCCAACGCCAACACCGTCGGCTTCAAGCGCGACCGCATGGTGTTCGAAGACCTGTTCTACCAGGTGGAACGCCAGCCCGGCGCGCAGGTGGACGACAACAACCTGTCGCCGTCCGGCGTGCAGCTGGGCAACGGCACCCGCCTGGTCGGCACCCAGAAGATCTTCACCACCGGCAGCATCAACACCACCGGCCAGGCGCTGGATGTGGCGATTGTCGGCCAGGGCTTTCTGCAGGTGCAGATGGCCAACGGCGAAACCGGCTACACCCGCGCCGGCCAGCTGCAGGTCAACGCCGAGGGCCGCCTGGTCAACGCGCAGGGCCTGCCGCTGTTGCCGGCGATCACGCTGCCGGCGGATACCACCGCGGTCAACATCAGCGACAGCGGCATGGTGTCGGTGACGCTGTCCGGCGGCACCGCCACCACCGAGGTCGGGCAGCTGACGCTGGCCAACTTCGTCAACCCCACCGGCCTGCTGGCGCTGGGTGACAACCTGTTCCAGCAGACCACCGCCAGCGGCGAGGCCGTGGTCGGCAACCCCGGCAGCGATGCGCTGGGCAAGCTGCGCCAGCGCGCGCTGGAAGGCTCCAACGTGCAGGTGGTGGAAGAAATGGTGGACATGATCGCAGCGCAGCGTACCTACGAGATGAACACCAAGGTGCTGTCCGCTGCCGACAACATGATGCAGAACCTGGCGCAGGCGGTGCGATGAAGGCGCTGCTGCCGCTGTTGCTGCTGCTGTCGGCCTGCGCGCAGCTGCCGCTGGCGCGCGACAGCGAGGAGCTGCCGCTGCCGCCGGTACCGGAGGTAGCGGCGCGGGGCGTGGCCGGCGGCGTGTTCAATCCGGCCGCCGGCTGGTCGCTGCTGTCCGACCGGCGTGCCTTCCGCAGCGGCGACGTGCTGACGGTGCTGCTGGAAGAAACCACCCAGGCCAGCAAGAGCGCCGGCACCAGCTTCGACAAGCAGTCCGGCGTCAGCATCACGCCGTCCATCATCGGCACCCGCGAGTTCGATACCCAGGTCGGCATCTCCGCCGGCCGCGAGTTTGACGGCAACGCCAGCTCATCGCAGCAGAACAGCCTGTCCGGCGCGCTGACCGTGATCGTGCAGCAGGTGCTGCCCAACGGCCTGCTGCTGATCAAGGGCGAGAAGCAGCTGACGCTGAACCAGGGCGAGGAATTCCTGCGTCTGGCCGGCTATGTTCGCAGCGACGACATCGACGCGCGCAACCGCGTGTCCTCGCTGCGCATCGCCAATGCCCGCATCGCCTATTCCGGCCGCGGCGCGCTCAGCGACGCCAACGCCCCCGGCTGGCTGACGCGCTTCTTTACCAGTCCGTGGATGCCGTTCTAAGAGAAATCATGCCGAAATTCCTTTCCGTGCTGTTCGCGCTGCTGCTGTGCGGCAGCCTCCTTCCGGCGCAGGCGCAGCCGCTGCGCAACCTGGTGCACGTCGAGGGCATCCGCGACAACCAGCTGATCGGCTACGGCATCGTGGTCGGCCTCGACGGCAGCGGTGACAATTCGCAGGTCAAGTTCACCGGCCAGGCGGTGGCCAACCTGCTGAAACAGCTGGGCCTGCAGCAGGGCGAGCAGGCCGATCCGAAAGTGAAGAACGTGGCGGCGGTGACGGTCAGCGCGCTGCTGCCACCCGGCTATCGCCGCGGCCAGACCATCGACGTCACGGTGTCGTCGCTGGGCGACGCCAAGAGCCTGCGCGGCGGCACCCTGTTGCTGACGCAGCTGCGCGCCGCCGACGGCGAGATCTACGCGCTGGCGCAGGGCAATGTGGTGATCGCCGGGCTGTCGGCGCAGGGCAAGAGCGGCTCCAGCATCACCGTCAACACGCCGACCTCCGGCCGCATTCCCAACGGCGCCTCGGTGGAGCGCGAGATCGCCAGCGATTTCGACAGCGGCCCCAGCGTCCACTTCAGCCTGAAGAAACCCAATTTCGAGACCGCCACCAACGTGGTCAACGCCATCAACCAGCGCTTCGGCCGCATCGCCAGCACCCGCAACGCCACCGCCATCGAGGTGCAGGCCCCGACGGACCCGACCGCGCGCGTCGCCTTCGTCGCGCGATTGCAGGCGCTGAACATCAACGTCGGCGGCGAGCTGCCCAGGGTGGTGTTCAATTCGCGTACCGGCACCGTGGTGGTCAGCCAGGGGGTGACGGTACGCCCGGCCGCAGTGTCGCACGGCAGCCTGAAGGTGGTGATTTCCGAGCGGCAGCAGGTCAGCCAGCCCGGCGCCTTCAGTAACGGCACCACCGCCGCAGTGCCGGAATCGCAGCTGCGGGTGGAGCAGGGCGAGGGCCGCATGTTCCAGTGGCCGGCCGGCGCGCGGCTGCAGAGCATCATCGACACCGTCAACAGCACCGGCGCCACCCCGGACGACATCATGGCCATCCTGCAGGCGCTGGACCAGGCTGGCGCCATCGACGGCGAACTGGTGGTGATCTGATGGAAACGGTTTTTTCCCCGGACGGCGGCACAACGTTGGCCGCAACGGCAGATAGCCCGACGGCGATCGCGCCGGCGCAGCGGCAGCAGGTTGAGCGCGCGGCGGAAGGTTTCGAGGCGCTGTTCATCAAGGAGATGCTGGCGCAGATGCGCAAGGCGACGCGCAGCATGGCCGGGCCGGACAGCATCTTCGCCGACAGCATCAACAGCGACATGCTCGATTTTGCCGATATGGCGATCGCCGAGCAGCTGGCGCGCGAGCGCCGCTTCGGCATCAGCGAGGTGCTGATCGCGCAGCTGCTGCCGCAAAATGCGGCGCCGCCACTTAAGGAATCGCCGGCGGCGGTCGCTTATTCCCCAGTACAGGCCGGCGCCGGCAGCGAACTTGCTGCCTTTGCGATGCCGGTGAATCTCCCATTCCGTCAGTAAGGTTACGCTATGCGCATGGTGCACAACGCGCTGTCCGGTACCGCCGCCGCCCAGGCCGCGCTCAATACCGTCAGCCAGAACATCGCCAACGTGATGACCCCCGGCTACTCGCGCCAGGGCGTGGTGCTGGCCACGCTGGTGCCCAATGCCGGCGATCCGCACAGCGCCGGCGCCGGCGTCGATGTCACTGCCATCCGCCGCTTCAGCGACGACTACAAGAACCTGCAGCTGTGGCAGGCGGCGGCCAGCCGTGGCGAGCTGGGCGCGGCGCGTCCGTACTACACCCAGCTGGAACAGGTGATGGGCAACAGCGGCAGCAGCCTGTCGGTCGGCCTCGACAAGTTCTACGCCGCGCTGAACGCGGTCAGCGCCGATGTCGGCTCCAGCCCGCTGCGCGACCAGGTGATCAGCGAGGCCGGCGCGCTGGCGCAGCGCGTCAACCACCTCAACCGCGTCTATGCCACGCAGCAGGCGTCGGTCAACGAACAGCGCGGCGCCACGCTGACCCAGATCAACAGCCTGTCCGGCAATATCGCTGCCCTCAACGCCAAGATCGCCGCGGTGCAGTCGTCGGAGGTGAACACCTCCGGCCTGCTCGACGAGCGCGACCGCCAGATCGACCAGCTGGCGGCGCTGGTCGACGTGCGGGTGATGTCGCAGCCGGACGGCAGCAAGAGTCTGACATTGCGCAGCGGCCAGCCGCTGGTGATGGGCGACACCGCCGCCACGCTTGCCAGCAGTACGCAGCCGGACGGCTCGCAACGGGTGACGCTGGCCTTCGCGCAGGAAACCTTCGTGCTGGCTAACGACAATGTCGGCGGCCAGCTCGGCGGTCTCAATCACTACGAACGCACGGTACTGCGTCCGATGGTGGCGGCGGTGAGCACGCTGGCGCAGGAGCTAGCCGACCGCGTCAACGGCCAGCTGGCCGCCGGTTTCGACATGGCCGGCAACCCCGGCGCGCCGCTGTTCGTGTTCGACGCCGCCAGCGCCGACGGCATGCTGCAGCTGGCCGCGATCCAGTCGTCGCAGCTGGGTTTCTCCGGCAATGCCACCGCCGCCGGCGACAGCCAGAACCTGCTGGCACTGATCGCGGTGAAGGACCAGCAGGTGGTGATCCCCGGCCTTGGCAGCGTGACGCTGAGCGACGCCTACTCGCAGCTCACCGGCCGCCTCGCCATCGATAGCCAGCAGAACAAGGCGGCGCTGAGCACCGCCGAGGTGGTGCGCACCGAGGCGGAGAGCAGCTGGAAGTCGACCAGCAGCGTCAACAACGACGAAGAAGCGGTCAACCTGATCGAATTCCAGAAAATGTACCAGGCGAACATGAAAGTGATCGCCGTCGCCAACGAGCTGTTCGACAGCACGCTGGCCATGCTGTAAGGAGCCGCCGATGCGCATCGCCAGTACCCAGTACCACACCACCATGAGCCTGGCGCTGGACCAGACCAGTGCCAAAACCGCCGAGCTGCTGCAGCAGATGTCGTCCGGCAAGCGCCTCTTGTTGCCATCCGACGACCCGATCGCCAGCGTGCGCCTGCTGCGCCTGGGACGGGAAGAGGCGGCGCTGGGGCAGTACCGCGACAACATCGCCAGCGTGCGCAGCAAGCTGTCGGTGAACGAATCCTATCTGGCCGGCATGGGGCGCGACATGCTCGACATGCGCGACCTGCTGCTGATGACGCTGGAAGGCAGCTACACCGCGCAGGACCTGCGCGACATGGCCGGGCCGCTGCAGAGCCTGCGCGACAGCCTGTTCTACGCCGCCAACACCAAGGACCAGGAGGGGCGCTACCTGTTCTCCGGCACCGCCATCGCGCAGCCGGCGCTGAGCCACGATGCGGCGCAGCCGGCCGGCAGCCGCTACAGCTTCACCGGCAACAGCCAGCCGCAGCAGGTGATGGTCGGCCACGGCGTGACCCAGGCCGCCAACGTGACGCTGGAACACCTGCCGGACTTTCTCAACAGCCTGGATGCGACCATCGCCGTGCTGCAGGACCCGGCGCTGAACCCGCAGGACCCGGCCACCGGCAGCCAGCTGCGTGCCACGCTGCAGGCGCTGGACGTGGCGCACAACCGCAATACCAGCAAGATCTCGCAGCTGGGCAGCAGCCAGAACACGCTGCAGATGATGGCCGACAACCACGGCAACGTCAGCCTCTCCAACCAGCAGAGCATCACCCAGCTGGAAAGCCTCGATTACGCGCAGGCCAATATCAACATGAACAGCTACATGCTGGCGCTGCAGTCCAGCCAGAAGGCCTACGGCCGCGTCAGCAGCCTGACGCTGTTCGACGTGCTGTAAGGTTGGCCGCACCATGAGTCGCTCCTCGCTCCATCTGGACAGTCCGCGCCAGCCGCTGGCGCGCCCCGGCGCCGGCAATCCGGCCCCGGCCAGCAACGCCGGCGCCGCACCGGCCGCCACTCCCGCCAGCACACCATCGTCACTGCCGCGCAGCGGCGGTGATCACTGGCGCTACAGCAGCCAGCTCAACCAGCAGCTGACCGCGGCGCAGCGCGCGCTCGGCTTTGTCGATAGCCTCGCCGGCCAGCTGGAGGCGCTGAAAGGTGAACTCAGCGGCCAGCTGACGCAGCGGCGGGTGGACAGCGCGCGGTTGGCGCGCGGCATCGAGCAGGTGGCGCAGCAGTGGTCGCAGCGCGGCGCGGCCAGCGGCGGCAGTCTCGACAGCCGCCTGCAGTTCCGCCTCGCCGCCGACGCGCGGCAGACCTTCACCGTGCGCGGCCTGGAAGTCGCCAACCTGACGCAGGGCGCGGCGGAAACGCTGGTGTTCTTCAGCGGCGAGCCGGGCAGCGGCCCGGCGGCGGTCAAGGTCGGCGAGCCGCTGAGCGAAGCGGCACTGCTGGCTGCCCTCGGTCGCGCGCTGGCACTGTCCGGCATCCAGCCGCAGCTGGACGAGCAGGGACAATTGCAGTTTTCGGTGGCGGAAGCCGCGTGGCAGGGCGTGCGCGAACGCTTCAGCCTGCGCGGCGGCGGCATCCGCTTCCCCGCCGGCCAGCCGCAGCACCTGAAACTGCAGCCGACGGAGCAGGCGCTGCAGCCGCAGCAGTGGCAAAGCGCCGACCACGCCGGTACCCGCCAGACGTTGCAGAAGGTGCTGCGCGCGCTGGACCAGCTGCAGCTGTCGCGCGCCGCCATCAGCCGCGCGATGGCCGAGGTGCGCCACGCCATCGCGCAGTTGTCGCAGATGAGCGAACAGCTGTGGGCCGACGGCTTCGTCAACGATTTCAACGCCCGCTTCAACACGCCGGACAGCGAGTCGGGGCTGTACGAGGTGGTGCCGGCGCTGCTGGGCGTTAGCCGCTACCGCGTGCTGTCGCTGCTGGCGCTGCCGTAGCCGCCGCCACGGCGCAAGGTTGGCCGCAAAAAAGGGCGTGCCTCCCATCGGGAGACACGCCCTTGTCGCGTGTGCGGTGCGCGTCAGGCGATCAGGCTGGCCACCTTGGTGGTGATGATGTCCACCGCCGGATCGTTGGCGCCGTGCGGCAGGATCACGTCGGCAAAGCGCTTGGTCGGCTCGATGAACTGGTTGTGCATCGGGCGCACCGTGGCCAGGTACTGCTCGATCACGCTGTCGGTGGTGCGGCCGCGTTCGGCGATGTCGCGCTTCAGGCGGCGGATGAAACGCACGTCGGCGTCGGTGTCGACGAAGATCTTCAGCGACATCATCTCGCGCAGTGCGGCGTCGTACAGCGGGAACAGGCCCTCGATCACGATCACCGGTGCCGGCTGGATGGTCACGGTGCGGCTGGCGCGGGTGTGATTGGTGAAGTCGTAGCTGGGCATCTCGATGGCGCGGCCGCAGCGCAGCTCGTCGATGTGCTCGATCAAGAGCGGCCAGTCGAAGGCGTGCGGGTGGTCGTAGTTGGTGGCGAGGCGCTGCTCGAAGCTGAGGTGGCTCTGGTCGCGGTAGTAGTCATCCTGCACGATCACCGCCGCCATCTCTGCGCCTATGGTTTCCAGCACCTTGCGGGTCACCGTGGTTTTGCCGCTGCCGCTGCCGCCAGCGACGCCGATGATGAACGGAGTCGTCATGTTGTCTGTGCCCGATCGAAATGAAAAACCGGCCATTCTAATGACTTGCCGCCAACTTCTCCATCGGCAATGCGTCATTGCTGGCCGGATATGCCAGAAAAACGCCGCGGCCGGCTGTTTTCTGGCAGCGGCATGCTCAGGCGTCGGTGGCGGCCTGCTCCAGTTCCGCTTCATCCAGCCATTGCTGCATCGCCGGCAGCGACAGCAGGCTGTCGGCGTAGGCTTGCGACACCGGGTCCAGCGTCACGCCGTAGCTGACAAAGCGCAGCACCACCGGGGCGAACATGGCGTCGGCGATGCCGAAGTGGCCGAACAGGAAGTCGCCGTCGGCGACGAAACGCTGGCGCAGCTGGCGCCAGATGGCGGTAATGCGCGCGATGTCGGCGGCGCAGTCGGCGGATGGCTGCAGCTGGGTGCGCAGGCAGGTATTCATCGGCATCTCGCTGCGCAGCGCGGTGAAGCCGGCGTGCATCTCGGCGCTGATGGCGCGCGCCTCGGCGCGTTCGGCACGCTCCTGCGGCCACAGCCGCGCCGCCGGGAACAGCTCGGCGAGGTATTCGCAGATCGCCAGCGAGTCGTGCACGCGCAGCAGGCCGTCGAACAGCACCGGCACCTTGCCGGCGGGATTGGCGGCCAGCAGCTGCTGCTTGCTGTCCGGGTGGTAGAGGTGGATGTGTTTTTCGGCGAACGGCTCGCCCAGCTGTTTCAGTACCAGCCACGGCCGCAGCGACCACGACGAGAAGTTCTTGTTGCCGATGACGAGGGTCAGCATGATGGCTCCAGTGCAGGATTGAGGGTCATGCTGCATTACAGCCCAGCACCGGCGGCAGGACAAGCAAAACGCCCTGCCGGGGCGGGCAGGGCGTGACGGCTGTTGCGGCCAACGTTGTCAGGGCCGGTTTTCGTGTGCGGCATCCGGACAGGCAAGCGTTAACAGGCTCTAGTCGGCTTCGTTGATCCAGGCCTGCTGGATCGCTTCCAGCACCTTTTCGCCACCGCGGCTGTGGTCGTCGTCAAAACCGGGCAGGTCTACCACCCAGTTGTGCAGCTCGACGAAGCGGATGGTGGTCGGGTCGATGTCCGGATGCGCCTCGTACAGTTCGATGGCGATATCGTTGATGTCGGTCCATTTCATGGCGCGTCTCCTTGGATGCGGCGTGGCTCAGTGGTGTTCGCGGGCGTGGTTGATGGTGTAGCGCGGGATCTCCACCACTAGGTCTTCGCTGGTGACGATGGCCTGACAGGACAGTCGCGACTGCGCTTCCAGCCCCCACGCCTTGTCCAGCATGTCGTCTTCCAGATCGTCGGATGGCGGCAGCGAGTTGAAGCCTTCGCGTACGATGACGTGGCAGGTGGTGCAGGCGCAGGACATCTCGCAAGCGTGTTCGATTTCGATGTCGTGGGCGAGCAGGGCTTCGCACACGGTGGTGCCGGTGGCGACATCGTCGAGTACGGCGCCCTCGGGGCACAGGTCGGCGTGTGGCAGCACAATGATACGCGGCATGGTCAATCCTTCAGGTGTCGTTCTGCGTTGCGGCCAACGTTGGCCGCAAGGCTTACAGGGTTTCGATGTTCTTGCCGGTCAGCGCGCGCTGGATGTTGCGGTCCATGCGGCGCGCGGCAAACGGTTCACTGGCCTGGTTCAGCTTGTGCGAGCAGGCGTTGATGTCCTTGGTGCTCTCGGCGGCGATGGCGTCGCGCAGTGCCTGCATCGCGGCATCCAGCGCAGCGCGTTCGGCCTCGTCGAGCAGGTCGGCATCGCTGGCCAGCGCGACGCCGATCGCGTCCAGCAGGCTGTCGGCGTCGACCATCGCCTCGCGCAGCTTGCGCGCGTTGATGTCGTCGGCGACGTGGGCGATCGAGTCGCTCAGCATGCGCGTGATCTCGTCATCGGACAGGCCGTAGGACGGTTTCACCTCGATGCTGGCCTCGACGCCGGAGATCATCTCGCGCGCGGTCACTGCCAGCAGGCCGTCGGCGTCGACCTGGAAGGTAACGCGGATGCGCGCGGCGCCGGCCACCATCGGCGGAATGCCGCGCAGCACGAACTTGGCCAGGCTGCGGCAATCGGACACCAGTTCGCGCTCGCCTTGCAGAATGTGCACGGAGAGGGCGGTCTGGCCGTCCTTGAAGGTGGTGAATTCCTGCGCCCGCGCGATCGGGATGGTGCTGTTGCGCGGGATGATCTTCTCGGTGAGGCCGCCCATGGTTTCCAGCCCCAGCGACAGCGGGATCACGTCCAAGAGCAGCCACTCGTCGTCGCCCTTGTTGCCGGCCAGTACGTTGGCCTGGATGGCGGCGCCCAGCGCCACCACCTTGTCCGGGTCGAGGTTGGTCAGCGGCGGGGTGCCGAAGAAATCGCCGACCGCCTTCTGTACCTGCGGCATGCGCGTGGCGCCGCCGACCATCACCACACCCTTGACGTCCTCGGCGCCGATCTTGGCGTCGCGCAGCGCCTTGCGTACCGGCAGCAGCGTCTTGTCGATCAGCGTCTTGCTGATGGCGTGGAAGGTGGCCTGCGACAGTTGCAGGTCGATGGTCTGGCCGTCGGACAGCAGCGCGGTGATGCGGGTGTCGGCGTGCTCGGTCAGCGCTTCCTTCGCCTCGCGGGCGCGGGTCAGCAGCAGGCGGGTGTCGTGCGCGGACAGGCCGTGCAGGCCGGCCTGTTCCAGGATCCAGCAGTAGATGCGGTGGTCGAAGTCGTCGCCGCCGAGCGAGGAGTCGCCGCTGGTGGCCAGCACCTCGAACACGCCGCGGGTCAGCGCCAGCACCGATACGTCGAAGGTGCCGCCGCCGAGGTCGTACACCACGTAGGTGCCCTCGGCGCCGTTATCCAGCCCGTAGGCGATGGCGGCGGCGGTCGGTTCGTTGAGCAGGCGCAGTACGTTGAGGCCGGCCAGCTTGGCCGCGTCCTTGGTCGCCTGCCGCTGCGCGTCGTCGAAGTAGGCCGGCACGGTGATCACCGCGCCGATCAGCTCGCCGCCGAGGCTGGCCTCGGCGCGTTCGCGCAGGGTCCTCAGGATGTCGGCGGACACCTCCACCGGACTCTTGTGGCCGGCGCGGGTCACCAGCTGCACCATGCCCGGCGCGTCGACGAAGCGGTAGGGGCTGCGCGCCACGTCCAGCAGGTCGGCCAGGCCGCGGCCCATGAAGCGTTTCACCGACACGATGGTGTTGTTCGGGTCGCGGCTCTGTTCCGCCTGCGCCTCGAAACCGACGATGGTGCGGCCGTCGTCGCGGTAGCGCACCACCGACGGCAGCAGGCTGCGGCCGTGTTCGTCCGGCAGCACGGTGGCGGCACCGCTTTTCACGGTGGCGACCAGCGAGTTGGTGGTGCCAAGGTCGATCCCGACCGCCAGACGGTGCTGGTGCGGGGCGGCGGATAAGCCGGGTTCGGCGATTTGCAGTAGGGCCATGGCTGCTAGCTACTCTTTATTCAATGATCCGGGCTGGCCGCGGTATTGCGGCCAACCTTGGGTATGCTCAAAACAGCAACGCCTCGATGGCGTCGCCGATTTCCTGATCCAGCTTTTCCAGAAAACGCAGCTTGCGCACCAGCAGCGAGGCACTGACGTGGTCGTGCTGCTCATCCAGCGCCTCGCCCAGCTCGTCTTCCATCGCGCGCACGTCCTGGCGCAGCTGGCGCGACAGCCGCTCCAGCGCGTCGACGTCGTGGCCGTGGCGGGCGTCCTCGATCGCTTCGCGCCACTCCATCTGCGCCATCAGGAACGCCGGCGGCATGCTGGTGTTGGTTTCCTCTGCGGTGTCGACACCGGCCAGTCGCAGCAGGTAGCGCGCGCGCGCCAGCGGCGATTTCAGCGTCTGGTAGGCTTCGTTGACGCGGGTGGCGGCCATTAGCGCGACGCGCTTTTCGGCGTCGCCGGCGCTGGCGAAACGGTCCGGATGCACCTGCGCGGCGGCGGTACGCCACAGCGTGTCCAGCTCGGCGCCGTCCAGCGCAAAGCGGCGCGGCAGGCCGAACAGGGC
Organism: Vogesella indigofera; assembly: GCF_028548395.1. Classification (NCBI taxonomy): domain Bacteria; kingdom Pseudomonadati; phylum Pseudomonadota; class Betaproteobacteria; order Neisseriales; family Chromobacteriaceae; genus Vogesella; species Vogesella indigofera. The sequence goes on along the minus strand of NZ_JAQQLA010000004.1, from coordinate 179,872 downwards.
AAAGTGGTCCTGCTGGAAATCGGAGAACAGGTCGGCGGTCATGGAGGCTTTCTGCGGGCAACACCCGAGGCGGGCTCGGGACGCGACTGCGGCCCCTGTCAGACAGGGGCCGTCAGCACGGCAAGGAAATCAGACGTTGAAGCTCTCGCCACAACCGCATTCGTTTTTCACGTTCGGGTTGTTGAACTTGAAGCCTTCGTTGAGGCCTTCCTTGGTGTAGTCCAGCTCGGTGCCGTCAAGGTAGGCGAGGCTCTTGGCGTCGGTGAACACCTTGACGCCGAAGCTCTCGAACGCGATGTCGTCATCGCTGGCGACATCGACGAATTCCAGCTTGTAGGCCATGCCGGAACAGCCGGAAGTCTTGACGCCGAGACGGACGCCCAGACCCTTGCCGCGCTTGGCGATAAAGTTGCTGACGTGACGGGCGGCGTTTTCGGAAAGCGTGATAGCCATAGTGCGTTTGCCTTCAGGATTAGGAGGGCGGCCACGGCCGCCCGGAATCATTTAGCGTGCTTTTGCTTGTAGTCGGCGACGGCCGCCTTGATCGCATCTTCCGCCAGGATCGAGCAGTGGATCTTGACCGGCGGCAAGGCCAGTTCTTCGGCGATTTCGGTGTTCTTCAGCGCCATCGCCTGATCCAGCGTCTTGCCCTTGACCCATTCGGTCACCAGCGAGCTGGAGGCAATGGCGGAGCCACAGCCGTAGGTCTTGAACTTGGCGTCTTCGATCACGCCCTGTTCGTTGACCTTGATCTGCAGCTTCATCACGTCGCCACAGGCCGGTGCGCCGACCATGCCGGTGCCAACCGATTCGTCGCCCTTGTCAAAAGCCCCCACGTTACGCGGGTTCTCGTAGTGGTCCATTACCTTGTCGCTGTATGCCATGATTTTCTCCTTGTCGATGCGGCCGGCCGGTACAAGGTTGGCCGCATCATGCCATCTGTTAGTGTGCAGCCCATTCGATGCTGTTGAGGTCGACGCCGTCCTTGAACATCTCCCACAGCGGGGACATCTCGCGCAGCTTGCCGATCTTTTCCTGCAGCAGCTTGATCGCGTAGTCGACATCGGCTTCGGTGGTGAAGCGGCCGATGGAGAAGCGGATCGAGCTGTGCGCCAGTTCGTCGTTGCGGCCCAGTGCGCGCAGCACGTAGGATGGTTCCAGCGAGGCCGAGGTACAGGCGGAGCCGGACGATACCGCCAGGTCCTTGATCGCCATGATCAGGCTTTCGCCTTCGACGAAGTTGAAGCTCACGTTCAGGTTGTGCGGCACGCGGGCGTCGATGTCGCCGTTGAGGTAGGTTTCCTCGATGCCTTGCAGGCCGGCCCACAGGCGGTCGCGCAGCATACGGATGCGCTCGTTCTCGGCGTGCATGCTCTCGCGGGCGATGCGGTAGGCCTCACCCATGCCGGCGATCTGGTGCGTGGCCAGGGTGCCGGAGCGGAAGCCGCGCTCGTGGCCGCCACCGTGCATCTGCGCTTCCAGGCGCACGCGCGGCTTGCGGCGGATGTACAGCGCGCCGACGCCTTTCGGGCCGTAGGTCTTGTGCGCGGAGAAACTCATCAGGTCGACCTTCAGCTTGTCGAGGTCGATGTCGATCTTGCCGGTGGCCTGTGCCGAATCCACGTGCAGCAGGATGCCGCGGCTGCGCAGCATGTCGCCGATGGCCGGGATGTCCTGGATCACGCCGATTTCGTTGTTCACGAACAGCACCGACACCAGGATGGTGTCCGGACGCAGCGCCGCTTCCAGTGCCGCGAGGTCGAGCAGGCCGTTGTCCTGCACGTCGAGGTAGGTGACCTCGAAGCCCTGGCGTTCCAGCTCGCGCATGGTGTCCAGCGTGGCCTTGTGTTCGGTCTTCAGCGTGATCAGGTGTTTGCCCTTGCTCTTGTAGAACTGGGCGGCGCCTTTGAGCGCGAGGTTGATCGATTCGGTGGCGCCGGAGGTCCACACGATTTCTTTCGGATCGCAGTTCACCAGGGCGGCGACCTGGGCGCGGGCGTTTTCCACCGCTTCCTCGGCGGTCCAGCCGTAGGAATGGCTGCGCGATGCCGGGTTGCCGAAGTTTTCGGTCAGGAACGGGATCATTACCTCCGCCACACGCGGGTCGACCGGGGTGGTCGCGGAGTAATCGAGGTAAATGGGGTGTTTCAGCTCGCTCATTACGGGTTCTCCACGAGGTCGACGGTCAGATGGTGCCGGCGAGAGGCTCGCTACAGGTGCCATTACGGCGTTGTGGGCGTTGATCTATTACTACGCAGGTTTCTTTGGCGCGCTGCGCATCGACCAGGCTGGCCAAGCTGACTTTCGACAGATAGTCGAAAATGGTCAGGTTCAGGTTGGTCCACAGGTCGTGTGTCATGCAGCGGTGGTTGTCGTGACAGTTCTCGCGGCCACCGCACTGGGTGGCATCCACCGATTCGTCGACCGCGACGATGATGTCGGCGACGGAGATTTCCTGCACGGTGCGCGCCAGCGTGTAGCCGCCACCGGGGCCGCGCACGCTGTCGACCAGCTGCGAGCGGCGCAGCTTGCCAAATAATTGCTCGAGATACGACAGGGAAATGCCCTGGCGCTCGCTGATGCCGGCCAGCGTCACCGGACCGTTTGCTTCGCGCAGGGCGAGGTCCAGCATGGCTGTTACGGCAAAGCGGCCTTTGGTGGTCAAGCGCATGGTGAAAGGCTCCCTGAATAGTTGTGGCGATTATACCCTATATCCGAGTAATTTAGTCAACTATTGCGGGTCTTGGTTCCACGGGACTGTGGTATCGGGAGTGCCGTCTGGCAAAGGTTGGCCGCAAGGGCCGGGACAGGCTAGCGCGTGATTATAACGCGCTTTGCGGCGCGTGGCCGGTATTTTTCCGTCGCGACTGGTGTATGATTCGCACAAACAATTGTTTGAATTTTAGTTGCCATAGCGCACACGCCGAAGGATTCACTATGTATAAGGTTGTCATCAGCGGCACCGGCCTGTTTACCCCGCCCCACGCCGTCAGCAACGAGGCCCTGGTGGTGGCCTTCAACCAGTACGTCGCCGACTTCAACGCCGCGCACGCGGCACAGATTGCCGGCGGCGAGATCGCGGCTCTGACCGAGTCCAGCGCCGAATTCATCGAGAAGGCCTCCGGCATCAAGCAACGCTACCTGATGGATGCCGCCGGCGTGCTCGACAGCCGGCGCATGGCGCCATCGCTGCCGGAGCGCGACAACGACGCGCTGTCGGTGCAGGCGGAGATGGCGGTGGCGGCGGCGCGCGAGGCGCTGGCCCGCGCCGGGCGCACGGCGGCGGACATCGACATGGTGATCGTGGCCTGCTCCAATATGCCGCGGCCGTACCCGGCGCTGTCGATCGAGGTGCAACAGGCGCTGGGCATCAATGGTTACGCCTTCGACATGAACGTCGCCTGCTCCTCGGCCACCTTCGGCATCCAGACCGCGGTCGGTGCCATCGCCAGCGGCCAGGCGCGCGCGGTGCTGATGGTGAACCCGGAGATCTGCTCGGCGCACCTCAACTTCCGCGACCGCGACAGCCATTTCATCTTCGGCGACGCCTGCACCGCGGTGCTGCTGGAGCGTGCCGAGCTGGCCACGGCGGCGCAGCGCTTCGAGGTGGTGGACTGCAAGCTGGCGACGCTGTTCTCCAACAATATCCGCAACAACTTCGGCTTCCTCAACCGTTGCGACGAACGCGGCATCGGTGCGCTGGACAAGCTGTTCGTGCAGCAGGGGCGCAAGGTATTTAAAGAGGTGTGTCCGATGGTGGGCGAACACATCGTCGCGCACCTGCACAGTCAGGCCATCCAGCCTGGCGACGTGAAGCGCTTCTGGCTGCACCAGGCCAACCTGAGCATGAACCAGCTGATCGCGCGCCGCGTGCTCGGGCGCGATGCCGAGGCCGCCGAGGCGCCGGTGATCCTCGACCGCTACGCCAATACCAGCTCCGCCGGCTCGGTGATCGCGCTGCACCTGCATCATGAAGACATGGCCGCCGGTGACCTTGGCGTGCTGTCGTCGTTCGGTGCCGGCTACTCGGTGGGCAGCGTGATCCTGCGCAAATGCTGAGTGGCAAAATTTAAGTGTCACTAAAATGCCACAGTTTACGGTGGCATTTTTTGCGGCTTTTTTTACTGGCCGGCAGCATGCTGCCACGGTACCAGCGCCGGGTCCTGGATCACCTTCATGGTGGCGGTGCGGAAGTCGTGCACCAGAGTGGAGCGGCGGCCGGTGCTGGGGTAGGCCAGCACGTAATCGTGGGTGGCCTCGGTCTGGAAAGGCTTTACGACAATGCCATGTTTTTCCCAGACCTGGGCGCCAAACGGCTCGACGATGGAGACGCCGAGACCGTGCGCCACCATCGCGTAGCGGGTGTGTGAGGTGTGGGTGCGGATCGGAAACCTAGGTTTTTCAATGTCTTGCGGGAAGTATTTGTCTTCCTGGCCCTGGCTGAGTGGGCGGTTGGGTATCCAGCCGATCACGTTCTCGCCGACGAGGTCGGCAGGGGTGATCACCTCTCTGTCGCACAGTCGGTGTCCGGCCGGCAGCGCGCACAGCACCTCCGCCTGCAGGATTGGCTCCACCTCGATGCCGGCGATGGCGGGGAAGGCGAGGCTGAGTGCGACGTCCACTTTCAGGTCCTGCAGCCGTACCAGTACCTCGGCATTGCCGACCGAGTCGATGTTGACCGGCACATCCGGCTGCATCTTGAAAAACTCTTTTAGAATCAAAGGCAATAGCGTGGTGGACAGCACCGGCATGCAGGCGACGCTCAGCGCCTGGGTCTCGTCCTTGCGGATGGTTTCGGCGGCCTTGCGCAGGCGTTCGAGGCCGAGGAAGTTCTCCTCGACCGCCAGCTGGAAGCGCACCGCCGCGGTGGTTGGCTCCATGCGGCCCTTGGTGCGGTTGAACAGGCGAAAGCCGAGGTCTGCCTCCAGGTCGGCGATCAGGCGGCTGACCGCCGGCTGGGTGATGTGCATGCGCCGCGCCGCGCCCACCGTGGTGCCGGTGTCCATTAACGAGCGGAATGCCTCAATTTGGCGAAAACGGATCATGCCGCGGCCCTGGAAAAGTGAAAGCAAAATCCTATAACAAAATCACATTGATGATGATAATAACTTAGTGGATGTGATAGGTTGGCTGTGAAATACTGCGCCGCAGCCGGCAGACTTTGCCCGGTTCGCAGTTTTTTTACTTGGGCTGAGGTGTGCTTTTTCTGATGCTCCGTTGCAGCGATCGGTATAAAGTCAAATCAAACATGCTGCTGCTAGCCATCCACGTAGAACGTTATCGGCTTGTTAGTTGCATGTCGTAATCGGGAAGGGCTTTGCCGCCGTCGTCCGTCAGGATGGCAGCGGAAAACGAGCGGCCCGTCAGCCCGGAACATGGAGGCGTATCAACGCCGTCATTAAAAACACAATAAGGAATAGAGAAACTATGCGAGTTGCTAAACACCTTTTGCTGGCCGCCGGTCTGACTGCCGCGGCATCCGCCGCCCAGGCTGCAGGGACACTGATCTACTGCTCCGAAGCCAGCCCTGAAGGCTTCGATTCCGCACAATACACTGGCGGCTCTACCTTTGACGCTGCCGGTCACGCCATGTTCAACCGCCTGATCGAGTTCAAGGCCGGCTCCACCAATATCGAGCCGGGTCTGGCCGAGTCGTGGACTTCGTCGCCGGACGGCCTGACTTACACCTTCAAGCTGCGCAAGGGCGTCAAGTTCCACACCACCGAATACTTCACCCCGTCCCGCGATTTCAACGCCGATGACGTGGTGTTCAGCTTCATGCGGATGATCGACAAGAACCATCCGTTCCGCAAAGCGTACAACGTTGAATTCCCGTACGCGTCCGATACCGGCCTGGACAGCAATATCACCGCCGTCGAGAAGACCGATCCGTACACCGTGGTGTTCAAGCTGAAGGCACCGGATGCCGACCTGCTGGCCAAGATCGCGATGCCGTTCGCGTCCATCCTGTCTGCCGAATTCGGTGACAAGCTGATGAAGGAAGGCAAGGCGTCGATGATCAACCAGCAGCCGGTCGGCACTGGTCCGTTCATCCTGAAGCGCTACCAGAAAGACGCGCAGATCCGTTACGCGGCCAACAAGCAGTACTGGAAAAAAGGCGACGTCAAGGTCGACAACCTGATTTTCGCGATCACCACCGACCCGTCGGTTCGTGCCCAGAAGATGAAGGCCGGCGAATGCCAGATCATGTCCTATCCGAAGCCACAGGATCTGGCCGGCATGAAGGCTGATCCGGCGCTGAAGATGCTGTCCGCTCCGGGTTTCAATATCGGTTATCTGGCCTACAACGTTGAAAAGCCGCAGCTGAAGAAGCTGGAAGTGCGTCAGGCACTGGACATGGCCATCAACCGCAAGGCGATCATCGATGCCGTGTACCAGGGCCAGGGCCAGGAAGCGGCTAACCCGTTCCCGGCGTCCTTGTGGTCGTACAACAAGTCGCTGCGCAACCAGCCGACCGATATCGCCAAGGCCAAGGCACTGCTGGCCAAGGCCGGCTACCCGAACGGCTTCGAGATCACGCTGTGGGCAATGCCGGTACAGCGTCCGTACAACCCGAACGCCAAGCTGATGGCGGAAATGATCCAGGCCGACTGGGCCAAGATCGGCGTCAAGGCCAAGATCACTTCCTACGAGTGGGGCGAATACCTCAAGCGCATGAAGAACGGCGAGCATGACGCCGGCCTGATCGGCTGGACCGGCGACTACGCCAGCCCGGACAACTTCCTCGGCGTGTTGCTGACCTGCGAAGCCATCGGCGGTTCCAACTACGCGCGCTACTGCAGCAAGGCCTTCGACAAGGAAGTGCTGGGCGCCCGCAAGAGCACCGACCTGAAGCAGCGCACCGCCATGTACGCGAAGGCCCAGGAAATCTTCAAGAAAGATATGCCTTGGTCGACCATCGCCCACTCGGTGGTGAACCAGCCGATGCGCAAGGAAGTGAACGGCTTCAAGATCAGCCCGTTCGGCGACTATTCCTTCAAGGGTGTTAGCGTCAAGTAAGTTCGCGGTATCGCCCGGCTGGTCCGGGTGAATGGCAAGGAGGGCGCCTTTGGCCCCTCCTTGTTCATTATCAGGCGAACGGTTTATGCAAAAGGAAAGTCGGGGCGCGGCAGCGGTGGGTTGATGTCTCGTGATTGACCTGTATCAAGGCGGTCACGTCGTGCGATCCGTAAAGTGCGTCTTGCCGTGGCGGCGATTGCATCTGGTGTAGGTGGGTGGTCAGGTGCAGCTACGTCGCCCGGCACCCCTTCCGCTTTCCTTCCTGCTGTTCCCGTTCCCTGTCTCTTGCAGCAATACGTCACGCCAGCCTTGTGCGTGTACGGGAGACCTTCACATGTTTTTCTTTATCCTGCGTCGTCTTGGCGTGCTGATTCCGACATTTTTCGGCATCACGCTGATTACCTTCAGCCTGATCCGCATGATCCCGGGCGATCCCATCGAAGTGATGATGGGGGAGCGTTCGCTTGACCCTGCCCTGCACGCGGCGGCGATGAAGCGTCTGGGTCTGGATCAGCCGCTGTATATCCAGTATTTCGACTACATCAGCAATCTGTTCCAGGGCAATCTGGGCGCCTCGCTGAAAACCCAGCAAAGCGTGTGGAGCGAGTTCACCACCCTGTTCCCGGCGACGCTGGAACTGGCGCTGTGCGCGCTGGTGTTCGCCACCGTCTGTGGCCTGCTGGCCGGCGTGGTGGCGGCGATCAAGCGCGGCTCCATCTTCGACCACGGCGTGATGGGCATCTCGCTGACCGGCTTCTCGATGCCGATCTTCTGGTGGGGCCTGATCCTGATCATGCTGTTCTCGGTACAGCTGGGCTGGACCCCGGTTTCCGGCCGCCTCGATCTCGCCTTCGACGTGCAGCCCGATACCGGCTTCATGCTGATCGACGCCTGGCGCGCCGAAATGGCCGATCCCGAATACAACGCCGGCGCCTTCAAGGACGCGGTGATGCACCTGATCCTGCCGGCCATCGTGCTGGGTACCATCCCGCTGGCGGTGATCGCGCGGATGACGCGCTCGTCGATGCTGGAAGTGCTGCGCGAAGACTACGTGCGCACCGCCCGCGCCAAGGGCCTGTCGCCGGTGCGCGTGATCTTCATCCACACCCTGCGCAACGCGCTGATCCCGGTGCTGACCGTGATCGGGTTGCAGGTGGGCACGCTGATGGGCGGCGCGGTGCTGACCGAGACCATCTTCTCTTGGCCCGGCATCGGCAAGTGGCTGATCGACGCCATCGGCCGTCGCGACTACCCGGTGGTGCAGAACGGCATCCTGATCGTGGCCACGCTGGTGATCGTCACCAACTTCATCGTAGACATCCTGTACGGCATCGCGAACCCGCGCATCCGTCATGCCAAGTAAGAGGCGAGCAATGACATCTATTTCTACTGCGCCCACCGCGGCGCCGGTTGAAGAGCTGGCCGCCGGCTATCCTTCGCCGCTCAAGGAGTTCTGGCAGGGCTTCTCCCACAACAAGGGCGCCGTCGCCGGGCTGGTGTTCATGTCCATCGTCGCGGTCTGTGCGCTGTTTGCGCCGTGGATCGCGCCGTACGACCCGATCGAACAGTTCCGCGACTACTTCCTGACACCGCCGGCCTGGGCCGACGGTGGCAGCAGCCAGTTCCTGCTCGGTACCGATGAGCTGGGCCGCGACATCCTGTCGCGCCTGATCTACGGCGCGCGCCTGTCGCTGCTGATCGGTCTGGTGTCGGTGGTAATGGCACTGATTCCCGGCGTGGTGATGGGCCTGCTGGCCGCCTTCTTCCCCAAGGCGCTGGGCACCCTGATCATGCGCCTGATGGACGTGATGATGGCCTTGCCGTCGCTGCTGCTGGCGGTGGCGATCATGGCCATCCTCGGGCCGGGCCTGGTCAACGCGATGATCGCCATTGCCGTGGTGTCGCTGCCGGCCTATGTGCGCCTGACGCGTGCCTCGGCGATGACCGAACTGAACCGCGACTACGTGACCGCCTCGCGCGTCGCCGGTGCCGGCCTGTTCCGTCTGATGTTCGTCACCGTGCTGCCCAACTGCATGGCGCCGCTGATCGTGCACGCCACCATGAGCTTCTCCTCCGCCATCCTGGAAATCGCCGCCCTGGGCTTCCTTGGCCTCGGCGTACAGCCGCCGACGCCGGAGTGGGGCACCATGCTGGCCTCGGCGCGTGACTACATGGACAGCGCCTGGTGGGTGGTCACCCTGCCGGGTCTGACCATCCTGGTGTCGGTGTTGTCGATCAACCTGATGGGCGACGGCCTGCGCGATGCGCTGGACCCGAAAATGAAGCGCGCGGCGTAAGGGAAAATCATGAGTCTGTTGCAAATCAAGAACCTCTCGGTCGAGTTCGGCTCCGAGAAAAACCCGTTCCGCGCCGTGGAAGGGCTGGACCTGTCGGTCGACCAGGGCGAGATCGTCGGCATCGTTGGCGAATCCGGTTCCGGCAAGTCCGTCACCATGATGGCGATGATGGGCCTCTTGGAAGGGCAGGGCCGCATCGTCGCCGACGAGCTGACCTTCGACGGCAAGAACCTGCTGACCATCAGCGCCAGGGAACGTCGCAAGATCGTCGGCAAGGACATCGCCATGATCTTCCAGGACCCGATGACCTCGCTCAACCCGAGTTACACCGTCGGCTACCAGATCATGGAAGTGCTGAAGGTGCACCAGGGTCTGCGCGGCGCCGAACTGAAGGCGCGTGCACTGGAACTGATGGAACTGGTGGAGATTCCGGCGGCGAAGACCCGTCTTGAAGCCTATCCGCACCAGCTGTCCGGCGGCATGAGCCAGCGCGTGATGATCGCGGTGGCACTGGCCTGTAACCCCAAGCTGCTGATTGCCGACGAGCCGACCACCGCGCTGGACGTCACCATCCAGGCGCAGATCATGGATCTGCTGGTCAACCTGCAAAAAGAACGCAATATGGCGCTGCTGATGATCACCCACGATCTAGCGGTGATTGCCGAGGTGGCACACCGCGTGGCGGTGATGTACGCCGGTCAGGTGGCGGAAGAGGGCACCGTGCCGCAGCTGTTCCGTCACCCGGTGCATCCGTATACCCAGGCGCTGCTGTCCTCCATTCCGGAACACAGCAAGGGTGCACGCCGGCTGGTAACCCTGCCCGGCATCGTGCCCGGCCAGTACGACCGCCCCAGCGGCTGCCTGCTGTCGCCGCGCTGCCCGTACGCGCAGGAACGTTGCCGCAACGAGCGTCCCGGCATCACCGCGCACGAGCATGGTGCCGTGCGTTGCTTCTACCCGCTATTCGAGAAGAAGGAGGCCCCATGAGCCAGACTGTATTGCAGGCTCGCGACCTGACCCGTCACTACGAGGTGTCGCAGGGCTTCATGAAACCGAAGGCCGTGGTCAAGGCGCTGAACGGCGTGTCGTTTGAACTGCAGGCCGGCAAGACGCTGGCCGTGGTCGGCGAGTCCGGCTGCGGCAAGTCCACGCTGGCGCGGCAGCTGACACTGATCGAGGCGCCGACCGCCGGTTCGCTGGTGCTGGACGGCGTCGACATCGCCAGTGCCGGCAAGGCCGAACTGAAAGCGCTGCGCAGCAAGGTGCAGATGGTGTTCCAGAACCCGTACGCCTCGCTCAACCCGCGGCAGAAGGTCGGTGACCAGCTGGGCGAGCCGCTGCTGATCAACACCAAGCTGACGGCCAAGGAGCGCGAAGACAAGGTCAAGGCGATGATGAAGCGCGTCGGCCTGCGTCCCGAGCACTACTATCGCTACCCGCACATGTTCTCCGGCGGCCAGCGCCAGCGTATCGCCATCGCCCGCGCCATGATGCTGCAGCCGCAGATCGTGATCGCCGACGAGCCGACCTCGGCACTGGACGTGTCGATCCAGGCGCAGGTACTGAACCTGTTCATGGACCTGCAGGAAGAGTTCAACACCGCCTACGTGTTCATCTCGCACAACCTGGCGGTGGTGGAGCACGTCGCCGACGACCTGATGGTGATGTACCTCGGCCGCGCGGTGGAGGTGGGTAGCAAGGAAGTGATCTACGCCAAGCCGCTGCATCCCTATACCCAGGCGCTGCTGTCGGCGACACCGTCGATCTATCCGGAAGACCGCAGCATCAAGATCAAGATCCACGGCGAGCTGCCCAGCCCGCTCAACCCGCCGAGCGGCTGCGCCTTCCACAAGCGCTGCCCTTACGCGACCGAGCTGTGCGGCAGGGAAGTACCGCAATTGCGCGCCCTCGAAGGCCGCGAAGTGGCGTGCCATCATGCGGAAACCATCAACGCCTGATATTCTGCAATGGAGTGCCGCACCGGCGTGATGCGTTACTGCACCGCGCCGGTGCTTTTATTTTTGCAATGCAGCAAAAATACCTTGTCCACCATCCCTAGCCACGCTACATTCCGCCATGACAAATAGTCGCAAAGGAAAGCATCAATTGAAGCGCGCCGTCTATGCCGGTAGTTTTGACCCGGTGACCAACGGGCATTTGTGGATGATTCGCGAGGCCGTGGAACTGTTTGACGAGGTGGTGGTGGCCATCGGCGTCAATCCGGAAAAACATTGCACCTTCAGCGTGGACGAGCGTCTGGACATGCTGCGTGCCGTCACGCGCGGCTTTTCCAAGCTGCGGGTCGAGGTGTTCGAGAACCAGTTCCTGGTCAACTACGCGCAGAGCATTGAAGCCAACTACATCATTCGCGGCATCCGCACCGCCAGCGACTACGAGTACGAGCGCACCATGCGCTACATCAATTCCGACCTGCACGCCGACATCACCACCATCTTCCTGCTGCCGCCGCGCGAGTACGCCGAGGTATCCTCCACCATGGTCAAGGGCCTGATGGGGCCGCAGGGCTGGGAACAGATGATCCGCCAGTACGTGCCGGAACCGGTATACCGCCGCCTGGTGGCCTATCATGAACGGCAGCAGGCCGCGCTGAACAACGACTAGCCGTGCGGCCAACATTGGCCACCACCACGAGCTGAATAGGCGCCGGACATGTTCCGGCGTTTGGTTTTTATTGAAAAGGAAGTTGCATGGTTGACGTTTCCGCCTTTGCCAACCGGCTTGCCAAGAACTACAAGCACTACGCCAAATGGGCGCGCCGCAACGAGCTGGACGCCTGGCGCGTCTACGACCGCGACGTGCCGCAGTTTCCGCTGATCATCGATGTCTACGGCCAGCGCATCCACCTGCAGGAATACGACACCGGCTGGCAGATCGAGGAATCCGAGTACGTGGCGTGGATCGCCGCGGTGCAGCAGGCGATCAGCGACATCACCGGCGTGCAGCTGTGGAACATCGCGCTGAAGACGCGCCGCCGCCAGAAGGGCGAAAGCCAGTACGAGAAGACCGGTCGCGACGGCGAGGACTTCGTGGTGGCCGAGCAGGGGCAGCGTTTCTGGGTCAACCTCGACGCCTACCTCGACACCGGCCTGTTCCTCGATCACCGCAACACCCGCAAGCGGGTGCGCGACGAGGCCGCCGGCAAGCGCTTTCTCAACCTGTTCGCCTACACCGGCAGCTTTACCGTGTATGCGGCCAACGGTGGCGCGGTCAGTAGCGAGACGGTGGACCTGTCCAACACCTACCAGGCGTGGAGCCGGCGCAACTTCGAACTCAACGGCCTCGATCTGGAAAAGCACCAGCTGATCCGCGACGACGTGTTCCAGTATCTGGAAGACGCCGCCTATGCCGGCAAGCAGTTCGACCTGATCGTGATGGACCCGCCCAGCTTCTCCAACTCAAAGAAGATGATGGACGAGCTGGACGTGCAGCGCGACCAGGTCAAGCTGGTCGACGGCGCGATGCGGCTGCTGGCGCCGGACGGCGTGCTGTACTTCTCCAACAACCTGCGCAGTTTCACGCTGGACGAGAGGTTGATCGCCGACTACGCGGTGCAGGACATCAGCGCGCAGTCGGTGCCGGAGGACTTCCGTAACAAGAAGATCCACCAGTGCTGGCGCATCCGCCATCGTCACTGATAGCGGCTGCCAATATGTGGTATCGCGAAATTTAATGGCGGCCATCCCTTGCCTAGTCGCCGCGCAGCGACAATCTTGAAAAGCAGCGAGGTTGGCCGCAGCGGCCGCCGCAACCGAATCCAAGGAGCCGTCATGGCCTATGTAAACGTAACTGCCGATACCTTTAACGATACCGTCGAGGGCGACGGCATGGTGATCCTCGACTTCTGGGCGCCGTGGTGCGGCCCGTGCAAGTCATTCGGCCCGATCTTCGAGGCGGCGGCGGAAAAACACGGCGACATCGTGTTCGCCAAGATCAACACCGAGGACGAGCAGGAGCTGGCCGCCCACTTCAAGATCCGTTCCATCCCGACGCTGATGGCGCTGAAGGACGGCATCGTGGTGTTCCACCAGGCCGGCGCGATGATGGCGCCGCAGTTCGAGCAACTGGTGCAGGCGGTACGTGATCTGGACATGGACCAGGTGCGCGCCGACATGGCCGCCCAGGATCAGGGCTGAGCCGTAAGGCGGGGAGGGCGGGCTGATGCGCAAGCAAGCATGGTGGTTGTGGTTGCTGCTGGCGGCGCCGCTGGCGCAGGCGGCCTGTCCGCAGCTGCTGGATTACCGGGTGCCGCGCCTGACCGGCGGCAGCACTGACCTGTGCCAGTACCAGGACAAGACCATCGTGGTGGTCAATACCGCCAGCGAGTGCGGCTTCACGCCGCAGTTTGCCCAGCTGCAGACGCTGTGGCAGCAATACCGCAGCCGCGGTGTGGTGGTGCTCGGCTTCCCCAGCGACGATTTCTTCCAGGAGCTGGAGCAGGCCAAGGACATTGCCGAGTTCTGCCACAGCAATTACGGCGTCGATTTCCCGATGATGAGCCGGGTCAGCGTGCGCGGCAGCAACGCGCACCCGTTCTACCAGGCGCTGGCCAGCGCGGCCGGCAGCACGCCGAAGTGGAATTTCTACAAGTACATCATCGCGCCGGGCGGCAAGTCGGTGATCGCCTTCGGGCCGCTGACGCGGCCGGATGATCCTGCCTTCCTCAAGGCGCTGCAGCAGCGGCTGCCGGCCGCACCCTGAGCGCGTGTTCACGATCTCGCGAGTTAGCGCGAGACAAGGCGAAACGGCTGAGGAAGCGGCGCTTAGCTGGATATAAACAAGCAGGCCGAAGCCGTTTTTAACGCCCTACGCCTGCGCGCAGCAGATCGGGAACAGGTTCTGGGCGCGGCGCTGGCCGGATTCACGACAACTGCATTGTTATTCCGGCCGCCGTTCCAGTACCATCCGAACTTTCCGGTGCCGTGCCGCTCTACCGCCCATGCCTGTTCCGGGTTTTCCGAGAGTCCTGTTTCCATGCTAAACCGTCTACTGCTGTGCGGCAGCCTGCTGTTGCTGGCCGCCTGTTCCACCGTTTCCACCCCGCCATCGTCGTCGCCCGCCGAGAGCATCCGTTACCAGCCGGCCGCATTCAGCCAGCTGCCGCAGTGGGACAGCTCGCTGGCCAGCGAGAGCCTGCTGGCGCTACGTGAAAGCTGCCGTCCGCTGGCCGGCCGCCCGCAGTGGCAGGCGGTCTGCAGCGAGGCCGCGACGCTGGATGCGGCCAACGTTGACGGCATCCGCCGCTTTTACGAGAGCCGCTTCGTGCCGTGGCAGGTCAGCGAGGCCGGCAAGGACAGCGGCCTGATCACCGGCTACTACGAGCCGCTGCTCAGCGGCAGCCGCCAGCGCAGCGCGCAGACGCCGTATCCGGTGTACGGCGTGCCGCAGGACCTGCTGCTGCTCGACATCAGCGCCGAACAGCGCGCGGCCACGCAGCTGGTGGCGCGCCGCAGCGGCGGCAACCGGCTGCAGGTGGTGCCGGGCAAGACCCAGCCCGGCGCCGACGAGCTGCTGGTGACGCCGGCCGATTTTGTCATCGACAGCCGCACCCGCACGCTGAAGGGCCGCCTCGACGGCAACCGCCTGCTGCCGTACTACAGCCGTGCCGAGATCAATGCCGGCAAGGGCATCAACAGCGCGCCGGTGCTGGCCTGGGTGGAGGACGAAACCGAGCTGTTCTTCCTGCAGGTGCAAGGCTCCGGCCGCATCCAGCTGGAAGACGGCAGCTTTTTGCGGGTGACCTACGCCGAGCAGAACGGTCACCCTTACAAGTCAATCGGCCGCTGGCTGATCGACCAGCAGCAGCTGACACTGGCCGAGGCCAGCATGCAGGGCATCAAAGGCTGGCTGGAAGCCAACCCGCAGCGCCGCCGCGAGCTGTTCGACGTCAACCCCAGCTACGTGTTCTTCCGTACCCTGAATAGTACCGGCGGCGGCCCGATCGGCGCGCTGGGCGTGCCGCTGACCGACGGCCACAGCCTGGCGGTCGATCCGCGCTATATCCCGCTGGGGGCGCCGGTGTACCTGGCCACCACCTGGCCGCTGGACGGCAGCCCCAAGCCGCTGACCCGGCTGATGCACGCGCAGGATACCGGCGGTGCCATCCGCGGAGCGGTGCGCGGCGATTTCTTTTTCGGCTTCGGCACCGAGGCCGGCATGTACGCCGGCCGCATGAAGCAGCAGGGCAAGTTCTGGCTGCTGTTGCCGCGCGGCATGACCCCGGCGCCCCGTCCCTGAGCACGTGCTCACGATCGTGCGTGCGCCCGCGCGAGCCGGCGCAAACGGCTGAGGCTGCGGTGTTTGTCGAGGGATAAACCATGCCGTCGCCGCCTCAGCGCCGTCTCGCCGCGCCGGGATCCGTCACCGTAGATCGCGAGCCGGTGCTGCGCCGCCACCAGATTTGAGTTTGAGAAAGCCTGTCACCATGACCAGCCCGACCCTGTTCCGAACTGCCTGCCTTGCCGCCAGCGTGCTGTTGCTGGCCGCTTGCGGCCAACCTGCCACCAGCGGCCATGATGCCAGTGTCGCCGCTGCCGCCACGCCATTGCGCCAGCTGGCGCGCGGCGACGTGCTGCAGGCCAGGCTGGCGCCGGTTGCCGCCAGCCTGCCGTTTACCGCCACCCTCAACGCGCTGACCAGTATCGAGGTCGCCGCCGAGATCGACGCCAGCGTGCGCGAGGTGCTGGTGCGCGAGGGGGAAACCGTGCGTCGTGGCCAGCTGCTGGCGCGGCTGGACGGCGAGACGCTGCAGCAGGCGCTGGTGGAACAGCAGGCGCAACTGGCCAACGACGAGGCACGGCTGCGACTGGCGCGCCTGAAGCTGGACAAGCAGCGCGAGCTGTACCAGCAGGGTTTCATTTCCAAGTTGGCGTTCGACGAGGTGGACAGCGAATACCGCATCCGCGAAGGCGACGTCAACGCCCGCCGCAGCCAGCTGGCGCGTGCGCGCAAGAGCCTGGCCGATACCGCGGTGCACTCGCCGATGGACGGCGTGGTCTACGCTCGCCGCATTCAGCCGGGCGAGCAGGTCAGCCGCAACCAGAAGCTGTTCGCCATTGCCGACCTCAGCCAGCTGGAGGCGACCGCCAGCATCCCGGCCCGGCAGGTGGCGCAGCTGCAGCCCGGCCAGCGCGCGCACTTCCGCGTCGAGGGCGCCAGCGAGCCGTTTGCCGCGCAGCTGCTGCGCATCAACCCGGTGGCCAATGCCGGCAGCCGCACCTTCAATGCCTATCTGCGCGTCGACAACCGCGCCGGCCGGCTGCAGGCCGGCCAGTTTGTCACCGGCGAGGTGATCCTGCGCGAAATCAGCGACGCGGTGCGCCTGCCGCAGGCGGCGGTGCGCGATGCCGACGGCAGCAAGCCGTGGGTGATGCTGCTGGACGGCAACACCCTGCGCCGTCAGCCGGTCAGCATCGTGTTGCGCAACGACAGCGAGCGGGTGCTGGCGGTGCGCGGCGTTGAGGTTGGCCGCACGCTGCTGGCGGCGCCGCTGCTGGGGCTGAAACCGGGCGACCGCGTGGCGCTGCCGCGCTAAGGAGAAGGTGACACTATGTGGTTAACCCGCGTCAGCGTGCAGAACCCCTATCTTGCCGCCGTGATGATGCTGCTGTTGACGGTGCTGGGCCTGTTTGCCTGGAAGCAGCTGCCGGTGGAGGAGTTTCCCGATATCCGCTTCCCTGTGGCGGTGGTGTCGGCGACCTATCCCGGCGCCTCGCCGGAGGTGATCGAGAGCGAGGTCACCCGCCCGCTGGAAGAGGCGGTCAACACCATCAACGGCGTCAAGCACATCCGTTCCTATTCCTCCGAGGGCGTCGCCACGCTGGTGGTGGAGTTCGAGCTGTCCACCGACCCGGCCATCGGCCTGCAGGAGGTGCGCGACAAGGTTGGCGCCGCGCAGGGCCGGCTGCGGCGCGAGGTGAGCACGCCGACCATCTCGCAGATGAACCCCAACGACGAGCCGCTGATGTCGTACACCTTCAGCCAGCAGGACGGCTCGCAACGCGAGCTGAGCAACTGGCTGGACAATGTGCTGAAGAAGCGGCTGCAGACGGTGAGCGGTGTCGGCGAGGTGAAGCTGGTCGGTGCCAGCAAGCGCGAGATACGCATCGAGCTGCAGCCGTACCGGCTGGAGGCGCTGGGGCTGTCGGTCAGCGAGGTGGCCGACGCCATCGCTGCGGCCAACCGTGATTTCCCGGCCGGCCAGGTCAGCAGTCAGCGCAACGAGCTGTCGGTGCGCGTCGCCGGCAAGCTGGTGTCGGTGGACGACTTCCGCGAGCTGGGCATCGCCACGCGCCAGGGTGCCACCATCCGCTTGGCGGACGTGGCCGAGGTGCGCGACAGCGAGGAAGAAAAGAACAGCATCAGCCTGATCGACGGCAAGCCGGCGGTGGGGCTGGATGTGCGCGCCGCGCGCGGCGCCAACGTGGTGGCGGTGGCCGACGCGGTGAAGGCGATCATCGCCGAGCAGCGGCCGCTGATGCCGGTCGGCAGCGAGGTCAAGCTCACCTACGACAAGTCGGACGAGGTGCGCAAGTCGCTGAGCGGGGTGCAGCAGACGCTGCTGGAGGGCGCCGGGCTGACGGTGCTGATCGTGTTCCTGTTCCTTGGCAGCTGGCGCAGCACGGTGATTACCGGCCTGACGCTGCCGATCGCGCTGCTGGGCACCCTGTTCGCGGTGCAGGCGCTGGGCTTCACCCTCAACGTGATGACGCTGATGGCGCTGTCGCTGTCGATCGGCCTGTTGATCGACGACGCCATCGTGGTGCGCGAGAACATCGTGCGCCACGCCACGCTGGGCAAGGGCCACTACCAGGCGGCGCTGGATGGCACCAACGAGATCGGGCTGGCGGTACTGGCCACCACGCTGACCATCGTCGCGGTGTTCCTGCCGGTCGGCTTCATGGGCGGCATCATCGGCAAGTTCTTCCACCAGTTCGGCCTCGCGGTGACGGTGGCGGTGCTGATCTCGATGTTCGTGTCGTTCACGCTGGACCCGATGCTGTCCTCGGTGTGGCACGACCCGCACCGCCACGGCGATCACCACAAGGGCCCGGTTGGGCGCGCGCTGGACTGGTTCGAGGCCTCGCTCGATCGCCTCGCAGACGGCTACGTGCGGGTGATCCGCTGGGCGCTGGCGCACCGCAAGACGGTGCTGGCCACGGCGCTGGCGCTGACCGTCGGCAGCTTCATGCTGGTGCCGGTGATCGGCGGCGAATTCCTGCCGCGTGCCGACAACGGCGATTTCCGCCTGTCGTTCAAGACCGCACCCGGCTCGACGCTGGAATACACCGCCGCCAAAGCGCGCGAGGTGGAGGCGCAGCTGCGCAGTATTCCGGAGGTGAACACCGTCGACAGCAAGATCGGTGGCGGCCGCTTCGGCGCCGGCCGCAACGAGGCGCAGCTGACCATCGACGTCGGCGACAAGCAGACGCGCGAGCGCGACCTGTTCCAGCTGATGGCGGCGGCGCGCAGCAGCGCGCAGCGGGTGGCCGGCATCGAGCTGGATTCGGTGCAGGAGCTGGGCCAGCACGGCCCCGGCGGCAAACCGGTCAATATCGGCATCCGCGGCAGCGACCTGCAAGCGCTGCGCCAGGCCACCGACGCGGTGATGGCGGCGATTGCGCGCGTCAACGGCGTACGCGACGTGCAGAGCAGCTTTTCCGACGCCGATCCGGCGCTGGACGTGCGCCTCGACCGCGATGCCGCCGCCTCGCTGGGCGTCGATCTGGGTCGCGTCGGCAATACGCTGTCGGTGCTGCTGGCCGGCAGCACGGTGACGACGTGGGAGGCGCCGGACGGCGAAAACTACGACGTGCGCCTGCAGTTGCCGCGCGAGGGGCGCGAGGCGGCGCTGCTGGAGGTGCTGATGGTGCCCGGTGCGCGGCGCGACAACGGCGAGGCCAATATGGTGCCGCTGGCGCAGCTGGCACGCATCGAGCCGGGCAGCAGCCCGCGCCAGATCGAACGCACCGACCTGATGCGCGAGATCAGCGTCACCGCCAACATCAGCGGCCGCAGCGCCGGCGAGGTGTTTGCCGGCGTCGATGCCGCGCTGAAGCAGCTGCGACTGCCGGCCGGGGTGATGCTGTCGCAGGAGGGTGAGCGCAAGAGCATGCAGGAATCGCTGGACTACGCGGTGCAGGCGCTGGCGATGGGGGTGATCTTTATCTATCTCATTCTCGCCGCGCAGTTCCGCAGCTTCACGCTGCCGGTGACCATCATGATGGCGCTGCCGCTGGCCTTCGTCGGCGTATTCGCCGCGCTGTGGCTGTTCGGCTCCACCCTCAACATGTTCTCGGTGATCGGCATCATCATGCTGATGGGGCTGGCGGCGAAGAACGGCATCCTGCTGGTCGACTTCATCAACCAGAGCCGCAAGGAGGGCATGGTGCGGCTGGATGCCATCGTCGAGGCCGGCCGCGTGCGGCTGCGCCCGATCATGATGACCAGCCTGGCGATGATCTTCGGCATGCTGCCGCTGGCGCTGGCCAGCGGCGCCGGTTCGGAGACGCAGCGGCCGATGGCGCACGCCATCATCGGCGGCCTGATCACCTCCACGCTGCTGACGCTGATCGTGCTGCCGGTGGTGTACACCTATCTCGACAGCCTGCGCAGCCGCATCCGCGGCGTACTGGCGCGGCTGAGCGGAGCGGCTGCGCCGGCGCCCTGAGCGCGAGCGCTGCCGGCAAGGACACGGCCGCTGCCATGGCAGCGGCCGTGTCGCGTGTTGCGGCCAACCTTACTGCTTCACGTACACCACCTGCGCCGGCATCGGCGGCGGGAACGCCTCGCCGCCCAGCGCATCGCGGATCAGCTGGTTGCTGTCGAAATACACCTGCCAGTAGTGGTCGTTATGGCAGAACGGGCGTACCGCCAGCACCGGCCCCACCAGGTTGAACTCCAGGATCGCCACCTCTACCGCCGGTTCGGCCAGCACGTTGGGAATCGTCGCCAGCCGCTGCCGGAGCAGCGCCATTGCGGCGGCGGGGTCGGCGCTGCCGGCCAGCTGCGCCTTCAGCTCCACGCGGCGGTAGGGGTTGCTGCTGAAGTTCTGCAGCGTGTCGCCCATGATCTTGCCGTTGCCGACCATGGTCAGCACGTTGTCCGGGGTGTTGATGGCGGTGGTGAACAGGCCGATCTCCTTCACCGTGCCGGTCACGCCGCCGGCGGTGACGAAATCGCCGACCTTCATCGGCCGCAGCACGATCAGGAACACCCCGGCGGCAAAGTTGGACAGCAACCCGGACCAGGCCATGCCGATGGCCACACCGGCGGCGGCGAACAGCGCGGCAAAGGTGGTGGTCTGGATGCCGAAGTAGCCGAGGATGCCGACCACCAGGATCACGTTGAGGGTGACATTGATGGTGGTGCCGAGGTAACGCATGATGGTGGCGTCGACATGCTGCCGCTCCAGCGTGCGCTGCAGCAGGCTGCCGACCTGGCCGATCAGCCAGCGGCCGACGATCCAGAAAGCCAGCGCCGCCAGCAACATGCCACCGATATTGAACGCATAATCCGTGGCGACCTGCTGCCAGTGGGAAAGGTCGATCTGATTCATGACAACTCCTTGTCGGGCGGGTGGGGTCTCCATCCAGTTAAGCAGCTGGCATCGCCGGCAACAAGTTCATTTGCATGAATTGTTGCCGCTGGCGGGCAAAAACATCGGCCGATGCCGCAGTCAGGTCAAGGCAGCGTCGCCGGCGCAGGGTATAATGCGGCCAACCTTTTTCTGCCCGTATAGCCAACATGACCCAGCTCAAGAACGATACCTTCCTGCGCGCGCTGCTGAAGCAGCCGGTTGAATACACCCCGATCTGGATGATGCGCCAGGCCGGCCGCTACCTGCCGGAATACCGCGCCACCCGCGCCCGCGCCGGCAGCTTTATGGGGCTGTGCACCAGCCCGGACTACGCCACCGAGGTCACGCTGCAGCCGCTGGAGCGCTTCCCGCTGGACGCGGCGATCCTGTTCTCCGACATCCTGACGGTGCCGGACGCGATGGGGCTGGGGCTGTCCTTTGCCGAGGGCGAGGGCCCGCGCTTTGCCCGTCCGCTGCGCGACGAGGCGGCGATCAAGGCGCTGCAGGTGGCGCCACTGGACAAGCTGCAGTACGTGTTCGACGCGGTATCCAGCATCCGCAAGGCGCTCGACGGTCGCGTGCCGCTGATCGGCTTCTCCGGCAGCCCGTTCACGCTGGCCTGCTACATGATCGAGGGGGCCGGCTCCGCCGACTTCCGCCACGTCAAGGCGATGCTGTACGGCCGTCCGGAACTGCTGCACCACATCCTGCGCATCACCGCCGACTCGGTGACCGCCTACCTCAACGCGCAGATCGATGCCGGCGCCCAGGCGGTGCAGATCTTCGATACCTGGGGTGGTGCGCTAAGCCACGCCGCGTACCAGGAATTCTCGCTGGCCTATATGCAGCAGATCATCGCCGGCCTCAAGCGCGAGGCTGATGGCCGCCGCGTGCCGGTGATCGTGTTTACCAAGGGCGGTGGCCAGTGGTTGGAGCAGATCGCCGCCATCGGCGCCGACTGTGTCGGCCTGGACTGGACCACCGACATCGGCCAGGCACGCGCCCGCGTCGGCGACAAGGTGGCACTGCAGGGCAACTTCGACCCCAACGCACTGTTCGGCAGCCCGGCGGCGATCGAGCAGGAAGCCGGCCGCATCCTGGCGGCGTACGGTCACGGCTCCGGCCATGTGTTCAATCTCGGTCACGGCATTTCGCAGTTTGCCGACCCGGAACACGCCAAGGCCCTGGTCGCCGCCGTGCACCGCCTGTCGCGCCCGTACCACGCCGTCTGACGCGTCGAACCGGTCACAGCCACCGCCTGCCGGCGGTGGCTTTTTTTGATGCATAAACAAAGCTTGCCGGCAAGGCTTGACAGTTGTCGCCGCAGTTGTTCCACGACTTATGCACACCAAAACGGGGCATTTTTCCGGCCTGTCAAGGCTTGTTGCCAAAGAAATACGAAATTTATATAAGCATCTGATTTTATTGAATTTAATATTTCAGATTAAAATTTGTGCAATCTAATGGAATGCCCGATTGACGTGCTTTTTGCCAGCCGGCTCGTCAGTTGTTCACAAAGTTATCCACAGTATCTGTGCACAGCTGGCGCCAAGCCGCGCCAGTGCTGGATTAGCGGGGAGTCCGTCCCATCATGACTGCAATGCAGCACATCAGTGTCTGGCTCGATGTGCCCTTGCGTGGTGCATTTACCTACCTGCATCCGCAGCCGCTGCCCAGCGGCCAGCGCGTCCGCGTCACCTTCGGCAATCGCGAATTGTGCGGCGTGGTCGACAACAGCGTGCCGCCGCAGGCGCTGGACGAGGCGCGCTGCAAGCCGATTCTGGCGGTGCTGGACGAGCTGCCGCCGCTGCCTGAGGCACTGCTGCAGCAAGTGCGCTTTGCCGCGCGCTACTACCTGCATCCGCAGGGGCAGGCGCTGTTCACCGCCTTGCCCACCGCGCTGCGCGAGCCGCGCGCGGTGACGCCGGCCGATCGCCGTCAGTACCGCCTCAATGCCGCCGGCCTCGCCGCGGCACCGTCGGCGCGCAGCACGGTGAAGCTGCTGCTGTGGCAGGCGCTGCACCAGCCGCAATCGCGCGACGCGCTGCGCCGCGTGCACCCGCAGGCGGGCGCCTTCCTGAAGCAGGCGCTGGCCGCCGGCCAGCTCGACATCCTGCCGTGGCAGGCGCCACCGCTGCAGGTGGCGGCGGCGCTGACGCTGAACGACGAGCAGCAGGCGGCACTGGACGCGGTGGCGGTCAACCTTGGCCGCTTCGGCGCCTTCCTGCTGCACGGCATCACCGGCAGCGGCAAGACCGAGGTCTACCTGCAGCTGATCGCCCGCGTGCTGGCCGCCGGCCAGCAGGCGCTGGTGATCATCCCGGAGATCAACCTGACCCCGCAGCTGATCGAGCGCTTCGCGCAACGTTTTCCCGCCAGCCACATCGTCTGCCTGCACAGCGGCCTGTCCGACGGCGAGCGGCTGCAGGGCTGGGTCGATGCCTGGCAAGGTGTCGCCGACATCGTGATCGGCACTCGGCTGGCGGTGTTCACGCCGCTGCCGCGCGCCGGGCTGGTGATCGTCGACGAGGAACACGACGGCTCGTTCAAGCAGCAGGACGGCCTGCGCTACCACGCGCGCGATCTGGCGGTGTGGCGCGCCAACCAGGCACAGGTGCCGGTGCTGCTGGGCAGCGCCACCCCCAGCCTGGAGACGGTGGCCAACGTCGAGGCCGGCCGCTACCGCAAGCTGTTGTTGTCGGCGCGGGCGCACGGCAGCGCGCGGCTGCCGCGCATCGGGCTGGTCGACACCCGCCGCCTGAAGCTGGTGGACGGCCTGTCCGAACCGGTGATCGCCGCGCTGCAGCAGCGGCTGGCACGGCGCGAGATGAGTCTGCTGTTCATCAACCGCCGCGGCTACTCGCCGGTGCTGGCCTGCACCGCCTGCGGCTGGACCTCGGCCTGCAAGCACTGCAGTGCGCGTATGGTGCTGCACCTGTCGGCGCGCCAGCTGCGCTGCCACCATTGCGGCGCGCAGCAGCGGGTGCCGTTGCAGTGCCCGGCCTGCGGCAATCCCGACGTGCAGCCGCTGGGCGAGGGTACGCAGCGGCTGGAAGAGGCGCTGCGCCGGCTGCTGCCGGAGGCGCGCATCTTGCGCATCGATCGCGACAGTACCAGCCACAAGGCGGCGTGGGACGCGGTGTACCAGCGCGTGCACGCCGGCGAGGTGGACATCCTGCTCGGCACCCAGATGCTGGCCAAGGGCCACGACTTCGGCGCGCTGTCGCTGGTGGTGGTGCTGGGCAGCGACGGCGGCCTCTACTCCGCCGACTACCGCGCGAGCGAGCGCCTGTTCGCGCAGCTGCTGCAGGTGTCCGGCCGCGCCGGACGCGCCGAGCTAGCCGGCGATGTCATCGTGCAGACCAACTGGCCGGAGCACCCGCTGTACCTGGCGCTGACGCAGCATGATTTCGACGGCTTTGCCGCCAGCCAGCTGCAAGAGCGGCGCGAGGCCGGCTTTCCGCCGGCGGCCAGCCAAGTGATCCTGCGCGCCGACGCGCCGCAGTACCACGAGGCGGAGGCCTTCCTGCAGCAGGTGCTGGCGCTGTGCGGCGAACTGCCGCCGCCGCTGTTCGTGTTCGGCCCGGCGCCGGCGCTGATGGCGCGCCTCGCCGGTCGCGAGCGCTCGCAGCTGACCTTCGAGGCGCCGCAACGCTCGGCGCTGCACGCCTGGCTGCGCGAGCTGTTGCCGCAGCTGGATGCGCTGGCGCGCAAGGCGCCGCGCCAATTACGCTGGTCGCTGGATGTCGACCCGCAGGAGATCTGAGTGAGCTTACGTTTGATGGTGGCCATGCTGGCCGTCGCACCGCTGGCGCTTGCGGCCAACCTTGGCGCCCTGCGTGCCGACGAGGTGGCGTTGTGGGCGGCGCCGGTGGAAGGGCGCACAGTGTTCGACGAGCACCGCGCCGATGCCGCGATGAACCCGGCCTCGACCATGAAGCTGGTCACCGCCTGGGCGGCGCTGAACCGGCTGGGGCCGGGCTACCGCTGGCGCAGCGAGCTGAAAAGCAATGCCGTGCTGGAAAACGGCGTGCTGCGCGGCGACCTGTACTGGATAGGCCGCGGCGATCCGCGTTTCGATTCCGCGCGCCTGACCGAGCTGCTGCGCCAGCTGCGCCTGCGCGGCGTGCAACGCATCGACGGCCAGTTGCTGCTGGACAAGCGCGCCTTCAGCCGCATCAGCAGCGCCGACGGCTTCGACGGTGACGCCGAGCGCGTGTTCTCGGTGCCGCCGGATACCCATCTGTCGAACCTGAAGGTGGCGTGGCTGCGCTATTTCTACGAGCAGGGCCGACCGCAGGTGGTGCTGGACCCGCCGCTGCCGGGCTTCCGCCTCGACAATCGGCTGCAGCCCGGCGCCGCCGCCAGCTGCGGCGACGTGCGCGAGCACGCCACGGTCAGCCTCAGCGGCAACAGCATCCGCATCAGCGGCAAGCTGCCGCCGGCCTGCGACGGTGCGGCCAGCTACGTCAACGTGCTGGATAACGACGGCTACGCCGGGCAGAGCTTTGCCGCCATCTGGCAGATGCTGGGCGGCGAGGGGCCGCGTGGCATCGCGCACGGCAGTACCCCGCCCGACGCGCGCCAGCTGGTGCGCCTGGATTCCGAGCCGCTGCCGCAGGCGCTGAGCGACATCAACAAGTACAGCAACAACACCATGGCGCGCAGCGTGTGGCTGACGCTGGGCGCGGAAAACCCGCACAGCGGCGATACCGTGGCCGATGCGCAGCTGGCGGTGCGCTCGCTGCTGCTGGAGCGCGGCATTGCCGCCGAGCCGCTGCAGCTGGAAAACGGCGCCGGCCTGTCGCGGCGCGAGCGCATCAGTGCGCGCCAGCTGGGCGCGATCCTGCTCGATGCCGCACGCGGGCCGTACGCGGCGGAATTCATCGCCAGCCTGCCGCTGGCCAGCGAGGATGGCACCCTGCGCCGCCGCTTCGCCGAGCTGGGGCCGCGGCTGCGGCTGAAGACCGGCACCCTCGGCGACACCCGCGCGCTGGCCGGCTACTGGCAGGCGCCGTCCGGGCAGCGGCTGGCGATCGTGGCGCTGCTCAATTCCGCGCGCGCGGCACAGTTGCAGGGCGCGCTGGACGCGCTGGTCGGCGAGGTGGTCGAGCGTTACGCGGCACAGCTGCAAGGGCAGCCCTGAGCCTTGCCTTGGGCGCGGTAACTGGCCTTATAATCACTGTTTGTTTTAGCTTAAGGCCGTCACCATGAAACCCGTTACCATGTACACCTCGGCCTATTGCCCGTACTGCATTCGTGCCAAGCAGGTGCTGGCCCAGAATGGCGTGGCCGACATTGAAGAAGTCCGCATCGACCTTGACCCGCAGGCGCGCGACACCATGATGTCGCTGACCGGGCGTCGCACCGTGCCGCAGATCTTCATCGGCGACGTGCACGTCGGCGGCTGTGACGACCTGGTGGCGCTGCATTCGGCCGGCAAGCTGGATGTGCTGCTGGCTGGTTGACGCGCGCAGCTGTCATCATTTTCGTGCGATGATCCGCACTTGATTCCAACCCCGCGCCTGACGGCGCTACCGAGATCCAACACCATGAGCGAACAACAAGAGCTGCAACCGGTATTCTCCATCGAAAAAATCTACGTCAAAGACCTGTCGCTGGAAATCCCGAACGCACCCGCCATCTTCCTGGAGCAGGAACAGCCGGAAATCGACATGCAGCTGGCCTCCGAAGGCCGCCAGCTGGAAGACGGCTTCTTCGAAGTGTCGCTGACCGTGACCGTGACCGCCAAGCTGCCGGAAAAAACCATGTTCCTGTGTGAAGTGGCCCAGGCCGGCATCTTCCAGATCCAGCACATCCCGGCAGAAGACATCGACCCGATCCTCGGCGTGGCCTGCCCGAACATCCTGTTCCCGTATGCCCGCGAAACCGTGTCCAGCCTGGTTGGCCGCGCCGGTTTCCCGCCGGTACTGCTGGCACCGATCAACTTCGAAGCCCTGTACATGCAGCAACGCGCCGCCCAGGCCGAAGCCGGTACAGCCTGATCGCGATGAAACCGACTCGCATTGTGTTTGCAGCCGTACTGGCCCTGCTGGCCAGTACGGTTTTTGCATTGGAATTCCGTTCGGTCAAGGAAACCGGCGTCGCGCTGTACGAGGCGCCCAACCTTGCCGCCAAGAAACTGTTCGTGGTCAGCCGCTACTACCCGGTGGAAGTGCTGGTGACGCAGAAGGACTGGGCGCGGGTGCGTGACGCCACCGGCGGCATCGCCTGGATCCCGGCGGCGGCGCTGTCGACGCGGCAGATGCTGCTGGTCACCGCCGAGCAGCTGCCGGTGCGTGCCGCGCCGTCGGAAAGCGCGGCCGTGCTGTACCAGGCCGACAAGGATCTGGCGCTGGAACTGCTGGAGCCGCCGCAAAGCGGCTGGGTCAAGGTACGTCATCGCGACAATACCGTGGGCTATGCCCGCATCGCCGGCCTGTGGGGGCTGTAAGGAACACGATGAAAATAGCCGTACTTGGTGCCGGTGCCTGGGGCACGGCGCTGGCCTTCGCGTTTTGCCGGCAGCATCATGTCACGCTGTGGGGCCGCAACGCCGAGCAGATGATCGACATGCAGGCCACACGCCTGAACCGGCGCTACCTGCCGGAGTGCCCGTTCCCGGCCGATCTGCACCTGTCGGCCGACCTGTCCGAGGCGGTGGTCGGTGTTGATCTGGTGCTGGTGGTGACGCCGATCGCCGGCCTGCGGCCAACCTTGCGCGAGCTGGCACGGCTGAAGGTGGATGCGCCGCTGCTGTGGGCGTGCAAGGGCTTCGAAGCCGGTTCCAGCCTGTTGCCGCACCAGGTGGTGGCCGAGGAGTTCCCCCATCTCAAGAGCGTCGGCGTGCTGTCCGGCCCCAGCTTTGCCCGCGAAGTGGCGCAGGGGCTGCCGGCGGCGGTGACGCTGGCATCGGAAAACTACGCGTTTGCCCGCGACTACGCGCGCGAGCTGCACAGCCCGTTGCTGCGCATCTACGCCAATGATGATCTGGTGGGGGTGGAAGTCGGCGGGGCGGTGAAAAACGTGATGGCGATCGCCACCGGCGTCGCCGACGGTCTCGGCTTCGGCATGAATGCGCGCGCGGCGCTGATCACCCGCGGCCTCGCCGAAATCACCCGTCTTGCGGTTGCGCTTGGCGGCAGCCAGCAGAGCATGATGGGCCTGTCCGGCGTCGGTGATCTGCTGCTGACCTGCACCGGTGCGCTGTCGCGCAACCGCCAGGTCGGTCTCAAGCTGGCGGAGGGCAAGTCGCTGGACACCATTCTCGCCGAGCTGGGCCACGTTGCCGAAGGGGTGCCGACCGCGCGCGAGGTGCTGAAGATGGCGGAGCGGTTGCAGGTGGACATGCCGATCACCGCCGCGGTGTGCGAGCTGCTGTATCACCAGGCCACGCCGCAGCACGTGGTGGAGCGCCTGCTCGGACGCTCGCCCAAGCCGGAGTTCCACGCCCCCGGCGCCTAAAGCGTTGCCACATAGCAACCGCAGCATCCTCACCGGCAGCCTGGCGCTGCCGGTTTTCACGTCTGGCTTGCCCTAGCGTGGCAGGGTGGAGAAGCGTTCCACCAGCTTCTGGCGCAGCTCGGCGAAGTCGAAGTCGTCGTCTTCGTGGCGCAGCCGCTGCGCGTAGTCGATGCGGTCGTCGCCATCCACCAGCCACAGTGCCGGGCAGGTCATGCCGGCCAGCGGCACATCCTGGATCAGCACGCCGAAGTGCTTGTGGAAATCGCGTCCGCGCAGGGTGGAAAGCAGCACCGCATAGGGCAGGCCGTGCGCCTGGCGCGCGCGGGCGAGGCTGAACGGCGAATCCACGGTGATCACGATCAGCTGCAGCTGCGGCCACGGCTCCAGCTGGCGGCGCAATTCCTGCAGCAGTGCCAGTCCGGCCTTGGGTGCGTCCAGCGACAGCAGGGTCACCACCAGCTTGTCGTGACCGAGAAAACGCTCCAGCGACACATCGCGCAGCTGTTCGTCGACCAGCATGAAGCTGGGCAGGATCTCGCCCGCCTGCGGGAAATGGCCGTCTACCGCCAGCCATTCGTCGGCATAGCGGAAATGGGTGTGGGTCATGGTCTGCTCCTGGTTGTTTCTTCATGGTGGAACAGAACATGCGAAAAGCAAGCGCGGGGCGGCGGGCTTATGAAAAAAGCCGGTGACCGGCAGCGTGACGGCTGCGGGCACCGGCTTTAGCGCCAAGCGGTATCAGGGGTAGTAGAAGTGCAGGCTGTAGCCCAGCGCCTTGGCGTCGCGGACTTCCATGCGGGTGACGATCTTCAGCTCGCTGCTGGCGTTGAAGCGGCCTAGCTTGAGATCGTCGGCGGACAGGTACTGTTCCGGTTTCAGCGTCTTGCGGATCAGCACGCGATCCTCGCCGTCCTTCAGCGACACCTCCATCAGCGGGAAAGCCTGCGGATAGGGCGCCAGGTTCTTCAGCGTGGCGTCCAGCTGGATCAGGTGCTCGTGCTGCGGCACGAACGACAGCTCGGACCACTCGGTGCGGATCAGCTGGCGCTGGGTCGGCAGTGGTACCTCGCAACCGAGCGACTGGCACAGCGACTCGAAGGCGGGGCGCAGTTCCGGCAGCTCGGCACTGACCGCGGTGCGGTTGATGAAGGCCAGCTGCAACAGCAACAGCAGCACGCCAATGACGCCGAGCAGGCCGAAGGCGGTGGCACGCAGCCAGTTGCCGTCGCCGGTGCTTGTGTCGCTTGCTTCCGCTTCTGTGTCGCGCTCGCTGGCGGCCGGCGCCGGCGCGGGCGCGTCATCGTCGAGATCGGCGGCGGATATCGGCGGCAGCGGGCTGTCCGCGCTGTCGACCGCGTCGTAGTGTGCGGCCAACCTTTGCTGGCGGCCGGAGGCCGGCGCAGCGGCGGCCGGCGGTTCATCGACCAGTGCCACCGGTTCGCTGGCACGGCTGGCCGGTGTCTGCAGCGCTTCGGCCAGCGCGCGCTGGAAGGCAGCGATGTCCTGCTGCGGCTCGGCGGCTGGGGTGCTGTCCTGCCGGGGCGGGGTATCCAGATCCTGCCATGACAGCGGCTGTTCCGGTTCCGGCAGCAGGTCGAAGTCGGGCAGATCCAGTGCCGCTTCAGGTTCAGGAGCGGCGGCTACCGCTGCCGCGCGCGGTTCGGCGCTGGCGGCAAGGTTGGCCGCATCCCGTTCCGGATGAAAGTCCGGCAGCTCCAACTCAAAGTCGTCGTCGGCCGCGGCTTCGGCGCGGGGGCTCGCCGCGTTGGCCGGGGTACTGATGATCGGCGGCACCTCGGCCACCATCGGTGCCGGCTCGAAATGGCTGGGCGCGTGGAAGACATGGCTACAGCGCCCGCAGCGCACCATGCCGGCAGCAAGGGCGAGGTGGGCATCGGAGACCTTGAAGCGGGTCTGGCAGGCGGGGCACTGTGTGGTGTAGCTCATGGTCAGCCGCGTTTCACGCCGGAAAGGCGGGTCCAGCCGTCGTCGAACACCGGCGCATCCATGTCGAACCATTGGCCGTAGATGGCCGCCAGTTCTTCTGCCTGTTCCTGCAGGATGCCGGACAGCACGATGCGGCCACCGGCGCGCACATGGCTGGCCAGCAGGCCGCCGAGCAGGCGCAGCGGATTGGCGAGGATGTTGGCAACCACGACATCGTACTCGCCCGGCAGCAGGCTGTCGGGCAGGCCGAAGTCGGCACTGACGTCATTCTGCGCGGCGTTGTCGATGCTGGCGCGTACCGCCTGGGCATCGATGTCGATACCGCGGGTGGCGCCGGCGCCCAGCTTCAGTGCGGCAATGGCGAGGATGCCGGAGCCGCAGCCGTAGTCGAGCACCGTTTCACCGCCCTTGATCTGCTCGTCCAGCCATTGCAGGCACAGGCGGGTGGTCGGGTGGCTGCCGGTACCGAAGGCGAGGCCCGGGTCCAGCTGCAGGTTGATCGCCGCCGGATCCGGCGACTGGTGCCAGGTCGGGGTGATCCACAGTCGCGACGAAATGCGGATCGGGTCGAACTGGCTTTGCGTCAGGCGCACCCAGTCCTGCTCCTCGACGCGGCCCAGCTCGTACTGCGGCAGCGGCAGGCCGCACTTGAGCGCGGCCATCGCGATCATGGCGGCGACGTCGGCGTCCTCGGCAAACAGGCAGTTGATCAGGCTGTGTTGCCACATCTGGTCAACCGGTTCGCCCGGTTCGCCGAAAATCGGCTGCTCTTCGGCGGTGCCGGCCAGCGCGTCCTCGATGGTGGCGGACAGGGCGCCGACGTCCATCAGGACGTCGGCGAAGCGCTCGGCCACCGCCGAGTCAGCTTGAATGGTGGCTTGCAGCCATGCCATAGAATTAACTGCCTTTCTTCAACTGCGCCAGACGTTCTTCCAGGTAGTGAATGCTGGTGCTGCCTTTCTGGAAGGCGGCATCGAGGAACAGCTCCTGGTGCAGCGGGATATTGGTCTTGATGCCGGTGATGGCCATTTCCGACAGCGCGACGCGCATGCGCGCCATCGCCTGGTCGCGGGTGTCGCCGTAGGCAATCAGTTTACCGACCATCGAATCGTAATGCGACGGCACGGTATAGCCCTGGTAGATGTGCGAATCGATGCGGATGCCCGGGCCGCCAGCCGGATGGTAGCTCTCGATCTTGCCCGGCGACGGCACGAAGGTGAACGGGTCTTCGGCGTTGATACGGCATTCCATCGCGTGGCCACGGAAGTGGATGTCCTTCTGCTTGAAACGCAACGGCAGGCCGGCGGCGATGCGGATCTGTTCCTGCACGATGTCGATGCCGGTGATCAGCTCGGAGACCGGATGCTCCACCTGCACGCGGGTGTTCATCTCGATGAAGTAGAACTCGCCGTTTTCGTACAGGAATTCAAAGGTACCGGCGCCGCGGTAGCCGATGCGGCGGCAGGCGTCGGCGCAGGCTTCGCCGATGCGCTTGCGCTGCTCGGCGGTGATGCCCGGTGCCGGCGCTTCTTCGATGATCTTCTGGTGGCGGCGCTGCATCGAGCAGTCGCGCTCGCCCAGATGCACGGCGTTGCCGTGCTGGTCGGACAGCACCTGGATCTCGATGTGGCGCGGCTGCTCCAGGAACTTTTCCATGTACACGGTCGGGTTGCCGAAGGCGGCACCGGCTTCGGTACGGGTCATGTTCACCGAGTTGATCAGTGCGGCTTCGGTGTGCACCACGCGCATGCCGCGACCGCCACCGCCGCCGGAGGCCTTGATGATCACCGGGAAGCCGATCTTGCGGGCGATCTTGGTGATTTCGGCCGGATCATCCGGCAGGGCACCGGCGACGCCGGGTACGGTCGGCACGCCGGCTTCGATCATCGCCTGCTTGGCGGAGACCTTGTCGCCCATCAGACGGATGGTTTCCGAGCGCGGGCCGATGAACACGAAGCCGGACTGCTCGACGCGTTCGGCAAAGTCGGCGTTTTCCGACAGGAAGCCGTAGCCGGGGTGGATCGCTTGCGCGTCGGTGACTTCGGCAGCGGCGATCAGCGCCGGTACGTTCAGGTAGCTGAGGGTCGAGGAGGCTGGGCCGATGCAGACCGATTCGTCGGCCAGCTTCACGTATTTGGCTTCGCGGTCGGCCTCGGAGTGCACCACCACGGTCTTGATGCCCATTTCGCGGCAGGCACGCTGGATGCGCAGGGCGATTTCGCCGCGGTTTGCAATCAGGATCTTTTCAAACATGTATTTCTCCACTGCAGGGCGCGCGCCGGTGTGCGATCTGGACCGGGCGCCGTGCGCAGGCTGGGGTTTTTTCCGTAAACGGTGCGTCAAACAACAAGGGCACTGACCAGACTGGCGTGCCCTGTGTTCAGCATGTCGTGCGGCAGACTGCTTATTCGATGATGAACATCGGCTCGCCGAATTCGACCGGCTGGCCTTCTTCGATCAGGATGGCTTTCACCACGCCGGCGCGCTCGGCCTCGATCTCGTTCATCAGCTTCATCGCTTCGATGATGCACAGCGTGTCGCCGACATTGACCTGCTGGCCAACCTCAACGAACGGGGTCGATTGCGGGCTAGGGCGACGGTAGAAGGTACCCACCATCGGCGATTTGACGGTGCCGGGGTTGTTGGCCACCGATACCACGGCCGGTGCTTCGGCGGCAGTCGGTGCTGCGGCTGGCGCGACGTGCTGCGGCACCTGCATGGTCATCGGCTGTGCGTAGTGCACGGTGCTGTTCGGGGAAACGCGGGTAATGCGGACTTTTTCTTCGCCTTCGGTCACTTCCAGTTCGGCAATGCCGGACTCTTCGACCAGATCAATCAGCTTTTTCAGTTTGCGCAGGTCCATGGTTTTCCTTCTTTAGGTATTCGGGTGTTTATGCCGGCTGTGCCAGACGCTTGATCGCGTGGGCCAGGGCCAGCTCGTAGCCGTGTGCGCCCAGACCGCAAATGACGCCGATCGCCAGATCCGAGAAATAGGAATGGTGGCGGAAGGCTTCGCGGGCGTGGACGTTCGACAGATGAACTTCGATGAACGGTACCTTGACACCGGCCAGGGCATCGCGCAGGGCGACGCTGGTATGGGTGAATGCAGCCGGATTGATGATGACCAGATCGGTGCCGTCACCGAGACAGGCGTGGATGCGGTCGATCAGTACGGACTCGGCGTTGCTTTGCAGCGAATCCAGTTCAATACCGGCCGCAGCGGCCTGTTCCTGCAGACGACGGTTGATGTCGTCCAGTGTGTCCCGGCCATAATGCTGTGGCTCGCGCAGTCCGAGGAGATTCAGATTGGGGCCGTGCAGCACAAGGATTTTTCGGGTCAAGGTAGCAGTCTCGGTTTTGATATGGGCGCGAGTTTGCCGCAATTGTCAGCACGATGTCCAGTATTTGCAGTATTTCAAACGCGCGTTTGCTTTTTGCGGTGGCGGAAAATTGTGGTGGTTTGGAGTAAAAACCCCAGTGTCGGTTCCCGCGACACGGCAGCTTGCCGCCTTGTCGCCGGCGATGACTTGATCTGGGGCAAGTGATGCCGCCGGCGGAACGCTGTGCGGCAAACGCGCTCGAAAGGTATAATCCGCCGGTTTCCTTGAAGATGCCTGTCATGCTTGTTTCCGATTTCGATTACCACCTGCCCGAACACCTGATTGCCCAGCATCCGCCGGCCGAACGCGGCGGCAGCCGTCTGCTGCGCGTCGACGGACGGGTGTTGCAGGATGATCACTTTGCCGCCATGGCCGACGCCCTCGACGCCGGCGACGTGCTGGTCTTCAACGATACCCGCGTGATCAAGGCGCGACTGTTTGGCGAGAAGGCCAGCGGCGGCAAGATCGAGGCGCTGGTGGAGCGGGTGCTGAACGAGCACGAGGTGCTGGCGCACGTGCGCGCCAGCAAGTCGCCGAAGCCGGGTACGCGGCTGGTGTTTGCCGGCCGCTGGCAGGCGGAGATGGTCGAGCGCGCCGGCGAGCTGTTCAAGCTGCGCTTCCTGGATGCGGCCAACGTGTTCGACATCCTCGATGCCTCCGGCAAGCTGCCGCTGCCACCTTATATCGAGCGCGATACCGACGGCGACGACGACGAGCGCTACCAGACGGTGTATGCGCGGGAGAAGGGCGCGGTGGCGGCGCCGACCGCCGGCCTGCACTTCACCGACGCCATGCTGCAGACGCTGCGCGACAAGGGCGTGATCCTGTGCAGTGTGACGCTGCACGTCGGCGCCGGCACCTTCCAGCCGGTGCGGGTGGACAACATCGCCGAGCACAAGATGCACAGCGAGATCTACGACATACCGCAGGCGACGGTGGATGCCATCGACGCCGCGCACAAGGTTGGCCGCAAGGTGCTGGCGGTGGGCACCACCAGCATGCGCGCGCTGGAGTCGGCGGCACGGCCGGACGGCGTGTTGCGCGCCGGCCGCGGCGAGACCGACATCTTCATCACCCCCGGCTACCGCTTCAACGTGGTGGACAAGCTGCTGACCAATTTCCACCTGCCCAAATCCACGCTGCTGATGCTGGTGTCGGCGTTTGCCGGTTACGAGGAAATGCGTGCTGCCTATGCCCACGCCGTGGCGCAGGAATACCGTTTCTTCAGCTATGGCGATGCCATGCTGCTAACCCGCAAGGAGTGATGCCATGAGCGGACTGAGCCCGGACAGCGCCCGCCCGGTGGAGATCAAGCTGCACAGCGTGTCGAAAAAGCTGGAGATCAGCTTCGACGACGGCGCCAGCTTCCAGCTGCCGGCCGAGTACCTGCGCGTCTATTCGCCGTCGGCGGAAGTGCGCGGTCACGGCGTCGGCAACGAAACGCTGCAGACCGGCAAGATGCACGTCGGCATCAAGGCGTTGGAGCCGGTCGGCCACTATGCGTTGAAGATCACCTTTGATGACGGCCACGACAGCGG
Source organism: Vogesella indigofera (assembly GCF_028548395.1). Lineage (NCBI taxonomy): Bacteria > Pseudomonadati > Pseudomonadota > Betaproteobacteria > Neisseriales > Chromobacteriaceae > Vogesella > Vogesella indigofera. The sequence goes on along the minus strand of NZ_JAQQLA010000004.1, from coordinate 144,630 downwards.
GCTGTTTAGCTGGGCCTACTTATATGAGCTGGGCGTCAAGCACGACCAGTACTGGCAGGATTATCTGAATCGGCTCGCCGCTGCCGGCGCGCTCAGGGAGTAAACATGGACAAGCAGACGCACTTTGGTTTCAAGACCGTCGACGAGAGCGAAAAGGCGGACAAGGTCGCCGAGGTGTTCCACTCGGTGGCACAGAAGTACGACGTGATGAACGACCTGATGTCTGGTGGCCTGCACCGGGTGTGGAAGCACTTCACGCTGACCACCTCCGGCGTGCGCGCCGGTGACAAGGTGCTGGACATCGCCGGCGGTACCGGCGACCTCGCGCGCGGCTGGGCCAAGCGCGTCGGCAAGAGCGGCGAAGTGTGGCTCACCGACATCAACAGCTCGATGCTGACCGTTGGCCGCGACCGGCTGCTGGACGAGGGCATGATCCTGCCGGTGTCGCTGGCCGACGCCGAGAAGCTGCCGTTCCCCGACAACTACTTCAACGCGGTGTCGGTGGCCTTCGGCCTGCGCAACATGACGCACAAGGACGCGGCGCTGAAGGAAATGTGCCGCGTGCTGAAGCCGGGCGGCAAGCTGTTCGTGCTGGAATTCTCCAAGGTGTGGAAGCCGCTGTCGCCGTTCTACGATTTCTACTCCTTCAAGGCGCTGCCGGTGATGGGCAAGCTGGTGGCCGGTGACGCCGACAGCTACCAGTACCTGGCCGAATCGATCCGCATGCACCCGGACCAGGAAACGCTGAAGCAGATGATGCTGGACGCCGGTTTCGGCCGCGTCGACTACCACAACATGACCGGCGGCGTGGTCGCGCTGCACAAGGGCGTCAAGTTCTGATGACGGACCCGCTGGCCGCGCTCAACGCCACGCTCGGCATCGACGTGCAAACGTTGGCCGCACGCGGCCTGACGCCGTTCGCCGAGGCGACGATGCTGGTGGTGGCGGAGCGCAACGCGGCCGGCCGCGAGTTCGAGCTGACGCCGGCCGCCGCCGGCGCGTGGCAGGCGATGCGTGACGCCGCCGCCGCGGACGGGGTGACGCTGCAGCTGGTGTCGGCCTATCGCAGCATCGCGCGCCAGCATGAGATCGTCGCCGCCAAGCTGGCGCGTGGTCAGAGCCTGGACGCGATCCTGCAGGTCAGCGCTGCGCCTGGTTTCAGCGAGCACCACACCGGCCGTGCCGTCGATATCGGCACCCCGGACTCGCCGGTGCTGGAAGAAGTGTTCGAGCAGACGCCGGCCTTCGCCTGGCTGCAGGCCAACGCCGGGCGCTTCGGCTTCGTGATGAGCTTTCCGCGCGGCAACGCCTGCGGCTACCTGTACGAACCGTGGCACTGGTGCTACCGGCAGGAGACGGCATGAACCCGTGGCTGATGCTGGGGCTGGCGATCGTCACCGAGGTAATCGCCACCAGTTCGCTGAAGCTGGCCGCCGGTTTTACCAGGCCGCTGCCGTCGCTGCTGGTGGTGCTCGGCTACATCGCCTCGTTCTGGCTGCTGTCGCAGGTGCTGCTCAGGCTCGATCTCGGCGTGGTGTACGCCATCTGGTGCGGGGTCGGCATCGCGGTGGTGGCGACGGTGGGTGTGCTGCTGTTCGGCGAGAGCCTGTCGCCGCTGCGTATCGCCGGGCTGCTGGCGATCATGATCGGCACCATCTTGTTGAGTTTGTCGGGCAAAGGACATTAATGATGCGTATCCGCGTGGCGGCTTTCAATCATCTGCTGAACCAGCATCCGGCGCAGCGCGCCGAGCTCGCGCAGTTTGCCGGGCGCCGTATCGGCATCGTGCTGCCGCCGCTGGACGTGCACGGCGTGGTCACCGAGGAGGGCTGGCTGGCGGTGTGCGAGGGCGGGGCCGAAGCCACGCTGCGCCTGAAGCACGGCGTGGCGCTGGCGCAGCTGTCCGGCCGCGCGCCGGACCTGGCCGACGTGTTGCTGGAAGGCGATACCGAGCTTGCGGCCAACGTTGGCCGCATCGTGCGCCAGCTGAAGTGGGACGCCACCGAAGACCTGTCGCGCGTGGTCGGCGACATCGCCGCGCAGCGGCTGCAGGGCTTTGCCCGCGGCCTGTTCGGTATCAAGGGCGAGATCGGCAGTCGCCTGCTGGACAACTGGCTGGAACACCTGCGCGAGGAAAGCCCGCTGCTGGCGCGCAGAAGCAGCGTCGAGCAGTTCGTGCGCGCGGTGGATACCCTGCGCGACGACACCGCGCGCCTGGAAAAACGCCTCGCCCATCTCGAAGCCCTGGCGCAAGCCAGCAACCGGAACTGACCTCCCCCATCATGCGCATTGCCCGTTTTAGCAAAATCGCTGCCACCTTTTACCGTTTCGGTCTCGACGAATTCCTTGCCGGCCGCGCGCGCGTCGGCTTCATCCACCGCCTGTGCCAGCTGACGCCGCTGCCGCGCGACCTGTCGGCACCGTTGCCGCAGCGGGTGCGGCTGGCGCTGGAGGCGCTGGGGCCGATCTTCGTCAAGTTCGGCCAGGTGCTGTCCACCCGCCGCGACCTGCTGCCGGAGGCGTACGCCGACGCGCTGGCGCACCTGCAGGACAACGTGCAGGCCTTCGACGGTGCCATCTCGCACCAGGTGATCGAGCGCAATCTGGGGCGGCCGGTGGCGGAACTGTACGCCGAGTTCGACGACGTGCCGGTGGCCAGCGCCTCGGTGGCGCAGGTGCACCGCGCGCGGCTGCACGGTACCGACGGCAAGCCGGGGCGGGCGGTGGCGGTGAAGGTGCTGCGTCCGGGCATCCTGCCGGTGATCGAGCAGGACCTGGCGCTGATGCGGCTGCTGGCGCGGCTGGTGGAGCGCTTCCTGCCGGACGGCAAGCGGCTGAAGCCGCTGGAAGTGGTGGCCGAATTCGACCGCCACCTGCACGACGAACTGGACCTGATGCACGAGGCCGGCAACGCCAGCCAGTTGCGGCGCAATTTCACCGGCTCCGACATGCTGCTGGTGCCGGAGGTGTTCTACGACTACTCGGCGCGCGAGGTGCTGACGCTGGAGTGGATGGACGGCATTCCGGTGGGGCAGATCGAACGCCTGCGCGAGGCCGGCGTCGACCTGAAAAAACTCAGCCGCTTCGGCGTCGAGATCTTCTTCACCCAGGTGTTCCGCCATGGCTTCTTCCACGCCGACATGCACCCGGGCAATATCTTCGTCGCCGCCGACGGCCGCTACATCGCGCTCGATTTCGGTATCGTCGGCAGCCTCACCGAGTCCGACAAGCACTACCTGGCGGTCAATTTCCTCGCCTTCTTCAACCGCGACTACCACCGCGTCGCCACCGCGCACATCGAATCCGGCTGGGTGCCGAAAGACACCCGCGCCGAGGAGCTGGAAGCGGCGGTGCGCACGGTGTGCGAGCCGATCTTCGACAAGCCGCTGTCGCAGATCTCCTTCGGCCTGGTATTGCTGCGCCTGTTCGAGACCAGCCGTCGCTTCAATGTCGAGATCCAGCCGCAGCTGGTGCTGCTGCAGAAGACGCTGCTCAACATCGAGGGCCTCGGCCGCCAGCTCGATCCCGATCTCGACCTGTGGGATACCGCCAAGCCCTTCCTCACCAAGTGGATGAACGAGCAGATCGGCTGGCGCGGCCTGCTGCGCACGCTGAAGCACGAGGCGCCGGAGTGGGCGACCACGCTGCCGGCGATTCCGCGCAAGCTGAACGAGGCACTGTCCGGCAAGAGCACGGAGCTGGTGGTGCAGGGCTACATCCAGCTGATGCGCGAGCAGAAAACGCAGAATTTCCTGCTGAAGCTGATCGCGCTGCTGCTTGGTGCACTGCTGCTGCGCGACTGGCTGTAGCGCGCACCCATCCCGCTCCATCTAGAAGCCGCCTGCGGGCGGCTTTTTTGCGGCCAACGTTGGCCGCAGGCTTGACCTTGTGATTTAAATATATAAAAATATATAACGTAAATCGTTTAATCGTCAGGGGAAGAGCATGAGCCACAACTATCAGGAACTGACCGCCGCGCTATCGGCCAAGCTGGCCGAATTCCGCAAGGAAATGCCGGACACCATGCGCGGTTTCGGCCAGATGAGCAAAAGCGCGCACAGCGATGGCGCGCTGGACAACAAGACCAAGGAGTTGATCGCATTGGCGATCGGCATCGCCGGTCGCTGCCAGGGCTGCCTCGCCTTTCACGGCAAGGCGCTGGTGGAGTTGGGCTGCACGCGCGCGCAATTCATGGAGATGTTGCAGGTGGCGGTGTATATGGGCGGCGGGCCGTCGCTGATGACGGCAGCGGAGGCGCTGCTGGCCTACGAGAGCTTCGGCGGCGAGCGCGCCGGCTAAGAGCGGTGAGGGGGCTGGTGGGGGGGGCTTGCGGCCAACCTTGCCGGCCTCAGGCCATCAGCCGCGTCCAGCCCCACAGCAGCAGTGCGGCGGCCAGCAGCCAGACGAGTGTGGCCAGCAGCAGCGTCGGCACCAGCGCGGTGCGGGTGCTGAGCCAGTACACCACCAGCAGGTACAGCGCGTAGGGCAGCAGCGACCACAGCCCGAACAGCGCGGTGCGCTGCAAGGCCTGCGCGTCGCGCTCGCTGCCGACGATGTAGTGCGCGATCAGCGCAAAGGTGGGAAACAGCGGCACCAGCCCGGCAATGTAGAAGGCGCGCGACTGCGACAGCAGCGCGATCAGCAGGACCGCCAGTGCGCCGAGGCTGCACTTGGCGAACAGCGCCAGCATCAGTCCTGCAGCAGCGCGGCGACCACGCCGCGGCCCTCGGCCAGCAGGATGTTATAGGTGCGGCACAGCGCGGCAGTGTCCATCACCTCGACGCCGATGCCGGCATTGGTCAGCGTCGCGTACAGCTTGGGGTGCGGAAAACGCAGCTTGCTGCCGGTGCCCAGCAGCACCAGTTCCGGCTGCTTGGCCAGCACCGCGGCAAAATCGGCGTCGCAGAAATCCTCGAAACGAGCCGGGCGCCACGGCGTGATGCTGTCGGCGGTGACGATCAGGCTGCCCTCGTGGCGCACCTTGTTGATCTCGACATGGCCGGCGCCGGAGGCGGTGAACAGGTTGGATCCGGCGGTGTTGGCTTCGTGAAGTTTCATGATGTCATCCTGGCGTGAGAAGCTGGTGCAGTGCACCACGTATTGGGATAGGATTATACCTTGCCCGCAAGCGGTGCATGCCCTGCATTGCGCTTGCGACATATCGTGAACCGACCCCCAGCCAGTGGTAACAGCTCCCATGCAGCCTATCCAGAAATCACAAAAACTTGCCAACGTCTGCTATGACATTCGCGGCCCGGTGCTTGAGCACGCCAAGCGCATGGAAGAAGAAGGTCATCGCATCATCAAGCTCAATATCGGCAATCCGGCGCCATTCGGCTTTTTCGCCCCGGACGAGATCATCGAAGACGTGATCGCCAATTTGCAGAATGCGTCCGGCTATTGTGATTCCAAGGGCCTGTTCGCCGCGCGTAAGGCGATCATGCACTACGCGCAGCAGAAGCATATTCCCGGCGTCGGCATGGAAGACATCTACATCGGCAACGGCGTGTCCGAACTGATCGTGATGGCGATGCAGGCGCTGCTCGACAACGGCGACGAGGTGCTGGTGCCTGCGCCGGACTATCCGCTGTGGACCGCGGCGGTGAGCCTCGCCGGCGGCCGCCCGGTGCACTACCTGTGCGACGAGGCCGAGGGCTGGATGCCGTCGATCGCCGACATTCGCGCCAAGATCACGCCGCGCACCAAGGCGCTGGTGGTGATCAACCCCAACAACCCGACCGGCGCGCTGTACCCGGACCACATTCTGCAGCAGCTGGTCGAGGTGGCGCGCGAATTCGGCCTCATCCTCTATGCCGATGAAATCTACGACAAGGTGCTGTACGACGGCGCCACGCACACCTCGATTGCCTCGCTGGCGCCGGACTTGCTGGTGTGCACCTTCAACGGCCTGTCGAAGAACTACCGCGCCTGCGGTTACCGTGCCGGCTGGATGATCCTCGCCGGCGAAAAGCGCCACGCCAAGGACTACATCGAAGGCCTCAACATGCTGGCCTCGATGCGGCTGTGCGCCAACGTGCCGGCACAGTACGCGATCCAGACCGCGCTGGGCGGCTACCAGAGCATCGACGACCTGGTGGCTCCGGGCGGCCGCCTGGCGCGGCAGCGCGATCTGGCCTGGGAGATGCTGACCGCCATTCCCGGCGTAACTTGCGTGAAGCCGCAGGGTGCGCTGTACCTGTTCCCGCGCCTGGACCCCGCCATCTATCCGATCGAGGACGACCAGCAGTTCATTCTGGAGCTGCTGCAGCAGGAGCGGGTGTTGCTGGTGCAGGGCAGCGGCTTCAACTGGGTTGCCCCCGATCACTTCCGCGTGGTATTCCTGCCTAACAGCGACGACCTGACCGAGGCCATTGGCCGTATCGCGCGTTTTCTGGAAAACTACCGCAAACAACACGGTACCGCCTGATCGTGATGCAAAGGGGAGCCGCGGGCTCCCCTTTTTTGCACGCGGCAGGACGCCGAGTACGGCCCGCCACGGTTGGCCGCACTGGACGCCTTGCGCCAGGGACAAATCAATAACACTTTGGAGTTCAGCATGAAACCGATCAACATTGGTCTGATGGGAGTGGGGACAGTCGGTGGCGGTACCGCCACCGTATTGAAGCGCAACGCGGAAGAGATCAGCCGCCGGGCCGGACGCGAGATCCGCCTGTTCATGGCGGCCAACCGCGATATGGCGCGCGCGCGCGAAGTCGTCGGCGACGGCGTGCCGCTGGTCGACGACGCCTTCCAGGTGGTCAACCATCCGGAAGTCGACATCGTGGTCGAGCTGATCGGCGGCGACACCATCGCCAAGGAGCTGGTGCTCAAGGCCATCGACAACGGCAAGCACGTGGTCACCGCCAACAAGAAGCTGCTGGCGATGCACGGCAACGAGATCTTCGCTCGCGCCCAGGAAAAAGGTGTGATGGTGGCGTTCGAGGCCGCGGTCGCCGGCGGCATCCCGATCATCAAGGCGCTGCGTGAAGGCCTGTCCGCCAACCGCATCGAGTGGCTGGCCGGCATCATCAACGGCACGTCCAACTTCATCCTGTCGGAAATGCGCGAAAAAGGCGCCGACTTCGGCGACGTGCTGAAAGAGGCGCAGGCGCTGGGCTATGCCGAAGCCGATCCGACCTTCGACGTGGAAGGCCACGACGCCGGTCACAAGCTGACCATCATGGCGGCGATCGCGTTCGGCATCCCGATGAACTTCGACAACTGTTATCTGGAAGGCATCAGCCAGCTGGAAGGCAAGGACATCCAGTACGCGGAAGAACTGGGTTATCGCGTCAAGCTGCTGGGCCTGACCCGCCGCACCGCCGCCGGTGTCGAGCTGCGCGTGCACCCGACGCTGATCCCGGAAGACCAGCTGATCGCCAACGTCAACGGCGTGATGAACGCGGTGCTGGTGCGTGGCGATGCCATCGGCCAGGCGCTGTTCAACGGCCCGGGTGCCGGTGCGTTGCCGACCGCGTCGGCGGTGGTGGCCGACATTGTCGATGTCGCGCGCCTGCTGACCTCCGATCCGGAACACCGCGTGCCGCATCTGGCGTTCCAGCCGGACCAGCTGCAGAACCTGCCTATCCTGCCGATGGGTGAAGTGGTCAGCAGCTACTACCTGCGCATCCAGGCCGCCGACCGCGCCGGGGTGATGGCCGACATCACCCGCCTGCTGGCGGAGAACAACATCTCGATCGAAGCGCTGATCCAGAAGGGCTCCGCCACCGACGGTTCCGCCGAGATCGTGATCCTGACCCATCGCGTGGTGGAGAAGTCCGCCAACAAGGCGATCGCCGCCATCGAGGCGCTGGATAGCGTCGCCGGCAAGGTGGTGCGCCTGCGCATGGAAGAGCTGAATGGCTAAGTGTGGCTGGCTGCTGTTGTTGCTGCCGGCGCTGGCTTGCGCCGGTAATGGCGCCAGTGGCAGCGCTGGCGCGATCCCGCGCCAGCCGGTGATACAGCTGCTGACCACCGCCTGTCTGGCCAAGGCCGGGCAGGAGCCGCTGCTGAAAAGCCTGCTCAGCAGCCCGGAGGCGGCCAGCGCCTACTGCGGTTGCGCCGGCGAGCGCATCGTCAGCGGCCTCAGCGACGACGAATTGCTGGATGCAGTCAGCAAGGGCAAGGGCGTGGCGCAGGACCCGGTGTGGAAACGGCGCCTGCTCAATGTCGGACTGCAATGTCTGGATCAACTGGTTAAATGAATAACATGCGATACATCAGCACCCGTGGCGGCATGGCGCCGCTTGAATTCTCCGACACCATCCTGATGGGGCTGGCCCCGGACGGCGGCCTGGCGCTGCCGGAAAGCTATCCGCAGATCACGCGTGCGCAGCTGGATGCCTGGCGCGGCCTGTCCTACGCCGAGCTCGCCTTCGAGATCATCAGCCTGTTCGCCACCGACATTCCGGCCGCCGACCTCAAGGACATCCTCGACCGCACCTACACCGCCGAGGTGTACGGCAGCGAAGTGATCACCCCGGTGAAGCGTCTGCACGACGGACTGGTGATCCTAGAGCTGTCCAACGGCCCGACGCTGGCGTTCAAGGACATGGCGATGCAGTTCCTCGGCAACCTGTTCGAGTACGTGCTGGCGAAGAAGGGCGAGCAGCTCAACATCCTCGGCGCCACCTCCGGCGACACCGGCTCCGCCGCCGAGTACGCGATGCGCGGCAAGCAGAACATCAACGTGTTCATGCTCAGCCCGGACGGCCTGATGAGCCCGTTCCAGCGCGCGCAGATGTACAGCCTGCAGGACGCCAACATCCACAACATCGCCATCCACGGCATGTTCGACGACTGCCAGGACATCGTGAAGGCGGTACAGAACGATCACGCCTTCAAGGCCAGGTACAAGGTCGGCACCGTCAACTCCATCAACTGGGCACGCATCGTGGCGCAGGTGGTGTACTACTTCAAGGGCTACTTCAACGCCACCGGCAGCAACGACGAACAGGTCAGCTTCTGCGTGCCGTCCGGCAACTTCGGCAACGTCTGCGCCGGTCACATCGCGCGCCAGATGGGGCTGCCGGTACAGCGCCTGATCGTGGCCACCAACGAAAACGACGTGCTGGACGAGTTCTTCGGCAGCGGCAAGTACGCGCCGCGCGGCACCGCCAACACCTGGGTCACCTCCAGTCCGTCGATGGACATCTCCAAGGCGTCCAACTTCGAGCGCTTCATCTTCGATCTGGTCGGCCGTGACGGCGACAAGGTCAAGGCGCTGTGGGCAGAGGTCGACAGCGGCAACGGCTTCGACCTTGCGGCCAACCTTGGGGCGGTACGCGAGCAGTTCGGCTTCGTCTCCGGCAAGAGCACGCACGCCGACCGGCTGGCGACCATCCGCGCGGTCGATGCCGAGGACGGCGTGGTGGTGGATACGCACACCGCCGACGGCATCAAGGTGGCGCGCGAAGTGCGCCTGCCGGGGGAGACCATCGTCTGCCTGGAAACGGCGCTGCCGGCCAAGTTCGCCGACACCATCCGCGAGGCGCTGAATCGCGAGGCGCCGCGTCCGGACGGCTTCGACGGTCTGGAAGACCTGCCGCAACGGGTGACGGTATTCGATGCCGACGCTGCGGCGGTGAAGGCCTATATCGAGCAGGCGCTGGCCTGAGTCCAGTGGCGCCCGAAGCTTGCCGCCCCCGCCGTCTGGCGGGGGCTTTTTCTTGTCCGGTGCGCGTCGCTGCTCTTTGCGGCGCTGGCAGCCGGCAATCGTTTTTGCATGCTTGGGTGGCGCGGGTACAATGGACGGATGATGCGAAATCCATTGTTGTACGGCCTGTTGCTGCTCAGCCTGTTTGCCAGCGCCGCCGGAGTGCAGGATCTGCGCCAGCTGGAGCAGGTGGCAACGGCGTTTGCCGAGGCGGAGGCCGGCAGTGACGGCTTCCGCTACCAGGTTGGCAAGGCCGATCCGCGCTTGCGGCTGCCGGCTTGTGCGCAGCCGCCGACGGCCGGCTGGCCCGGCGGCCAGAAGCCGCCGTTCACGGCGTTGGAGCTGGCCTGCGCCGCGCAGGGCTGGCGCATCCTGCTGCCGGTGACTGCCAGCCAACTCAGTGTCGGCTATGTCACCACCCGGCAGTTGCGCGCCGGCGAGGTGCTGCAGACGGGTGACATCAAGCTGATGCCGGTCAGCAACCGCGCACTGGCGCTGCAGGCGGTACGCGATCCGGCGCTGATCGTGGGCAAGGCGCTGCGCAGCACCCTGCCGGCCGGCAGCCTGCTGCGCGAAAGCCAGCTACGCCTGCCGCTGGTGATCAAGACCAATCAGCCGGTGCGGGTGCTGGTGCAGGGCAGCGGCTTTGCCATCGGCAGCGACGCGGTGGCACTGGGCAACGCCGCCGTCGGCGAACGACTGAATGTGCGGGTACCGTCCGGCAAGGTGATCTCGGGCGTGGTGCAGGAAGATCTGAGCGTGCTGATCGCGGCGCCCTGAAAAAATAGTCAAGTTTTTGCATTTTCAGGCGATAATGACTTCAGATTACAAAACTTTTTGTCGGGCGGGTGACATATGAAAATCGACAATTCGGGCAAGGTAGCGGCGGCCTACGGCGCGCCGGTGCGTGCTGCCAAGAAGGAAGACGTGGCCACCACGGCGTCGGGCACCACGGCGCGCAGTGAAAGCGTCGCCATCAGCTCGCAGGGCCTCGCCAAGGCGGCGCAGGCGGCCGAGGCGTTCGATGCGGACAAGGTTGCCGCCATCAAGGCTGCCATTGCCGCCGGCGAATTCAAGATCAATCCGGAAGCCATTGCCGACAGCCTGATCGCCAGTACGCGCGAGTTGCTGGCAGGCTGATAGCGGAAACGCGTGATGCCAAGCGAACTGTTCCTACAGCAGTGCCAGCAGGAAACGGCGGCACTGCTTGCGCTATTGTCGCTGCTGGAAGAAGAGCAGCGCGCGATCGTGCGTTTTGACGCGCTGAAACTGGATGCCTGCGCCGTCAGCAAGCAGCAGCAACTGCAGCTGCTGCAGGACAGCAAGGCGCAGCGCCTGGCACTGCTGGCCGCGCACCAGCTAGACGGCAAGACCGCCTTCCTCTCGTGGCTGTCCGCCGCCGAGCCGGCGCTGCAGCAAGCTTGGATGGCGCTGGAGCACGAACTGGCCAAGGTGCAGGCGCTGAACGACAGCAATGCTGCAATGGCGGCAGAACGGATGACCTTTGCCACCGAGGCGCTGACCGCGCTGCGCGAGGAAGCCAAGGCCATCGACGGTTACGGCCGCGACGGCAACTTCGCCGCCACGCTGGCCGCGTCGCGCCGTCTGGGTTCTGCCTGACAGCGATTGTTGTTTTTGTGTTATCTTCCCTCGCGAGTTCATCTCTTGCGTCTGCGTTAATTCATGACCCTGATCTCCCTTATCGTTGCACTGGCTCTGGAACAATTGCGCCCCTTGGGTAACCGCAACCGGGTATGGCGCGTGTTTACCCGTTACGCCAACCATCTGGAACGCACGCTGAATGCCGGCTACAACCGGCACGGCGTACTGGCTTGGGTGGTGGCGGTGCTGCCGGTCGTGGCGGTGGTGATGGCGGTGTACTACGCGCTGTACCAGGCCAGCCCGCTGTTTGCCCTGCTGTGGAACATCCTGGTGCTGTACCTGACCATGGGCTTCCGCCATTTCTCGGGTTCGTTTTCCGAAATCGCGCTGGCACTGGGCGAGGGGCGGGATTTTGACGCACGCAAGGAGCTGGCGCGCTGGACCAACCAGCCGACCTCCGAGCTGTCGATCGAGGAAGTCTCACGGCTGGCCATTGAGCAGGGCGTGCTGGACAGCTACCGCCACGTGTTCGGCACCATGTTCTGGTTCGTGCTGCTGCCCGGTCCGGCCGGTGCCGTGCTGTACCGTGCTACGCAGATGCTGGCGCAGAAGTGGGGCGCCCGCGACGACGATCTGTTCGGCCGTTTCTCGCGCCGTGCCGGCGAATGGCTGGACTGGATTCCAGTGCGTCTGACCGCGGCCAGCTTTGCGGTGATGGGCGACTTCGAGGACGCGGTGTACTGCTGGCGCTCGCAGGCCAAGACCTGGGGCAACTACGCGACCGGCATCCTGCTGGCCTCAGCGGCCGGCGCACTGGGCGTCAAGCTCGGCGATCCGCTGCGTCAGGACTACACCGTGAAATACCGCCCGGAACTGGGTGTCGGCGACGATGCCGACCCCAACTACCTGAAGAGCGCCGTCGGCCTGGTATGGCGTACCGTGCTGCTGTGGTTGTTCGTGGTGTTGCTGATCAGCGTGATCTCATTCTTCGGCTGAACCCAGCCTGTTGCTGCGCCGCCAGTGTTGGCGGCGCTTCGCTTTTTAATTGATTATTGAACGGGGCCGGGGCGCAGTAGTGGCGCCAGCCCTGATGGAGTTCCCGACATGTCTTTTGCCGAACTGGGTCTATCGCCCGAAATTTTGCGGGCCGTAGATGAACTGGGGTACAGCGAAGCCACCCCGATCCAGGCCAAGGCGATTCCGCTGGTATTGTCCGGACGGGACCTGTTGGCCGCGGCGCAGACGGGTACCGGCAAGACGGCGGCATTCCTGCTGCCGATCCTGGAGCGTCTGAAAAAATTTGCCAATCCCAGCGTGTCGCCGGCGATGCACCCGGTACGGGCGCTGATCCTGTCGCCGACGCGCGAGCTGGCCGACCAGATCGGCGTCAACGCCAAGGCCTATACCAAACACCTGCCGTTGCGCTGCACCACCGTCTACGGTGGCGTGAACATGGATCCGCAGACGGCGGACCTGCGCCGCGGCGTCGAGATCGTGATCGCCACCCCGGGCCGCCTGCTCGACCACATCCAGCAGAAAACCATCCAGCTGAACAAGGTCGACGTGCTGGTGCTGGACGAGGCCGACCGCATGCTGGACATGGGCTTTATCCAGGACATCCGCAAGATCATGTCGCTGCTGCCCAAGCAGCGCCAGACCCTGCTGTTCTCCGCCACCTTCGCGCCGGAAATCAAAAGGTTGGCCGCAGACTTCATGCACGATCCACAAACGGTGGAGGTGGCGCGCCAGAACTCCACCAACGCCCAGGTCGAGCAGCTGGTGTATGCCGTCGACAGCGGCCGCAAGCGCGCGCTGCTGTCGCACCTGATCCGCGAACGCGAGATGAGCCAGGTGATCGTGTTCTGCAAGACCAAGATTTCCGCCGACCAGCTGTCGCGCGACCTGAAGCGCGACGGCCACGCCGCCGAGGCGATCCACGGCGACAAGGCGCAGAGCGCACGCCTGGAAACGCTCAACAGCTTCAAGAGCGGCGAGGTGAAGGTGCTGGTGGCCACCGACGTGGCGGCGCGCGGTCTCGACATCTCCGAGCTGCCGTTCGTGGTCAACTACGAAATGCCGAACTCGCCGGAAGACTACGTGCACCGTATCGGTCGTACCGGCCGTGCCGGCGCTTCCGGGGTGGCGATTTCGCTGATGTCGCCGGACGAGGTCAAGCAGCACGAGGCCATCGAGAAACTGACCCGGCAGACGCTGCCGCCGCAGACCGTCAACGGTTTCGAGCGCCGCGATGCGTCGTCCGCCGCCGACAGCGGCTTCGGTAGCCGCAACGCCGGCCGCGAGCGCAGCGATGCGCGCCCAGCACGCGAACCGCGCGCCGAGCGGGCAGAACGCAGCGAACGGCCGGAGCGCAGTGAGCGTCCGGAACGCAGCGAGCGTCCGGAACGCAGCGAACGTGCGCCGCGCGCGCCGCGTGACCTGCGCGATGCTGGCACCCGTAGCCGCGAACAGCGTGATCCGCAGGAAGGCCTGAAGGTGGCGCGCGTCGGCGAGATCGGCGGTCGCATCCTGCCGCAACGGCAGCGTGAAGTGCCGGCGCTGTTGCTGCCGCCGCGTTACAAGGTGAACCAGGAGCGCTAAGCCCCGCGGTTCCGCCCCCACCCGCGCAAGCTGTTTGCGCGGGTTTGTTTTTCCGGCGCGCCTAGTCGGCGAGGGCGATCACCACCCGCTTGTTGCGCGCGCCCTTGCTTTCGATCTTTTTCACCAGCACGCGGCCGATTTCGCCGGTGCGGACCACGTGGGTGCCGCCACAGGGTTGCAGGTCGACGCCGTCGATCTCGATCAGGCGGATTTCCTGCAGGTGCAGCGGCGGTGTCACCGACATGGTCTTGATCAGCTCCGGTTGCGCCTGCAGCGCGGTGCCGCTGGTCATCTTCACGCCGACAGGCAGATCGCGCGTCACCAGCTCGTTGAGCGCCTGTTCGATGGCCTGCGGCTCCAGCTGCATGCCTTCCGGCAGGTCGAAGTCGAGGCGGCCGCCGTCGGCGGTGAGGTTGCCGCCGGTGACGCCGGCCTTGATCACCACCGACAGCAGGTGCAGGCAGGTGTGCACCCGCATGTGGCGATAGCGGCGCTTCCAGTCCAGCGTCAGCGTCAGCGGCGTGCCGGGCGCCAGCAGTGGCGCGGCGGCGTCGAGCTGATGCACGATGCGGCGGCTTTCCTTGTCGCGGCGGGTGTCGTGGACGGTCAGCTGGCTGCCGTTGGCCAGCGTCAGCGTGGCGCGGTCGCCGGGCTGGCCGCCGCCCAGCGGGTAGCACAGGGTGTCGGCCAGTACCAGGCCGTGGGCGTCGTGCTGCAGTACCTGGGTGTCCAGCGTGCGCTGGTAGGCGTCGAGATTGAATTGTTCGGACATGGTTTCCCTCGGTGTCGTGTCGCCGTTGCCGCGCACGAGCGATATGGTTATAGGCAAAGGTTGGCCGCAAGCGGTTAGCGAACAGAATAGATGAAGACGTTGTCGCCACAATCAAGCATGCATACGCTAGATGATTACACGCCGCCGCAAGAGGCGGTCGCGGTGCTGCACGCCGATGCCCAGCTGCTGGTGGTGGCCAAGCCGGCCGGACTGCTGGCGGTGCCGGGGCGGTTGCCTGAAATGCAGGACTGCCTGATCCACCGCGTGCAGCAGCAGTATCCCGAGGCGCTGGTGGTGCATCGCCTGGACATGGCGACCTCCGGGCTGATGGTGCTGGCGCGCAGCCTGGCGGCGCAGCGCGCGCTGAGCGAGGCCTTTGCCAGCCGCGCGGTGAGCAAGCAGTACGTCGCGCTGCTGGACGGCCAGTTGCCGGACGAGGTCGGCAGCGTGGCGTTGCCGCTGATGAGCGACTGGCTGCGGCGGCCGCGGCAGAAGGTGGACGCCGCCGGCAAGCCGGCGCTGACCGAATACCGGCTGTTGCAGCAGCAGGCCGACGGCAGCCGCGTGCTGTTGACGCCGGTCACCGGCCGTACCCACCAGCTGCGGGTACACATGCTGGCACTCGGTTGTCCGATCGTCGGCGACGCGCTGTACGGCGGCCGCGCCGCGCCGCGGCTGATGCTGCACGCGCAGTCGCTGGCGCTGAACCATCCGCACAGCGGCGAGCCGCTGCAGTGGCAACTGGCGGTACCGTTCTGACGGCCGCCAAACCGAAACCCGAGGAAATGAGGCGCATGAGCCAGACCAGACAGTTGTCCCGAGACGAGATCAAGACCCTGCCGCTGTTCCCGGCGCTGGGGCCGGCGCAGATCACGGTGGTGGACCGTGCCGCCTTGCCGGGGGCGCTCGCGGCGCTGCGCGCGGCGCGGGTGGCCGGCTTCGATACCGAGTCGCGGCCAACCTTCCGCAAGGGCGAAGAGGCCACCGGCCCGCACCTGATCCAGCTGGCCACCAGCGACCACGCCTACCTGTTCCCGGTGTCCGACGCCGAGGTGCTGGCGGCGCTGGGTGCGCTGCTGGCCAGCGGCGAAGTGCTGGTGGTCGGCTTCGACCTGCGCTCCGACAAGCGCCACCTGCGCGACCGCTTCGGCATCGAGTGCCAGGCGCTGCTGGATGTCGGCAGCCTGTTCCAGAGCGATTCGCCGACCATCACCGTCGGCGCGGTGCAGGCGGTGGCGCGGGTGTTCGGCCAGTATTTCCGCAAGTCGAAAAAACTGTCCACCTCCAACTGGGGCGCCAAAGTGCTGAGCGAAGCGCAGCAGGTGTACGCCGCCAACGATGCCTGGGTGGCGCTGCGCATCTACCAGGCGCTGCGCCCGGCGCCGTGATGCGGCCAACGTTGGCCGCAACGCCGGCACCATGCGGCAGCGGCGCTGCCGCGATCGATCGATTGACTAGGGGTAAGCATGCTGTTTGAGCGGCCTTGTGCCATTGTCGACCTGGAGACCACCGGCGGCCACATCAGCCGTGACCGCGTGACCGAGGTCGGCGTCATCCTGATTGACGGCGAGCGCGTCGAGCGCTTCGACATGCTGGTCAATCCCGGGCAGCCTATCCCGCCGTTCATCGAGCAGATCACCGGCATCAGCGACGCGATGGTGGCCGATGCGCCGCCGTTCGCCGATATCGCCGCCATGCTGCTGGGCAAGCTGCGCGGCCGGCTGCTGATCGCGCACAACGTGCGCTTCGACTACGGCTTCCTGAAGAACGAATTCAAGCGCCTCAACCTGCCGTTCCGCAGCGAGGTGCTGTGCACCGTCAAGCTGTCGCGGCTGCTGTACCCGCAGCACTTCAAGCACAGCCTGGACAGCATTATCGCGCGTCACGGCATCGTGCAGGCCGAGCGCCACCGCGCGCTGGCCGACGCCGACGCGCTGCACCAGTTCCTGCAGCAGGCGATCGCCGAACACGGCCAGGCTGAGGTCGAAGCGCAGGCGGCGGTGTTGATGGCGGCGCCGGCCGCGCCGCCGGGGCTGGACCCGGAGGTGATGGAGCAGCTGCCGGACGTGCCGGGGGTGTATTCCTTCTACGGCGATGACGGGCAGGCGCTGTATGTCGGCCGCAGCGACAACCTGCGCCGCCGCGTACTGGCGCATTTCGGCGCCGAGCCGCGCCCGCACAAGGACGTGCGCATCGGAGAGCCGATCAAGCGCATCGAATGGCAGGAGACGATCGGCGACTTCGGCGCGCAACTGCAGGAGTTGCAGCTGATCCGCGCCTTGCAGCCGCTGCACAATCTGCGCGGCCGCCTGTCGCAGGAGCTGTGTTCGCTGCAGCTGGCGCCGCTGGACAGCGGCTTCCTGACGCCGCGCATCGTGCTGGCCAGCGAGGTCGACTTCTCGCGGCTGGACACGCTGTACGGCCTGTTCCGCAGCCAGAAGGAAGCCAAGAAGGCGCTGGCGGAACTGTGCGCCGGCAACGGTCTGTGCCAGACCTGCCTGGCGCTGGAAAAGCGCGGTGCGCGCAAGGGAGCCTGCTCCGCCTTTGCGCTGGGCCGCTGCAAGGGCGCCTGTATCGGGCGCGAGGACGCGGCCAGCCACAACCTGCGCCTGCAGCAGGCGCTGGCGCGGCTGAAGCTGCAAAGCTGGCCCTATCCCGGCGCGGTGGCGGTGCGCGAGACCGATCCGGTGTCCGGCCAGTGGCAGGAACACCTGTTCGAGCGCTGGTGCTATCTCGGCTCGCGTCGCGAGGAACAGGCCGCGCCGCAGGGCACGCCGACCTTCGATGCCGATACCTACAAGCTGCTGGCGGCCTTCCTGCGCAAGCCGCAGCCCGATGCCGAATTGCGCATGCTGTGACGCGCGCGCCAGCCACGAGCGAGAGCCATGTTTGATCTGCTGCACACCGATCCGCGTTTTTACGTCATCGCCAAGCATCCCGGCGTCAGCTTCCACGCCGACGGCGAGGAGGCCGGGCTGATGAGTGCGCTGCGCGCCGGGCTGGGCGATGACGCGCTGTGGCCGGTGCACCGCCTAGACCGCGTCACCTCCGGCCTGCTGCTGATCGCGCGCAGCCAGCAGGTTGCGGCCAACCTTGGTGCCGCCTTTGCCGGTCGCGAGGTGGAGAAATACTACCTGGCGCTGTCCGATGCCAAACCGGCGAAGAAACAGGGCCTGATCCGTGGCGACATGGAAAAGGGGCGCGGCGGAGCGTGGAAGCTGTGCCAGAGCCAGCTCAACCCGGCGGTGACGCAGTTCTTCAGCCACTCGCTGGCGCCGGGGCGGCGCCTGTTCCTGCTACGGCCGCGCACCGGCAAGACCCACCAGCTGCGAGTGGCGATGAAGTCGCTGGGCGCCCCCATTCTCGGCGACGCGCTGTATGGCGGCAGCGCCGCCGATCGCACCTATCTGCACGCCTATGCGCTGGCGCTGACGCTGGACGGCGAGGCGCTGCATTTCGTCTGCCCGCCGGCGCAGGGCAGCGAGTTCGCCGTGCCGGCGCTGGCCGCCTACCTGCAGCAACAGCCGCCGTGGACGTTGCCCTGGCCGCAACGCTAGCCTTCTCCCTGATCTGTCGGCGACGGGCCGGAAAGCGCGGCATCGCCCGCCTGGATGACCGCTACGGCAACTGGATACACTGCAGAGCGTGGCGGCGGCAGCTATGCTTTTAAGGGAAAGCGCTTTGCACGCTGTTTTAATTACGGTGCCATGGCGGGCAAGTGGCGATTTAATCGGCAAGCCGCGCCGCTGTCCTGCTAAGCTCCGGGCATAGGGGTAGCCGGTTTTGCCCCATGCCAGCGGTGGTGCGGCGGCTGGTGTGGCAGTACGCCGACGATGGCCGCCACAGTCGCATTGCTTGAATAAAACATTCTGCTCGATATTCTCGCTGGTGAAGCGACGCCATGGATAATTCAGACATCCAACTCAAAAAGGGTAACGGCCGCGGCTGTCGTTATGCGCTGTGGCTTGTCGGCATCCTGTTGCTGCTGCTGATTGGCGGATTGCTGTATCTGCTGCTGGACGAGTTGCAGCACTCGCGGCAGCAGGCGCGCTTTTTCAGTGATGCGGCGCGGGATGCCAGTTATCAGGTCAAAGCGGGGCCGAGCAAGGCCATCCGTTTCCCGACGAGCGGGGGCCCCTATGACCAGCGCCTGGGCTATGCCGCCATGCCCGACTATCTGCAGCGGCTGCAGGCCCGCGGCTACGCCATCGCCAGCCAGGCCGAGCTGTCCGACGGCATGGTCGCGCTGGCCGATCACGGCGTGACGGCGCCGCTTCTGCCGCTGGGCCTGTTCCTGCCGTATCACGAGAAAGACCAGACCGGCCTCACCCTCACTGACGGCTACGGTCAGACCATCTACCAGTCGCGCACGCCGCAGCGCGTGTACGCGGATTTCAACGCCTTGCCGTCCTTGCTGGTCGGCGGCCTGCTGTACATCGAGAACCGTACCCTGCTGGACAAGGACAGTCCGCAGCTCAATCCGGCGGTGGACTGGTCTCGCTTCAGCAAGGCGCTGGTCGACAAGGCGCTGCACCTGTTTGATTCCGGCTATCGCGCCGCCGGCGCCAGTACGCTGGCCACCCAGATCGAGAAATACCGCCACTCGCCGGCCGGGCGCACCAGCTCGGATCAGGAAAAACTGCGCCAGATGCTGTCGGCCTCGGTGCGTGCCTATCTCGATGGCGAGGACACCACCGCCGCCCGCCGCCAACTGGTGGTCAAATACCTGAACACGGTGCCGCTGGCGGCGCGTGCCGGTTTCGGCGAGGTTTCCGGCATCGGCGACGGTATGTGGGCGTGGTACGGGCGCGATTTCGTGCAGGTCAACCGGGCGCTGACCGATGACAGCCTGCCGGTGGCGGAGCGCGCGGTGGTGTTCAAGGAGGCGTTGAGCCTGATGATCTCGCAGCGCAGTCCCTCCATTTTCCTGAACGGCGACATGAAGGTGCTGCAGGCGATGACCGACGCCTACCTGCGCATGATGGCCAGGGACAAGCTGATTACCCCGGCGCTGCGCGACGCGGCGTTGCGGGTGTCGCTGCGGCAGCAGCGCGAACGGGTGCGGCTGCCGGTGGCGGCGGTGATCGCGCAGAAGGGTGCCAATGCGGTGCGCATCAAGCTGGCCGGGCTGCTGGGTGTACGGCGCATGTACGATCTGGACCGGTTGGACCTGACCGCCAGCAGCACGCTGGACCTGACGCTGCAGCAGCAGGTCACCGCCGAACTGCTCAGGCTGCGCGATCCGGACTACGCGCGTGCGGCCAACCTTAACAACGAGTATCTGCTGCAACAGGGCTCGCCGCAGGGGGTGACCTACAGCTTCACCCTGATCGAACGCACGCCCACCGGCAACAAGGTGCGCGTGCAGGCCGACAACTTCGCGCAGCCGTTCGACATCAACGAAGGCGCCAAGCTGGATCTCGGCTCCACCGCCAAGCTGCGCACGCTGGTCAGCTACCTGATGGTGATCCACGCGCTGCACCAGCAATACGCGGCGCTGGGCAGCGAGCAGCTGCTTGCCATCCGGCCCGCAGCCGGCGAATCCGCACTGCGCCGCTGGGCGATCGACTATCTGGCGCAGGCGGCGGACACCAGCCTGACCGCCATGCTGGAGGCGGCGCTGGAGCGCACCTATTCCGCCAGCCCCGGCGAGAGCTTCTTCACCGCCGGCGGGCTGCACACCTTCAACAACTTCGACGAGAACGACGACAGCAAGACACTCACCGTGCGCGAGGCCACCCGCCGTTCCGTCAATCTGGTCTATATCCGGCTGATGCGCGACATCGCGCGTTACTATATGCAGCCGGCGGCGGCCAGCGGCGCAACCGCAGGCGAGGACGACGACGCCACGCGCCGCGAATACCTGCAGCGTTTTGCCGATCGCGAAGGGCGCACCTTCCTGGCCGGTTTCTACAACAAGTACCGCCACAAGGGCGCGGAGGAAATTGACGCCTTGCTGGTGGCGCGGGCACGGCAAAGTCCGAAGAAACTGGCGGTCATTTTCCGCAGCATCCGCCCCGAAGCCGGGCTGGATGCGTTCACCGCGTTCCTGACCCGGCACCTCGACGTGCGGCTGCAGCCCGACGCCAAGATGCTGGCCAGGCTGTATGACGAGCTCGGCCCAGAGCGCTTCAACCTGAACGACCGCGGCTATCTGGCCGGTGTGCACCCGCTCGAGCTGTGGCTGGTGGCCTATCTGCACCAGCATCCGGGCGCCGACTGGAGCGAGCTGGTTCGCGCCAGCACCCAGCAACGGCAAGAGGTTTACCAGTGGCTGCTCAACAGCAAGAACCGGGCAGGGCAGGCGTCGCGCATCAGGGCCATCAAGGAAATCGACGCCTTCAAGCAGATCCATCAGGGCTGGAAGCGGCTGGGCTATCCGTTTGACGCGCTGGTGCCGTCCTACGCCACTGCGCTGGGCGCCTCCGCCGACCGCCCGGCTTCACTGGCGGAACTGATGGGCATCCTGTCCAGTGACGGCGTGCGCCTGCCGACGGTCTACCTCGACAAGCTGCACTTTGCCGCCGGCACCCCGTACGAAACCAGCCTCACCCAGACGCCGGCCAACGGCGAGCGCGTGCTGCCGCCCGAGATTCCCCAGGTGGTGCGCAAGGTGCTGGCCGAGGTGGTGGAGCTGGGCACCGCGCGCCGGGTGGCCGGCGCCTTCGATCTGGCGGACGGTACCCATATCCCGGTGGGTGGCAAGACCGGTACCGGCGACAACCGCTTCAAGGTGTTTGCCAGGGGCGGGGTGCTGACTTCCGAGCGGGTGGTCAGTCGCTCCGGTGCCTTCGCGTTCTATATCGGCGACCGCTACTTCGGCACGCTGATCGCCTACGTGGCGGGGCCGCAGGCGGGCGATTACCGCTTCACCAGCGCCCTGCCGGTGCAGGTGCTGAAGATACTGGCACCGACCCTGCGCCAGCGCCTCGAACTGAAACCGGGCTAGCCCAACACTGTTTCGCAAGCCGCCTTGCCGGGCGTGCCGGCACATGGCGGCGCAGCCCAGTTTCCGTCACTTTCCGTCGTGACGGACTGTTCCCGACTGCCGGCAGACTCGGGCCTGTCAGCGGCTTGCGGCCAACGTTTGATTTGTCATGTGCTGCCTGAAAGTGCGACAGTCTCGATAAATGTCGAATGACTATACAGTCAGATGTGCTACATAGAAAAGGGTGTCTCCCGCGTTCCGATGTGATCCATAGCGAGTTGCCCGAATCATGCAGCGATCAGCCTCATTGCAGTACGAAGGATTCGCCTTTCTGTCGACCTCTGCCCCCTCGCATAAACAGCAGCGGCTGATGCTGGCGGTGATTGTCATCTCCGCGCTGCTGTTCGCTGCGCTGGTGCCGTTTGCCAAGCAGCCGCAGGCCAAGGTATGGGCCTTTATCCCTGCCTATCAGTCGGCACTGGTGCTGAACGACCTGATCACCGCGATCCTGCTATTCGGCCAGTTCTATATCCTGCGCTCGCTGGCACTGCTGGCGCTGGCCACCGGCTACCTGTTCACCGCCTGCATGGCGGTGCTGCATGCGCTGAGTTTTCCCGGGCTGTTCTCCCCCGGCGGGCTGCTGGGGGCCGGGCCGCAGACCACGGCCTGGCTGTACATGTTCTGGCATGGCGGTTTTCCGCTGCTGGTGATGGTCTACACCATGCTGGCGCGGCGGAAGCTGGAACTGCCGTCACGCTGGCACCCCGCCTATGCCATCCTGCTGTGCTGCATGTTGGCCGCACTGGCCACGCTGGTGTTGTTGCTGGTGGTCACGCTGGGACATGCTTATCTGCCACCCATCATGCAGGGCAACCGTTACACGCCGGTCATGCGCGGGGTGGTATTCAGCGTGTGGGGGCTGAGTCTGCTGGCGTTTGTGCTGCTGCTGCGCGACCGGCTGCGCACGACGCTGGACTTGTGGCTGAGCGTGGTGATGTTTGCTTGGCTGTGCGATATCGCCTTGTCCGCGGTGTTGAATGCCGGCCGCTTCGACCTCGGCTTCTACACCGGTCGCATCTACGGCCTGCTGGCGGCCAGCTTCGTGCTGATCGTGCTGCTGCTGGAAAACGGCCTGCTGTACACCCGGCTGGCGCAGAGCGCCGCGGCGCTGCGCGCGGCCAAACACGAGGCCGAGCAAGCCACCTGCGCCAAGTCCATGTTCCTGGCAAACATGAGCCACGAGATCCGCACGCCGATGAACGCCATCATCGGCATGTCCTATCTGGCACTGAAAACCGAGCTGAGCCAGCGCCAGCGCGACTATGTCAACAAGATCCACAATGCCGGCACCTCGCTGCTGGGCATCATCAACGACATTCTGGACTTCTCTAAGGTGGAGGCTGACCGCATCGAGCTGGAGACGGTGAGTTTCCGGCTGGATGAGGTGCTGGAAAATGTGTCGTCGCTGGTCGGGCAGAAGGCGGCGGACAAGGGGCTGGAGCTGCTGTTCGAATGCAGCCCGGCCGTGCCGCAGAGCCTGGTGGGCGACCCGCTGCGGCTGGGGCAGGTGCTGACCAATCTGGTGGGCAATGCCATCAAGTTCACCGAACAGGGGCAGGTGACCGTGAGCATCCAGTTGCTGGAGCAGGTGGGCGACAAGGTCAAGCTGCGCATCGGTGTGACCGATAGCGGCATCGGCATGGATGAGGCGCAGCAGGCGCGCCTGTTCCGGGCCTTCAGTCAGGCCGATGGCTCTACCACGCGCCGGTTTGGCGGCACCGGGCTGGGCCTGGCGATTGCCAAGCGGCTGGTGGAGCTGATGGGCGGGGCCATCCAGGTGGAGTCGGCGCCTGGCTGCGGCAGTAGCTTCCTGTTCAGTGCCTGGCTGGGGGTGTCCAGCGCGGTCGATACCCGCGGCAAGTCCTTGTCCGAGCTGGCAAGCGGACTGCGCGTGCTGGTCATCGACGACAACGCCTCGGCGCGCGACATCCTGTCCGAGCAGTTGCGCGGATTGGGCTTTGCCGTCAGCACCTGCGCTTCCGGGCGCGAGGCGCTGGACATCTACCGCCAGGCCAGCATGGATCACCCGTTCGACATCGTGTTCGTGGACTGGATGATGCCAGTGATGGACGGTGTCGAGACCGCCCGCCGTATCCGGGCGCTGAACGGCGCCAGAATCATCATGGTCACCGCTTTCGGCCGTGACGACGTGCGCGCCGCGGCGGAAGCGGCTGGTGTGGAAGCCTTCTTGGTCAAGCCGGTGAGCCAATCGTCGCTGCTGGACGTGATGCTGGGCCTGTTCGGCGTACAGCGCGAGAGCGATACCGCGCGCCAGATGCTGGCCTTGCCATGTCTGGACGGGGTGCGAGTACTGCTGGCCGAGGACAACAAGATCAACCAGCAGCTGACGGTGGAACTGCTGCAGGCGGCAGGTGCCACGGTCGAGGTGGTGGACAATGGCCGTGATGCGGTGATCCGTCTGGCAGAGCAGGCGGCGGATCACTACCAGCTGGTGTTGATGGACGTACAGATGCCGGTGCTGGACGGCATCGAGGCCACCCGGCTGATTCGCGGTGACCCGCGCCTGCTGGAGCTGCCCATCATCGCGCTGACCGCGGATGTACAGGCGACCGAATACGATATTTGCATGGCTGCCGGGATGGTCGATCGTATCCTCAAACCGGTAGACCCGTACCTGATGTTCGAAACACTGCTGCGCTGGTTACCGTCGCAGTCGGACGCCGGCGCTGCGACCCCGGCCGCGGCGCCGGCAACTGCGGTCCCCACGGCACTGTTCAGCCAGAGTGCTGGTCTGGCCAGCGTGGCCGGCAACCGCAGCCTGTACCTGCATCTGTTGCGCCAGTTCGTGGCGGAAGAGGGTGATGCCGCCACGCGTGTCGCCACCGCACTGGCGGCCGCCGACTACGAGACGGCGGTACGGGTGGTGCACAGCCTCAAGGGACTGGCCGGCACCCTGGGCTTCCTGCGCCTGCAGGCGGTGGCGGCCAGCCTGCAGCGGGCCATCGTCGAGCGCGAGGCACATCAGCAGCCGCTGGCGGACTTCGACCAGCAACTGCTGCGGGTGCTGGCGCTGTTGAAGGACGCGCTGGCGCAGGAAGAGAGCGTCAATGAGCCGTGTCCGGACAACACGGCGCTGCAGCTGCGCGAGTTGGCCGCGCTGCTGGCGGCCAGCGACGGCGATGCGCTGGGGGTTTTTCTGGAACACTCCGATAGCCTGCGCGCGGCCTTGCCTGCCGCCAGTTATGCCGCTTTCGACAAGGCGATGCGGCAGTTCGACTTTCCCGCCGCACGCGACTGGCTGGAGCAGGCAGCGACGGAAGCGGGCATCTGCTGGCAGGAGGACGCGCCATGATCGACTCTTCGCTGCGGCAAGCGCGGCAGACGGTGTTGATCGTTGATGACACACCGGAAAACCTGACCCTGCTGTACAGCCTGCTGAAAGACCGCTACCGCGTACTGGTGGCCAACAGTGGCGAGCGCGCGCTGCAGCTGCTGGCCGGCGAGGCGCTGCCGGACCTGGTGCTGCTGGACGTGATGATGCCGGGCATCGGCGGCTTTGCCGTGTGCCGCCAGCTCAAGAGCGAAGCGCGCACCGCCAGGATTCCGGTGATCTTCCTGACCGCGATGAGCGAACACGACGACGAACAGGCCGGTTTCAATGCCGGCGCGGTCGACTACATCGTCAAGCCGATCTCGCCGCCCATCGTGCTGGCGCGGGTGAATACCCACATGCAGCTGAAGGCGGCGGCGGATTTTCTGGAGGACCAGGCGGCGTTCCTGCGGCGTGAGGTGGATATCCGCACCCGGGAAGTGCAGGTGATCCAGGATGTCACCATCATGGCACTGGCGTCGCTGGCTGAGACCCGCGACCACGAGACCGGCAACCACATCCGCCGCACGCAGAACTACGTGCGGGCGCTGGCGCAGCAGCTGCAGTCACTTCCGCGTTTTGGCGCGGTGCTGGACGACGACACCATCGACATGCTGTACAAGTCGGCACCGCTGCACGACATCGGCAAGGTGGGCATTCCGGATGCCATCCTGCTCAAGCCGGGTAAGCTGACGCCGGAAGAATTTGAAATCATGAAGACGCACACCACGCTGGGGCGCGATGCCATCGCCACGGCGGAGAAGCTGCTGGATGCGCCCAGCAGCTTTCTGCGGCTGGCGCGCGAGATCGCCAACTATCACCAGGAAAAGTGGGACGGCAGCGGTTATCCGGAAGGACTGGCCGGCGATGCCATCCCGGTGTCGGCGCGGCTGATGGCGGTCGCCGATGTCTACGATGCGCTGATCTCGCGCCGGGTGTACAAACCGCCGTTTCCGCACGAGCAGGCGGTGGAGATGATACTGGCCGGGCGCGGCCAGCACTTCGACCCCGACATGGTGGACGCCTTCGACACGATTGCCGAGGAATTCCGCGCCATCGCCCGGCGCTACGCCGACGAATAAGGGATGAGCGGCAGCCCTTCTGCGGTGACGGCTGCGGCAGCCATCAGGCTGCCGGACAGCTAAATGCAAAAAGCCCCGGCATTGCTGTCGGGGCTTTGGACTGATCACGGTCTGGTTTTCAGGTACGGCTGAGTTTCTTCACGAACCCAGCAAACCTGCTGCTCAGACCTGGCCTTCCAGTCTCATCTGCGGCATAGGTATTAGCAATGTAAGTGTTTGATATTTATTGATTTTATCGGATCGCTTTTGTGGTGGTACCCCTGGCGATACCCCACTTTTTCACGGTGTTTTTTTCCGCATCATTGATTGGGGTACCGCACATGCGCTGTTAGGTTGTCTGAACTGTTTGTGTGACAACGGCAAGTGACACAGGAGAAAGCGGATTGTTTGGGTGACAGATAGCAGCAGTGTTCCACACGAGTAGATATTGGCCAGTCTGTAAGCGGCACACGCATTGCCATGCACCTGCTGGTGCTGACCTTTGTGCGCCCAGGCGAGTTGCGCGCCGCACGTTGGGCCGAGTTTGACCTGGAGCGCGCCGAATGGCGCATCCCGGCCGAACGCATGAAGATGCGCCAGCCGCATATCGTGCCGCTATCCCGCCAGGCGCTGGCCTGGCTGGCAGCGCTGCAGCCATTGACCGGGCACGGTGAGCTACTGTTTCCGGCCATGACAGACCACAGCAAGCCAATGAGTGAAAACACCCTCAGCTATGCCATGGGTCGCATGGGCTACCAGGGCACCGCCACGCCACACGGCTTCCGTGCGCTGGCCTCTACCTCGCTGAACGAAGAAGGTTTCGACCCGGACGTGATCGAGCGCCAGCTAGCGCATGCCGAGCGCAACAAGGTGCGCGCCGCCTACCACCGCGCCGAGTATCTGGACGAGCGCCGGAAGATGATGCAGTGGTGGGCGGATTTTGTTGAGGCCTGAGCGATGGATTTTTATGGCTTTGTTGCACAAATCAAGTAATGGCCAAGCTACCCCAATCCCCAGACGGACTCAGCCCATGCGTATCGTTTGCGGCGTGCCCAGTGCCGTAAAGCGATTCAGAATCGCGGCACAGATTTGAAGCTCCGCCACCGGCCGGTCAAAGTCGCGCGACTTGACGCGGTCGGCCAGCAATTTGAAACAGTGCATCTTCATTTCGACCAAGCTGCGGCGATGGTAGCCACTCCACTTTTTCCAGAGTGTGCGTCCCAGATACTTCACCGAGCGTAGCGACTCATTGCGCGCCAGATTGCCTTGTGAATTCCCTTTCCAGAACTGGCCGTTTCGTCGCGGGGAATGATGGCCGCAGCACCGCGCTCCGCTATCGCAGCATGACACAAGCGCGTGTCGTATGCGCCATCCGTGGTCACCGTTACCAACTTCTCGGTCGGCGGTATTTGCGACAGCAACTCCGGCAACATCGTGGCATCGCCAGTCCGATTGTCGGTCACTTCCATCGCGCGGATTTCCAACGTTTGCGCATCAATACCCAGGTGTAGCTTGCGCCATTGGTGGCGGTAGTCGGCGCCATGCTTTTCACCTTCCACTCGCCTTAGCCCATCATCTTGATACCGGTGCTGTCCACCAGAAGATGCGGACAACCCGGCTTTCTTTGTATCGGAATACGAACCTGTAGGTCTTTCTGGCATCGGGAAAGCGTGCTGAAGTCCGGGAGGGCCCAGTCAAGTCCAGCTAGGCGCAAGATGCTTTCGACCATGCCTGTGGCTTGGCGGAGAGCCAGACCAAAAAGACATTTGATGGTGAGGCAGAACTGGATGGCAGCATCGGAAAAAGTTGGGTGCCGCCCCCGTTTCCCGGTGGCTTGTGCCTGCCAGCTCATGTCTTTGTCGAGCTAAAGAAGGAGCTGCCCGCGTTGTTTGAGGGACTGGTTGTAGATCTGCCAGTTGGTGGTTTGGTACTTGGGAGGGAGGGGCTTGCTCATGCAGTCATTCTACCGGACAGGTGCAAGCCCTGATTTGTGCAACAAAGCCTACCAACGGCTAACCTTGTCCTCGCAACTTTAAAAAAATAGCCCCCTCCTGTGTTCCAGTCGGGGGCTTTCTGTTTATGTACCTAAAAAATAAAATTCTTTAGTAAGCTCATCAGCTGTGCTGCAAGCACTTTTAGTGCGAAGTGCCAATAGTTTGGCTGTTGAAAATATATTTCATTTTTCGTTGCGTTGCAATATTTAGATTTAATGCATATTCATTTTCCAGCTATCTTGTTTATTTTGGTGATTAATTTTTCTACAGTTTCAGGTGGATAATTATCTAGCTCTGTTTTTACGATGTGTATCGCATCGGCAAGATATCCTGTGGCAGCTTTTAAGTATGCTCTATTTTTTGCAATAGTGTTTTTTGAGAATGACCTTGATTTTGAAACTTCTTCAATGTGTTGAAGAGTTTGTGCCATTATTTCTGTGTCATTAAATTTCAGTGCAATGTCAAATTTTGCCAAGTATGGATAAGGAGATCTTTCATCTAACGCAATTGCATCATCAATGTAATTGAAAGCTTTTATCCTGTTCGAATTTATTCGTGTTTCAAACAATGATTTTGCGATCAACATCATTTCTTTTGATTGGCTGGAGTTGATAACATCTAATTCAGATATAAGCCTTTCAATTTCTTCCTTGTTGATACTTGGATTTTCACTATTCAATAAGCAGTTTAGATATGATTGAGTTGGGAATTGATTTCCTCGATTTGCCTCATAGTTTTCTTTTGCCATAGCTAATGCCTTGTCAAACTCTTCGATATACAGAAAAACTTGGACAAGCTCTCTTTTGGCTCTTGAAGCAATGTAAGGTATGTCAGTTAATTTCTCGAGGCGTTGAATTGCATCTGAATGCCTCCCACAGACACGATAGTAATAACCTAAGACAAAATCATGCTCTGGCCCATGAATATTGGTTGCCTCTTTTAGAACTCGCTTATCTTTCTGTCTTGCTAAGCTTAGACAGAGATAATATCTAACATCTTGAACAACTTTCTTATCAAGAGTCGATTCTTTCATAAGTAGCATATCTGCTAACTTGACAACACGCTTGAGGTTTTCTCTTTTTTGATATAAGTCTTTTATTGTGCGTAAAATATGCGATGGGACTAAATATCTATCATCTATAGTCTCGCCATTTGTTAGTGCTTCTTTTATTGAGTAGAAAAAATCTGACGCATCTCTTTCAAATTTATTTGTATCTTTTACGAAATTTTCAACATGCGCCTTAAGTTTTTCTTTAAATTCTGTGGGTAAATCAATTCTATTTCTCTTGATTAAATCTCGTATCGTATCGTTCAGGCGCACATATTCTTGCTCGCCACCAATGTAGTCACATATCAAATTTGTCACCAGCTCATCTAAAATTGGCTTGTATTTTTCCTCTTCAACTATTTGAAATAAAAATGATACTCCGATAAATTCAAATTCAGATAGGAGGTATATAAAATCAAGACATTCTTGATTTGCTTCATACTTACGCAATAAGAGTGATGCCTTCTCTGTATTAAAGTCAGTTAGTTGGTGTGATTCTTTTTTTGCACCAGCTATGCCATAGTCAGCAATTAAATTAACGCAAAAAGCAACTTCTTCTGGAAAACCATGTAGTTGTTCAGCAAAGAATGAAAAATCATCTGATCCTAATTGGAAGTTATACAGTTCGAGCAGTCTTCTTAATAGCCCAGCCCTCTCTCTTGTTGAAAGTTCTGGAATTTCTATAGCATAAATTGCTTCATAGTCACGCAGTGATTTTCTATTTGTCCTATATTTTGCAGCTACGCAAATAACAGGTTTTTTGGAAATGTCATATTTCGTAAGCGCATTTATTAGCCAACTAGCAACTTCACGCTCATGATCAACAATGCATCCATTGTCTTCTATGAAGATTATTTCTTTAGATTTCTGTATGTCATGTAACATGCTAGCTAAGAGTGATTCTTTTTCTTCCATCTTCTTGGTCAACATCTCAGATATATTATCTTTTGATGCGGATGTAAGTCCAGTGTCAAATAGTTTATATATAAAGTCCTCGATGCTATCAATACGATCTAATGTTATTTTTATTGGATTGTAATGTATATTAGTAATGCTCGATTTTACTAGCGCATGGATTAGAAACTTGCTTCTGCCAATTTTCTTAAGGCCCGAGGCAATAATGCATGTCGGTTTGATAAGATCGATGTCATCCATTCTACTTTCAAAGTCATCAAGAATCTCATTCCGTCCGACAAAGATATTACTTCTCTTTTCTGCAATTGGATGACTGGCCCAGTGTAATTCGCGAAGTCTTGTTTTTATTCTTCTTGCGGCAACGGCAGGTCTATTTATTAACTTTAAATTATATTGCTCTTTTAGCCAATCTGGAATGCGAGCATCATCGTGAGTTATGTTCTCATCGATTATGATTGGGTAGATTTTTTTTATTACACCTGTACTTATTTTCTCATAAGCCCTGGAAATTTCATTCAGTACCCAGTCTGATTCTAGCGAATTGCTCGAGATAAACAGTGCAAATAAATCGCTAGAATCTATCCGGCTTTCAATTTCAGAAATTGTTTTTTCACCCTCTTCAAATGTCCATGCATCATATTCAATGTTTTCTTGCCCCAAGCGTTCAGCAACAATATTTAAATAATGTTTCTTATCTTGGCTGCTATGAGAGAGAAAAACTTTATTCATGATACTAAGTTCCTGATGTTTGAATTAATATTACATTGATTTTAAATAACAACAGTGATATATAATTTAATGTTGTGCGATAGTAAAATGCGCAATTTTAATATATTTTATATATTAAAATTGGCATTCTCATGAAAAATAAATATTTAACAATTTCTGTAAATGATACACGTATGCACGTTACAGAGGTGTCACATGTAATTCAAAATTCTGTAAAAATACAATTTGGTCATATCCCTGTCCAGGCTTTGTTGCACAAATCAGGGCTTGCACCTGTCTGGTCTGTCCTACTCCCCGTAGACACTAACTTAAGGTGGATAATCCCCATCAAGGAGTAGTGTTCATGTCCAAGACCAGACGTACTTTTCCGGAATCCCTCAAGCGCGAAGCGGTTGAGCAGGTACTTGCCTGCCGTTCATCGCTCACGCTGACCGAACGGCAGGTAACCGACGCATTGCTGACCGCAGGTGATTGAGACTCGAACGGCTGGAATGGCCTACAAGCAGCCTTCCAGCTCGCTCCTGCATCAGCCCAGTCCCCCCCACACCAAAAAACACCCCGAAACCGTGGATGAAGCCTGAAACCCTTGCCTGGCAAGGCTTTCGCGCCCACGGTTTGTTTGTGGGCGGTTTTCTCATTTCGTGGATGTCACCACAAAACCCAACAAAATCAATGCTTTGAGTCCATGAGGCTTTCCACGGTTTCCACGCTTTGCCTGCACGAAACCGTGGATGCACTTGGCATGCTGTGGCCGATTCTGTGGATGGCCTGTTTTTCCTTTTCTTCGCTGTCTTTCTCTATCTCTTTGTTTTTTAAAAGAAAGAGAAGAAAGAAGGAAAACGGTACAAAAACAGCGCCGTGGGCAAAACAGGGCAAACCGTGGGCAGCGGGAGGCAAACCGTGGATAAGCACAGGCAAACCGTGGGCGGCTTGTTCTCAACAATCAAGCACTTAGCGGGATTTTGGCCGCCATCCACGGATTTTTTCTGCGTACTGTGCTACCCAATGGCGCTAAAACCGTCGCCGTTGCCGTGATCTTGCCATAAGCCGTTTTCTATTGTCATAAGTATGGATCAAAAAAGAGCCACTCATTGGCAGCGTTGATGCAGAGAATGGGCCACCGGAAAGGAGGCGCGGGCACCTGGCAGCCAGGTATGGCCAGGCAAGGTTGACCGCAGCAGTCGGCACAAAAAATGCCCGCAGCGGTGCGGGCAGTGGGGTGGGATTGGCTAAGGATCAGTAGCGCGTGTCGGGCGTAGCGTACAGGCCCAGCTGTTCCAGGCTGGCTAGGCTGATGGCGGTCAGGTGCGCGCTGCGGACGCCGTGGATTTTTCGCTCGATGTCGTCGGCCAACACTACGCCACTTTGCAGCAACTGGGCCTTGAAGATACGGCCGGTTTTCACTGGCAGCGCGTCAAACTTGGCGCGCAGGTGCGGGGCAGTGGAAATGTGGTCCATCACATGGTTGGGGCGCACGAACAGCGCCATTTCATTGTGGCCGGTGTCGGTCTTGATCTGGTCCCAGGTGTAGGGGTGGGCAAAGCGTTTGGCGTCGATTTCGGACAGCAGGATTTCCATGATCCACACCCAGGGCAGGCGGGTGCCGTCGGTGTCGGCAATATGGCTGTTCATCTCTGCCAGCAGGTCGGGCATGAAGTGGCCTTGCTCAATGTCGATCTCGGCAAACTCGCACAGAAGCGCCCAAGCAGTCAGGATGGCGCCGTAGTTTTCCATCATGCGCTTGGCGGTGGCGTCGCCGGCCGGGGCGCGGCTGTGCTGCATACAGTGCGCCAGGTACTGCTGATGCAGGTCGCGCAGGCGCTGGGTGTCTATGCTGGCTAGGAACTGCAGCCACGGCCACAGCGGAAACTGCGGCAGGTCGTGTGGAATGATGGTGCCTTGCCGGGCGACGGACAGGCTGCTGCGGCACAGCTTGGACTGCAGGCTTTGTACGTCTACTTCTTCGCCAGCCAGCAGGACCGGCGCACACATCAGGTAAGGGGTAAGGCTGGCCCCAACGCGGGTGAACTCGAAACGGTAGGTGGACTGCAGCAGCGCGTCGATGTCGGACAGGATGGCTTTCGGCAGCTTGGAAAACTCGTCCCAGCCCACCGGCTGCGAGGTGTAGGACACCGAGGCGCGGCGGCGGTGGTCGGTTTTCAGCATCTGGCCGGACAGCACCTGAAACGCCAGCGTGGATTGCAGGCTTTCCAGCAGCTTGGACTTGCCGGAGCCTTTCTCGGCCTGCATTTGCAGGTGCGGGTAAAAGCCGAGCATGGTTTTCAGGTGCGCGCCCAGCGCCCACACTAGGGCGATAGCGGCGGCGTTGTGCTGGAAGGTGGCCTGATACGCCTGCAGCACGGTGCGCGCTTGCTGGGCGCTGCCACGCGGAAAGCTGAGGTTGTAGTACAGGCACTGCTTTTGTGGCTCCACAAAAAAGCAGTCTTTGCCTTCCAGCGCCACCAGTTGGCCATCGCGCCAGGCCAGACCGACAAAGTTAACCACGTCGCGTGCGCCCAGGTGGGCGGCCCGCTCCATTAGGTTGATCATGCGCTGGAACTGAGCCGGTTTCCAGATCGCGCCAAAACGGCCTTTCCACCATTCCAGGTTGAACAGCTTGTCGTCGGTGGCCACCTCGCGTTGCAAGGTCACGCCGTGGCGGGCCAGCTGGGCGCTGATGCCGAACACGGTTTCCGGCTGGTGGTCGGGCGTGCCGTTGATGGTGGCCAGGTGGCTTTGGATGGCGACGTGTGTTACTGGACGTGCGCGGAAGATGGCGGATTGGGGGCGTGAGCGGCTGCCGATAGCTGTTTTGCTATCGGCTTTGCAGATGGTGCTGTCTGGACAAAGTGGGATGCTGCCGGCGCAGGCCGGATGCTGTCGGATGCCTTGCATGGCTGTCCGCGTCTGTCGGGAGGGGGGCGCGGGAAAAGAGCGGCTGCTGCTGCATGGAAGTGCATAAATCTGCATAAAAATGCATAAATTTTCATGCAGGGTAGAGTGTCCGCAAAGCCTGTATTGGCGGGCATTTCAGCTTTTCATGCAGCTGCATAAAAACCGGCGCATGAAGCGGGCAGGCGTGGCGGGGCTACGAGAGCGCGCGCCGGGTGCTGATTGCAGACGGCAGGCTTGGCATCCTTGGTGGGCAGTACAGAGCTTGCCGTGTGTACCCATGCTGGGCATCGGTGGTTTATTGCGAGGTCAGTTGCTGTTGTGCTCTGGTGGCATCATTGTGCCGTGCTGCATGGCTGCTTCCAGCCGGCTGTCCAGGTAGTCAGCCCAGTGCTGCATCATGTCCCGTCGTTCTTGCATGTATTGCGCACGGTTGTAGGCCGCGCGGACGGTGTTTTTATCGATGTGGGCCAGCTGGCGCTCTACGGCGTCGGGGTTGAATCCGGACTCATTCAGGATGGTAGATGCTGTAGCGCGAAAACCGTGAGTAACGATGTGGCCATGTTCCTTGTTGGCGCCGCCGTAGCCCATGCGTTCCAGCGCTTTCAGTGGCGTGGCTTCGTTCATGTGTTGACGTGGCCGGCGGAAGCTGGGGAAAACATACGGGTTGTTTGGCCGGGCATGCTGGCGCAGCTGCAGGAATACAGCGACGATCTGGCGCGGCAGTGGTACCAGGTGCGGGTTAGCCATGGCTTTTAGCTTGGATTTCAACTTGCGGTTCTCGGGCGGAATAGTCCAGATACCGTTTTCAAAGTCAATGTGGGTCCACTCGGCCCTGACGGTTTCCCCCACCCGTGTGAAGCAGGTCATGAGTACCTGAAACAACAATCGCGTTTGCAGCAGCATTTGTGGGGCATCGTGCAACATAGCTAGAAAGCCCGGTAGCGCGTCGTTGCTCAGTGCCGGCCTAGGTTTGCTGACCGGTGCCTTCAATGCTTTAGTGAGGTCGGCTGCAGGGTTAAAGGTGCATAGGCCCGAGATGATGCCCAGCCGGAAAATGCTATTGCAGCGTTCGCGCAATCGCTTGGCGGTATCCAGCTTGCCGGTGGCCTCTACTTTGCGTAGCACCTCCAGAAGTTCGAACGGTGTGATCTCGCTTACCGGCCGGCGCCCCAGCGACGGGAACAGGTAGCTGTCCAGGCTTTTCAGTACCGATGCGGCATGGCGTTCAGTCCATTCTGCAGCACTAACCCGGTGCCATTCTCTTGCCACCATTTCAAACGAGCCGCGCTCTGCTTTGAGCCGTGCCATGCGGTCGTTTCTGCGCTTTGCGCTAGGGTCGGTGTCTTTTGCCAGCAGGCGGCGGGTGCTGTCCCGCTTCTCTCTGGCATCTTTCAGCGTCAGGTCGGGGTAGCGACCCAGTGCCAGCATTTTCTCTTTGCCATCCCAGGTGTACTTGAAGCGCCAGACTTTGCTGCCTGTTTTCAAGACCCACAGATACAGCCCTTGTCCATCGTATAGCTTGAGCGGTTTTCCGTCGTCCCGAGGCTTGGCCTTGTCGATCTGTAGCTTGGTAATGGGCATGTCCTCTCCTGTAGAGGGTGGGGTATCACGACACTCTACTACAGAAAGATACCCCAGTTGGTACCCCACTTTTACGCCGGATTCTGGCGGATTTTCTCGGACTTGTCCGGATATAAAAAAACCCGCAAAGCCTTTAGCCATGCGGGTTATAGCGGATTATGTCGGATTACTGCGGAAGTGTCTCAAGGCGCATCTGCGGGAACAGGATGACATCGCGGATAGAAGGCGAGTCGGTCAGCAGCATCACCAGACGGTCGATACCGATACCGCAGCCGCCGGTCGGTGGCAGACCATATTCCATGGCACGGATGTAGTCGGCGTCGTAGTGCATTGCCTCGTCGTCGCCGGCGTCCTTCTGCTCGACCTGCGACAGGAAGCGCGCGGCTTGGTCTTCCGGATCGTTCAACTCGGAGTAGCCGTTGGCGTGTTCGCGGCCAACGATGAACAGTTCGAAACGCTCGGTGATCGACTGGTCGGCATCGGAGCCGCGCGCCAGTGGCGACACTTCTACCGGGTAGTCGACGATGAAGGTCGGGTTCCACAGCTGGCCTTCGGCACACTCTTCGAACAGCGTCAGCTGCAGGCTGCCCAGGCCCGGTGCCGGTGGCAGTTTGCCGCCCAAGCGCTGGATCTCCGCGGCTACCCACTCGGCATCGAACAGCTGCGCGTCGGTGTACTGCGGGTTGTAGTGCTTGATGGCGCCAACGATGGTGAAGCGGTCGAACGGCTTGCCGAGGTCCACTTCCTTGCCGTGGTAGGTCACGGTGGTGTGGCCGGTGGCGGCGATGGCGCACTGGCGGATGATGTGCTCGGTCATCTGCATCATGCGCTGGTAGTCGCTGTAGGCCTCGTAGAATTCGATCATGGTGAACTCGGGGTTGTGGCGCGTGCTCATCCCCTCGTTGCGGAAGTTGCGGTTGATCTCGAACACGCGTTCCAGGCCGCCGACCACCAGACGCTTCAGGTATAGCTCCGGGGCCACGCGCAGGTACAGCGACATGTCCAGCGCGTTGTGGTGGGTCACGAACGGCTTGGCGGTGGCGCCACCCGGGATCGGGTGCATCATCGGGGTTTCCACTTCCAGATAGTGCTGGGCGACCATCACTTCACGGATGGTCTGCACGATCTTGGAGCGCTTGATGAAGGTGTTGCGGCTGTGTTCGCTGGTGATCAGGTCGACGTAGCGCTGACGGTATTTCTGTTCCTGGTCGGTCATGCCGTGGAACTTGTCCGGCAGCGGGCGCAGCGATTTGGTCAGCAGGCGCAGCTCGCTGACGTTGACCGACAGCTCGCCCTTGTTGGTCTTGAACAGGGTGCCGCGCGCGGCGATGATGTCGCCCATGTCCCAGTGCTTGAACGCGGCGTGGACTTCCGGACCGACGCCCTGGTCGTTGATGTACAGCTGAATCTGGCCGGTCACGTCCTGGATGGTGGCGAAGCTGGCCTTGCCCATCACGCGCTTGAGCATCATGCGGCCGGCAACGGCAACCTGCACGTTCAGCGGCTCCAGCTCTTCCTTGCTGTTGTCGTTGTAGCGGGTGTGCAGATCGCCGCTGAAGTCTTCGCGCTTGAAGTCGTTGGGGAAGGCAACGCCGGCTTCGCGCAGCGCTTTCAGTTTGTCACGGCGCTCGGCCATGATGTGGTTTTCGTCGTGCTGCGGCTGGCTGGATTCGTGTTCCGACATGGTATCTCCATCAATGTAAAAGGTTGGCCGCATCGCGTGCGGCCAACCTTGGGTATCGTTTAAACGCCCTGTTTCAGGCTGGCTTCGATAAAGCCGTCCAGATCGCCGTCCATCACGCCCTTGATGTTGCCAACTTCATAGCTGGTACGCAGGTCCTTGATGCGCGACTGGTCGAATACGTAGGAGCGGATCTGGTGGCCCCAGCCCACGTCCGTCTTGCTGTCTTCCAGCGACTGCTTGGCTTCGTTGCGCATTTTCAGTTCGCGCTCGTACAGCTTGGCGCGCAGCATCTGCCACGCTTCGTCGCGGTTGCGGTGCTGCGAGCGGTCGTTCTGGCACTGCACCACGATATTGGTCGGGATGTGCGTCAGGCGCACCGCCGAGTCGGTCTTGTTGATGTGCTGGCCGCCGGCACCGGAGGCGCGGTAGGTATCGGTGCGCACGTCGGCCGGGTTGATGGTGATCTCGAAGCTGTCGTCCACTTCCGGATACACGAACACGGAGCAGAACGAGGTGTGGCGGCGGGCGTTGGAGTCGAACGGCGATACCCGTACCAGGCGATGGACGCCGACTTCGGTGCGCAGCAGGCCGTAGGCGTACTCGCCCTCGATCTTGATGGTGGCGCTGGAAATGCCGGCCACTTCGCCTTCCGACTCTTCCAGAATGTCGACCTTGAAGCCCTTGCGTTCGGCGTAGCGCACGTACATGCGCAGCAGCATGCCGGCCCAGTCCTGGGCCTCGGTGCCGCCGGCGCCGGCCTGGATGTCCAGGAAGCAGTGGTTGGGGTCCATCGGGTCGTGGAACATGCGGCGGAATTCGAGCTTGGCCAGCTTGGCCTCGACCTCGTCCAGGTCGGCCTTCACCGCCAGGATGGTGTCGTCGTCGCCTTCGGCGCGGCCCATTTCAAACAGTTCGGCGCAATCGGCGAGGGTGGCGGCGATGCCTTCGATCACCAGTACCACGTCTTCCAGCTGCTTGCGCTCACGGCCCAGTTCTTGTGCCTTCTTGGGGTCGTTCCAGATATCGGGATCTTCGGTCAGGCGGGAAACTTCTTCCAGACGGTCTTTTTTACCGTCGTAGTCAAAGATACCCCCGGATATCAGTGTTGCGGGTAGCCAGATCGTCGATCTGTGCCTGAATTTGATTGAGTACTTCGGCTTCAATCATGGTGTTTCGACCTCCAAAAAGAGCGGGATTGCGTTGTGATTCGGTAATTCGGTAAAGACAAAAAGCGCACCTTGCGGTGCGCTTTTGCCGGAACGCTCAGTCATCAACCCAGCAGGTGGGCAACGCCGGCGCGTTCTTCTTCCAGTTCGTTCAGGGTGACATTGATGCAGTCACGGCTGAACTGATCGATTTCCAAGCCTTCGACCATCTTGTACTCGCCGTTTTCGCAAGTCACAGGGAAACCGAACATCACGTCTTTAGGGATGCCGTAGGAACCGTCGGAAGGGATACCCATGGTAACCCACTTGCCGTTGGTGCCCAGTACCCAGTCGCGGATGTGGTCGATGGCAGCGTTGGCGGCCGAGGCAGCCGAGGACAGACCGCGTGCTTCGATGATGGCGGCGCCACGCTTGCCCACGGTCGGCAGGAACACGTCGCGGTTCCATTCGTGGTCGTTGATCATGTCTTTTACCGACTGGCCATCGATGGTGGCGAAGCGGTAGTCGGCGTACATGGTCGGCGAGTGGTTACCCCACACGGCCAGTTTCTCGATGGCAGCAACCGGCTTGCCGGTCTTGGCGGCAAGTTGCGACAGTGCGCGGTTGTGGTCCAGACGCAACATGGCGGTGAAGTTTTTCGGATTCAGGTCCGGTGCCGACTTCATCGCGATGTAGGCGTTGGTGTTGGCCGGGTTGCCGACTACCAGCACCTTGACGTTGCGGTCAGC
This sequence comes from Vogesella indigofera, assembly GCF_028548395.1. Taxonomy (NCBI): domain Bacteria; kingdom Pseudomonadati; phylum Pseudomonadota; class Betaproteobacteria; order Neisseriales; family Chromobacteriaceae; genus Vogesella; species Vogesella indigofera. Next base: position 105,883 of record NZ_JAQQLA010000004.1, on the reverse strand, counting down.
CACCTTGTTCAGGGCGGCGCCCTGCACGGTGAAGATTTCAGCGTTGGCGGTCAGCAGGTCCTTGCGTTCCATGCCTTTGCTGCGTGGACGGGCGCCAACCAGCAGGGCAACCTGTACATCCTTGAAAGCCACTTCCGGGTCGTCGGTCGCAACCATGCCGGCCAGCAGCGGGAACGCGCAGTCTTCCAGTTCCATCATCACGCCTTTAACGGCGGTCTGGGCTTGTGGCAGGTCCAGCAGTTGCAGGATGACTGGCTGGTCCTTGCCCAGCATTTCACCACTGGCAATGCGGAACAACAGGCTGTAACCAATCTGACCGGCTGCACCAGTGACGGCGACGCGAACGGGGGCTTTCATCGATGTACTCTCCTTTAGAACTTTGGAATGACTGCTCTTTGGATGCTGCTTTGCAACAGTTTCAGCGAGTTTAGCATGCTGCACCGCCTTTGTGCTGCCCTTGCACCGCTCTGTGCAATCAGGACGTGACTTTTTGTCTTATGTCTTATATAAGACTAGTGTTTACCTTGATCGCGTTTGGTGTTAAAAAGTCCATGAACAGCAAGAGTCTCAATCGTATCCCTTTGTATAGACAGGCAAGACAGCAGATTCTGGAGCGTCTGTGCGACGGGGAGTGGCAGGTGGCGGAGTCGCTGCCCAGCGAGTGGGAGCTTGCCGAACAGCTGTCCGTCAGCCAGGGCACGGTGCGCAAGGCGCTGACCGAGCTGGTGGCCGACGGGGTGCTGTACCGGCAGCAGGGCAAGGGCACGTTTGTGGCGCCCGGTGCCGATGACTGGGCCGGGATGTCGATGATCTCGCCGGGGCTGTTGTCGGAGAGTCCGGACCGTCTGCAGCGCGAGTTTCTCGGTATCGCGCGCGGCAATGCGCCGGACGATGTGTCGGCGGCGCTGGGTTTGCGCCGTGCGGCGCCGGTGTTCCGCATTCGCCTGTTGTGGCGGCTGCGCGGGCAGGCGGTGGCGCTGGACGAGGTGCTGTTGTCGGCCGAGCGTTTTCCGGCGCTGGATTCGCGCTGGCTGCGCCAGTCGCCCGGGGTGTGGGCAGTACTGCAGCAGCACTTCGGCGTCCGCCTGCGGGTGGCCACCGAGCAGTGGCGGGCGGTGGTGCTGGAACGCGACGAGGCGCAGTTGCTGGCGATGGTGTCCGGCACGCCGGTGCTGTCGCATCTGCGGCTGGCGGTGGATGTCAACGGCGCGGCGGTGGAGTGGCGGCAGCGCTTGTGTCTGACCGATAGGCTGGCGTTGACGCTGCAGCATTTGCCGGCATGACGATGTGTCGCAAACGCGGTTCTATGTGTCGCATTTCGGATAGCCCGGTCGGCAGCGACGCGCAGATTTGGTAGAATCTTCAGATTATGTTGCACGTGCAGCATCGTGCAGCATGATCTTGATGGATCAGGGGTGGCCCCTGGCTCCTAACGGCGACGGCAGTTTTCGGGCCGCCGCTAACGTAAAAAACCACTTGGTTCATGCACATCCAAGGAAGCTATATGCAGAAGCAACGACCAAAGCACTTAGATCTGAGCAAGATCAGACTGCCCGTGCCGGGCATTGTCTCGATCCTGCACCGGATCAGCGGTGTGGCACTGTTTTTCTCCCTGCCACTCCTGATTTACCTCCTCAGCGGTTCGCTCAGTTCCGCCGACGCCTTTGACAGCTACCGTGCTGTTGTCGCCCATCCCCTGGTGAAATTGATCCTGATCGGCTTGCTGTGGGGCTTCCTGCACCACGTCGCCGCCGGTATCCGTTTCCTGCTGCTGGATATCCACAAGGGACTTGAGCTGCAAACTGCCCGCGCTACCGCGAAAATGGTTCTGGCCGTCAGCCTGAGCCTGACCGCCATCATCGGAGGCATCCTATGGTAAACCGTCAAGTTGTCGGTGCTCACTACGGCCTGAAAGACTGGATCGTCCAGCGTGCCACGGCCGTAATCATGCTGGTGTATACCGCCGCGCTGATCCTGTTCCTGCTGGCGATGCCTTCCGGCTATGAAGGCTGGAAGCTGCTGTTCGGCCAGACCTGGGTAAAAGTGCTGACTCAGACCACCTTGATTGCGCTGTTCCTGCATGCATGGGTAGGCATTCGCGATCTCTGGATGGACTACATCAAACCGGTTGGCGTGCGTTTGACCATGCACACCCTGACTGCGGTTTGGCTGGTGTCCTGTTTTATTTATTCGCTTAAGGTTGTATGGGGGCTGTAATGACCATTCCCGTTCGTCGATTTGATGCAGTAATTGTTGGCGGCGGTGGCGCAGGTCTGCGTGCTGCCTTGCAACTGTCCGAGTCCGGCCTGAAAACTGCCGTACTGTCCAAAGTATTCCCGACCCGTTCGCACACCGTTGCCGCACAAGGTGGTATCTCCGCCTCGCTGGGCAACGTGCAGGAAGACCGCTGGGAATGGCACATGTTCGATACCGTGAAGGGTTCGGACTGGCTGGGTGACCAGGACGCCATCGAATTCATGTGCCGCAAGGCGCCTGAAGCCGTGATCGAGCTTGAGCACTTCGGCATGCCGTTCGATCGTCTGGAAAACGGCAAGATTTACCAGCGCCCATTCGGCGGCCACACCCAGAATGAAGGCGAAGCGCCAGTGCAGCGTGCCTGTGCCGCGGCCGACCGTACCGGTCACGCCATGCTGCACACCCTGTACCAGCGTAACGTGCGTGCCAACACTCAGTTCTTCATTGAGTGGATGGCACTGGACCTGATCCGTGACGAAGACGGTGACGTGATTGGTGTGACCGCACTGGAAATGGAAACCGGCGAGGTTTACAACTTCCACGCCAAGGGCGTGCTGTTCGCCACCGGCGGTGCCGGCCGTATCTACGCCGCCTCCACCAACGCCTTCATCAACACCGGTGATGGCCTGGGCATGAGCGTGCGTGCCGGCATCCCGCTGGAAGACATGGAATTCTGGCAGTTCCACCCGACCGGCGTGGCCGGCGCCGGCGTGCTGATTACCGAAGGCGTGCGTGGCGAAGGTGGCATCCTGCTGAACAGCAACGGCGAGCGTTTCATGGAACGCTACGCGCCGAACCTGAAAGACCTGGCCCCGCGTGACTTCGTGGCCCGCTCGATGGAGCAGGAAGTGCTGGAAGGCCGTGGTTGCGGCCCGAACAAGGATCACGTTCTGTTGAAACTGGACCACCTTGGTCCGGACATCATCAAGCAGCGTCTGCCTGGCATCCGCGAGATCGCCATCAAGTTTGCCGGTGTCGACCCGATCAAGGAACCGATCCCGGTGATCCCGACCTGCCACTACATGATGGGCGGTATTCCGACCAACTACCGTGGCGAAGTGGTCATCCCGAAAGGCGACAATCCGGAAGCCCGCGTCAACGGCTTCTACGCCGCCGGCGAATGCGCGTGCGCCTCTGTGCACGGTGCCAACCGTCTGGGTACCAACTCCCTGCTCGATCTGGTGGTGTTCGGCAAGTCGGCCGGTGACAGCATGGTCGAATTCATCAAGAACGAAATGCCGACCTGGAAGCCGTTGCCAGCCAACGCCGGCCAGATCTCGCTGGATCGTATCGCGCGTCTGGACAACCAGACCGGCGGCGAAGAAGTCGCCGACGTACGTGCCGCAATGCAGCGCACGGTACAGGCTCGTGCCGCCGTGTTCCGCAACTCGGAAAACCTGGCGCTGGGCGTCAAGGAAATCCAGGAAGTGGCCGAGCGCGTGAAGCGCACCCAGATCAAGGACAAGTCCAAGGTGTTCAACACCGCCCGCGTGGAAGCGCTGGAACTGGAAAACCTGATCGAAGTGGCCGTGGCGACCCTGATCTCCGCCGATGCGCGCAAAGAGTCCCGTGGCGCCCACGCCCACGCCGACTTCCAGGAGCGCGACGACGAAGTCTGGATGAAGCACACCCTGTACTACGGTGAAGATCGTCGTCTGACCTACAAGCCGGTACACACCAAGCCGCTGTCGGTTGAGTACATCGCACCGAAAGTGCGTACCTTCTAAGCGCCGGCCGGAGACTTATATGAAAACAGCACGTTTTTCCATCTATCGCTACGATCCGGACAAGGATGCCAAGCCTTACATGCAGGATTACGAGGTCGAGCTGTCGCCGACCGACGTGAAGCTGCTGGACGTGATCGTCAAGCTCAAGGCGATGGACGACACCCTGTCGTTCCGCCGCTCCTGCCGCGAGGGCATCTGCGGCTCCGACGCGATGAACATCAACGGCAAGAACGGTCTCGCCTGCGTGACCAACGTCGCCGACCTGAAACAGCCGATCGAGCTGCGTCCACTGCCGGGCCTGCCGGTCATCCGCGACCTGATCGTGGACATGACCCAGTTCTTCAAGCAGTACCACTCGATCAAGCCGTACGTGATCAACGACACGCCGCCGCCTGAGCGCGAGCGTCTGCAGTCGCCGGAAGACCGCGAAGAGCTGGACGGCCTGTACGAGTGCATCCTGTGCGCTTGCTGTTCCACATCCTGCCCGTCGTTCTGGTGGAACCCGGACAAGTTCGTCGGCCCGGCCGGTCTGCTGGCGGCGTATCGCTTCATTGCCGATACCCGTGACCTGGCGACCAACGAGCGTCTGGACAACCTGGAAGACCCGTACCGTCTGTTCCGCTGCCACACCATCATGAACTGTGTTGACGTATGTCCTAAGGGTCTGAACCCGACCAAGGCCATCGGCAAGATCAAAGACCTGATGGTCAAGCGTGCGGTATGACCGATTTTGATCCGATCGAACTGAAACGGATCCGCTGGCGCTCGCGCCGTGGCCTGCTTGAACTCGACCTGGTGCTGGAGCGTTTCCTCGCCAACGGTTTCGAGCAGCTCACCACGGCCGAGCTGTTTGCGTACCAGAAATGTCTGGATCTCGGCGATAACGACTTTCTGGACTACGTGAACGGCAAGGCGGAAGTGGATGATCCCGAGCTGGCGCACATCATCGGGATCTTGCGGGCAGCCTGACGCCCGCAGCAGCAAACAATTATTACAACGACCACAAATTAGACTGGGAGTATTGCTGTGGAAAACAATCGTAAAGTGACGCTCACCTACAACGACGGCAAAGACACGCTGGAAATGCCGGTCCTGAAGGGCACCCTGGGTCCGGACGTCGTTGATATCCGTGCCTTCTCCAAGACCGGCATGTTCACCTTTGACCCGGGCTTCCTGGCTACCGCCAGCTGCGAATCCGCCATCACCTTTATCGACGGTGATATCGGTCAGCTGTACTACCGCGGTTACCCGATCGAGCAACTGGCCGAAAAGAGCGACTACCTCGAAGTCTGCTACCTGCTGCTGAACGGCGAACTGCCGACCGCGGCACAGCGTGCCGAGTTCGAACGTGGCGTGATGCGCCACAACATGCTGCACGACCAGATCATCAGCTTCTACAAGGGTTTCCGTCGCGATGCGCACCCGATGGCCGTGATGGTGGGCGTGGTCGGCGCGCTGTCCGCGTTCTATCACGACTCGCTGGACATCAATAACTCCGAACATCGTCGCATCTCCGCGCACCGCCTGATCGCCAAGCTGCCGAACATCGCGGCCCAGGCCTATCGCTACAACAAGGGCCTGCCGTTCTCCTATCCGAAGAACGGTCTGACCTACGCCGAGAACTTCCTGCACATGATGTTCTCCACCCCGTGCGAAGAGTACAAGGTGAATGCGGTGACCGCGCGCGCGCTGGATCGCATCTTCACCCTGCACGCCGACCACGAGCAGAACGCCTCCACCTCCACCGTGCGTCTGGCCGGCTCCTCCGGTGCCAACCCGTTCGCATGTATCGCCGCCGGTATCGCCTGCCTGTGGGGCCCGTCGCACGGCGGCGCCAACGAGGCTGTGCTGAAGATGCTGGACGAAATCGGCTCCGTGGACAACGTGGCCGAATTCATGCAGGGCGTGAAGGACAAGCGTTACAAACTGATGGGCTTCGGCCACCGCGTGTACAAGAACATGGACCCGCGCGCCGCCATCATGAAGAAGACCTGCGACGAAGTGCTGACCGAACTGGGCCTGCAGAACGATCCGAAGTTCAAGCTGGCGATGGAACTGGAAAAGATCGCACTGTCCGATCCGTACTTCATCGAGCGCAAGCTGTACCCGAACGTCGACTTTTACTCCGGCATCGTGCTGTCCGCGATTGGTATCCCGGTGTCGATGTTCACGCCGATCTTCGCGCTGGCACGTACCGTGGGCTGGATCTCGCACTGGACCGAAATGATCGCCGACCCGGCGATGAAGATCGGCCGTCCGCGCCAGCTGTACACCGGTGCTCCGCGTCGTGACTTCATCGAAGAAGGCAACCGCTAAGCAGTAGACAAGGTTGGCCGCAGGCTTGCGGCCAACCTTTTTCTGCCCGCCGGGGCAGGGCAGAGCGTTCTGTCAAAGGGAGCGGGGGTGTCAAGCGCCCACTCTCTTTGTCAAAACGGTTTTTGCAAAGCAGCAACGCAGACAAAAGGGTCGAATAATGATGCAATCCATGTACAGTCATTCCTACCTGTTTGGTGGGAATGCACCGTTCATCGAGGATCTCTACGAGCAGTACCTCGCTGATCCGACAGTCGTTTCGCAGGAATGGCGGGACTACTTCGACAAGCTTTCTACCGCGCCTGGTGCTGCCGACCGTGATGTCGCTCACCAGCCGATCCAGGAATCCTTCATCCAGCTGGCCAAGCGTCCGCCGGTAGCACCGCGCAGCAGCGCCGCGACCGACTGGGAGTCGATGCAGAAACAGGTGGCGGTGCTGAAGCTGATCTCGGCCTACCGCGTACTGGGTTCGCGCCAGGCCAACCTCGACCCGCTGAAGCGCATGGACCAGGCGACGCTGCGCGAGCTGGATCACGCCACTCACGGCCTGACCGATGCCGACATGGCGGTGCACTTCAATGTCGGCTCGCTGGTGGCCCCGCAAAAGCTGCCGCTGTCCGAGATCATTGCCCGTCTGAAGCAGACCTACTGCGGCAATATCGGCGTTGAGTACATGCACATCACCAACTCCGAAGAAAAGCACTGGGTACAGAAGCGCTTCGAGGGTGATCTGTCGACCCCGCACTACAACGCCGACAAGAAAAAGCGCATCTTCAAGCAGATCACCGCTGCCGAAACGCTGGAGCGCTACCTGCACACCAAGTACGTCGGCCAGAAGCGTTTCTCGCTGGAAGGTGGCGAATCCGCCATCGCCGCGCTGGACCACCTGATCCAGAACGCCACTTCGGTCGGCGTGGAAGAGCTGATCATCGGCATGGCCCACCGTGGCCGCCTGAACGTGCTGGTCAACACCCTGGGCAAGCAGCCGCGCGACCTGTTCGCCGAGTTCGAAGGCAAGGCGGCGCAGGAGCTGGCCTCCGGCGACGTGAAGTACCACATGGGCTTCTCCTCCGACATCCCGACCGCCAACGGCCCGATGCACGTGTCGCTGGCGTTCAACCCGTCGCACCTCGAGATCGTCAACCCGGTGGTCGAGGGTTCGGTGCGGGCACGCCAGGATCGCCGCAAGGACAGCGAGCGCAAGGCCGCGGTACCGGTGCTGATCCACGGTGACTCCGCCTTTGCCGGTCTCGGCGTCAACCAGGGCACCTTCAACCTGTCGCAGACGCGCGGTTACGGTACCGGCGGCACGCTGCACATCGTGATCAACAACCAGGTCGGCTTCACCACCTCCGATACCCGTGACATGCGTTCCACGCTGTACTGTACCGACGTGGCGAAGATGATCGAAGCGCCGATCTTCCACGTCAACGGCGACGATCCGGAAGCGGTGTGCTACGTGATGCAGGCGGCGCTGGACTTCCGCATGAAGTTCAACAAGGACGTGGTCATCGACCTCGTCTGCTACCGCAAACTGGGCCACAACGAGGGCGATGACCCGTTCCTGACCCAGCCGATGATGTACAAGAAGATCGCCAAGCACGGCGGCGTGCGCGCGATGTACGCCGAGCGCCTGGTTGGCGAAGGCGTGCTGACTGCCGCCGAGGCTGACAACTTCATCCAGGCCTACCGCGACGCGCTGGACAAGGGCGAACACGTCGAGCAGACCGTGCTGTCCAACTACCGCCGCGAACACGCGCTGGACTGGTCGCAGTACCAGGGCACCCACTGGGCACACCCGACCGACACCTCGCTGCCGCACGCCGACATCCAGCGTCTGGCCGAGAAGTTCACCTCGGTACCGGAAAACTACAAGCTGCACCCGACCGTGAAGCGGGTGCAGGATGCCCGTCGCGCGATGGCTGCCGGCGAGCAGGCGATGGACTGGGGCATGGCCGAAACGCTGGCCTACGCAAGCCTAGTGACCAACGGTTACGGCGTGCGCATCTCCGGTGAAGACTCCGGTCGCGGTACCTTCTCGCACCGTCATGCCGTCGTGCACGACCAGAATCGCGAGCGCTGGGACCAGGGCACCTACGTGCCGCTGCGCAATATGTCGGACAACCAGGCCGACTTCCTGGTGATCGACTCGATCCTGAACGAAGAAGCGGTGCTGGCCTACGAGTACGGCTACGCCTGCTCGGCACCGGACCAGCTGGTGATCTGGGAAGCGCAGTTCGGCGACTTCGCCAACGGCGCCCAGGTCGCGATCGACCAGTTCATCTCCTCCGGCGAAACCAAGTGGGGCCGTCTGTGCGGCCTGACCACCATCCTGCCGCATGGCTACGATGGTCAGGGTCCGGAGCACTCCTCCGCACGTCTGGAACGCTGGCTGCAGCTGTGCGCCGAGCACAATATGCAGATCGTGATGCCGTCCGAAGCCAGCCAGATGTTCCATGTGCTGCGCCGCCAAGTACTGCGTCCGTTCCGCAAGCCGCTGGTGATCTTCCTGTCCAAGCGCCTGCTGCGCTACAAGGATGCGATGAGCCCGCTGGAAGACTTCACTTCCCACAGCTTCCGTCCGGTGATCGGCGATGCCGGCATCAGCGACGCCAAGGCAGTGAAGCGCGTGATCCTGTGTTCCGGTCAGGTCTACTATGATCTGGTCAACGGCCGCAAGGAACGCGAGCTGGACAGCGAAGTGGCGATCATCCGCGTCGAACAGCTGTATCCGTTCCCGACCGAACAGCTGCAGGCCGAGCTGGCACGCTTCTCCCACGTGAAGGAAATCATGTGGGTTCAGGAAGAGCCACGCAACCAGGGCGCCTGGTACCAGATCCGCCACCGTCTGGAGGCGCTGCTGGGCGCCAAGCAGACCCTGCTGTTTGCCGGTCGTCCGTCGTCGGCATCGCCGGCCGTGGGTTACATGAGCAAGCACGTTGCGCAACTGAAGGGCTTCATCGAAGAAGCCATGTCGGTTAACAAATAACACCTGTAGAACAAAGGGCGGCTGCCAGCCGCCCCAAAACGGAGAAGAACATGGCCATTATCGAAGTGAAAGTGCCGCAGTTGCCGGAATCGGTTTCCGAAGCCACCCTGATGTCCTGGCACAAGAGTGTCGGTCAGGCAGTTGCCCGTGACGAAAACCTGATCGATCTGGAGACCGACAAGGTCGTGCTGGAACTGCCGGCACCACTGGCCGGCGTGATCGTCGAAATCATCGAGCAGGATGGCGCGACCGTGGTTTCCGGTCAGCTGATCGCCCGCATCGACACCGCGGCCACCGCCGGCGATGCCGCACCGGCCGCAGCAGCAGCTGCCCCGGCCCCGGTTGCCGCAGCACCGGTACAGGCTGCAGCGCCAGGTGGCGCGGCGATGCCGTCGGCTGCCAAGCTGGCTGCCGAAAGCGGCGTGGACCTGGCTGGCGTGGCCGGCTCCGGTCGTGACGGTCGCATCCTGAAAGAAGACGTGGCCGCTGCCGCCGCCAAACCGGCTGCCGCCGCTGCTGCCAAGCCGGTAGCTCCGCTGCCACCGGTTGCTGCCGATGCTTCCGGCCGTCCGGAGCAGCGCGTGGCGATGTCCCGCCTGCGCCAGCGCGTGGCCGAGCGCCTGCTGCAATCGCAGCAGACCAACGCGATTCTGACCACTTTCAACGAAGTGAACATGAAGCCGCTGATGGACCTGCGCGCCAAGTACAAGGACAAGTTCGAGAAAGAGCACGGCGTGAAGCTGGGCTTCATGGGCTTCTTCGTCAAGGCCGCGGTAGCCGCGCTGAAGAAATTCCCGATCGTGAACGCCTCGGTTGACGGCAACGACATCATCTATCACGGCTACTTCGACATCGGCGTCGCCGTTGGCAGCCCGCGTGGTCTGGTCGTGCCGGTGATCCGCAACGCCGACCAGCTGTCGCTGGCCGACATCGAGAAGCAGATCGCCGAATTCGGCAAGCGTGCGCAGGAAGGCAAGCTGACCGTGGAAGAGCTGACCGGCGGTACCTACACCATCTCCAACGGCGGTACCTTCGGCTCGATGATGTCGACCCCGATCATCAACCCGCCACAGTCCGCCATCCTCGGCATGCACGCGACCAAAGAGCGTGCGGTAGTGGAAAACGGCCAGATCGTGATCCGTCCGATGATGTACCTGGCGCAGTCCTACGACCACCGCATCATCGACGGCCGCGAAGCGGTACTGTCGCTGGTGGCGATCAAGGATGCGATCGAAGATCCGGCCCGTCTGATCCTCGACCTGTAAGCCTGTCCGGGACGGCTGGTCCCGCTTTCCCGGTTGCGGCCAACCTTGCGAGGTTGGCCGCAATGAATACAAGGAACAATCATGAGTCAACAGTTTGACGTGGTGGTCATCGGTGGCGGCCCAGGCGGCTACGTCGCCGCCATCCGTGCTGCCCAGCTGGGTTTCAGCACCGCTTGCGTGGACGCCACCAAGAACCCGGAAGGCAAGCCTTCGCTGGGTGGTACCTGCCTGAACGTCGGTTGTATTCCGTCCAAGGCGCTGCTGCAGTCGTCGGAAAACTTCCACGCGGTACAGCACGACTTCCAGAAGCACGGCATCAGCGTCGACGGCGCCCAGATGGACGTGGCCAAGATGCTGGCGCGCAAGAACGACATCATTACCAAGAATGCCGGCGGCATCGCCTTCCTGTTCAAGAAAAACAAGGTGGCCAACGTGCACGGTCTGGGTAGCCTGAAAGGCCGCCAGGGCGAGAAGTGGGTCATCGAAGTGACCGACAACGGTGCCGTGGTCGACACCCTGGAAGCCACGCACGTGATCGTGGCAACCGGCTCCAGTCCGCGTCAGCTGCCGGGCCTGCCGACCGACAACCAGATCGTGCTGGACAACGAAGGCGCGCTGGCGCTGGCAGAAGTGCCGGCCCGCCTGGGCGTGATCGGCGCCGGCGTGATCGGCCTGGAAATGGGTTCGGTATGGAAGCGCCTCGGCGCCGACGTCACCATCCTCGAAGCGATGCCGACCTTCCTCGCCGCTGCCGACCAGCAGATCGCCAAGGAAGCGTTCAAGACGCTGACCAAGGATACCGGTCTCGACATCAAGCTGGGCGTGAAGATCGGCGAGATCGTCAAGGGCGACAAGGGCGTGACCGTGAACTACGAGCTGAACGGCGAAGCCGTGAAGGCCGAGTTCGACAAGCTGATCGTGTCCATCGGCCGCCTGCCTCACACGGCTGGCCTCGGCGCCGAAACCGTCGGCCTGCAGCTGGACGAGCGCGGCTTCGTGGTGGTCGATGACCACTGCCAGACCAACCTGCCGAACGTGTGGGCGATCGGCGACGTGGTGCGTGGCCCGATGCTGGCGCACAAGGCGTCGGAAGAGGGCGTGGCGGTGGCCGAGCGTATCGCCGGCCAGAAGCCGCACGTGGACTTCGGCGTGATTCCGTGGGTGATCTACACCTCGCCGGAAATCGCCTGGGTCGGCAAGACCGAAGAGCAACTCAAGGCCGAAGGCATCGAGTACAAGAAGGGCACTTCCGGCTTTGCGGCCAACGGTCGCGCGCTGGGTCTGGGTCAGGCACAGGGCACCGTCAAGCTCCTGGCCTGCGCCAAGACCGACCGCATCCTCGGCCTGCACATGATCGGCCCGATGGTGTCCGAGCTGGTGACCGAAGGCGTGGTGTCGATGGAGTTCAAGGCGGCCAGCGAAGACCTGGCCCGCATTGTCCACGCCCATCCAAGCCTGTCCGAAGTGGTGCACGAGGCAGCGCTGGCTGCCGACAAGCGCGCGCTGCACGGCTAAGCAAGCTGCACGATTAAACAAGACCGCCCGCACCGCGGGCGGTACAATCGCAGAATTACAGGCATAGCAAGGTTGGCCGCAAGGCTTGCCGACTATCCAACCGAAAGGAAACTCAATGAACCTGCACGAATACCAAGCGAAAGAGCTGCTGGCCAAGTACGGCCTGCCGGTGCAAAAGGGCATCCTGGCGAACACGCCAGAAGAAGCCGCTGCTGCTTACGACACTCTGGGCGGCAAATTTGCCGTTGTTAAGGCCCAGGTCCACGCCGGTGGCCGTGGTAAGGCCGGTGGCGTGAAAGTGGTGAAAAGCCGCGAAGAAGCCGCTGCCGAAGCTCTGCGCCTGATCGGTACCAACCTGGTGACCTACCAGACCGACGCCGCCGGCCAGCCGGTAAACAGCGTACTGGTCTGCGAAGACATGTACCCGGTGCAGCGTGAACTGTACCTGGGCGCCGTGGTTGACCGTGGCTCCCAGCGCGTGGTGTTCATGGTTTCCACCGAAGGCGGCGTGGAAATCGAAAAAGTAGCGGAAGAAACCCCGGAAAAAATCATCAAGGTGGAAGTGGATCCGCTGGTCGGCATGCAGCCGTTCCAGGCACGCGATTGCGCGTTCGCCCTGGGCCTGTCCGGCAAGCAGATCGCCGAGTTCAGCAAGCTGATGCTGGGCGCTTACGATGCCTTCGTTGAAAACGATTTCGCGCTGTTCGAAGTGAACCCGCTGGCACTGCGTGAAAACGGCGAACTGGCCTGCGTCGACGGCAAGATCAACCTCGACTCCAACGCCCTGTACCGTCACCCTGAGCTGCTGGCACAGCGCGACAAGTCGCAGGAAAACGAGCGCGAAGTGAAAGCTTCCGAGTTCGACCTGAACTACGTGGCTCTGGAAGGCAACATCGGCTGCATGGTGAACGGCGCTGGCCTGGCGATGGCCACCATGGACATCATCAAGCTGAAAGGCGGCCAACCGGCCAACTTCCTGGACGTGGGCGGCGGCGCGACCAAAGAGCGCGTGATCGAAGCGTTCAAGCTGATCCTGGCCGATACCTCGGTCAAGGGCGTGCTGATCAACATCTTCGGCGGTATCGTTCGTTGCGACATGATCGCCGAAGCGATTATCGCTGCCGTTAAAGAAGTGAACGTGACCGTTCCTGTCGTTGTCCGCCTGGAAGGCAACAACGCCGAACTGGGCGCCAAGATCCTGGACGAATCCGGTCTGAAACTGACCTCCGCCCAAGGCCTGAACGACGCAGCCGAGAAGATCGTTGCTGCCGTTGCCGCGCTTTAATCACCTGCACCGCATAAGGATTTCAAAATGAGCGTATTGGTAAACAAAGATACGAAAGTGCTGGTGCAAGGCTTCACCGGCAAGAACGGTACTTTCCACGCCGAACAGGCGCTGAAAGTCGGCACCAAGGTTGTCGGTGGCGTGACTCCGGGCAAGGGCGGTTCCGAGCACCTGGGCCTGCCGGTGTTCAACACCATGAAAGACGCCGTACGCCAGACCCAGGCTGATGCCTCGGTCATCTACGTACCGGCAGCTTTCGCCAAGGATTCCATTCTGGAAGCCATCGATTCCGGCGTGAAGCTGATCGTGTGCATCACCGAAGGCGTGCCGACTCTGGACATGCTGTACGTGAAGAAAGCCGTCGACGAAGCCGGCATCCGCCTGATCGGCCCTAACTGCCCAGGCATCATCACTCCGGGCGAGTGCAAGATCGGCATCATGCCGTGGCACATCCACAACCCGGGCCGCATCGGTATCGTGTCCCGTTCCGGCACCCTGACTTACGAAGCCGTGGCACAAACCACCGCACTGGGTCTGGGCCAGTCGACCTGCATCGGTATCGGCGGCGACCCGATCCCGGGCACCAGCCACATCGACGCGCTGAAACTGTTCCAGGACGATCCGGATACCGACGCCATCGTGATGATCGGTGAAATCGGCGGCTCCGCAGAAGAAGAAGCGGCCGAATTCGCCAAAGCTTACGTGACCAAGCCGGTTGTTGGTTACATCGCCGGTGTGACTGCCCCTAAAGGCAAGCGCATGGGCCACGCTGGTGCCATCATCTCCGGCGGCAAGGGTACTGCCGAAGAGAAGTTCAAGGCTTTCGAGCAGGCAGGCATCGCCTACACTCGCAGCCCGGCCGAAATCGGCAAGACCATGTTCGAACTGCTGAAAAGCAAGGGCATGATCTAAGTCGTCAAGACTGCCTGATCCAAGCACAACGCCACCGTTCGCGGTGGCGTTTTTCATTGTGTCGTGGAAAAGGCGCGGTGACTATGGTGCGGCGCGGGCGCGCTCGTGTTGCGACAGCAAGGTTGGCCGCATGCCTTGCGGCCAACCTTGCGATGTCCGTGGGCCGGCTGCGGTGCGCGGCTCAGTGTCCCGGCAGCAGGATTTCGCGGGTCAGCGTGATCCAGGCGCGGGCGGCGTGCGACAGGTAGCTGTCCTTCTTCCAGATCAGGCCGATGTGCCACATGATGCGCTCCTCGTCGACCGGCACCACATCGAAGCGGTGCGGCTCCAGGTGGCTGGCGACCACCTCCGGCAGCAGCGCGATGCCGAGCCGCGCCTCCACCATCGCGGCGATGAAGTCCCAGTGCGCACTGCGCCCGGCGATGTGCACGCTCTTGCCGAGCAGGCGGAAGGCGTCGGTGATGCGCGCGCTGAGCGAGAAGTCCTCCGGATAGAACACCAGCGGCCGGTCGGCGATATCGAGCAGGGTAACGCTGCTCATGCCGTGCCACGGGCTGCCGGTGGGGGCGATCAGGCACAGCCGGTCGCGTACCAGGCTCAGGCTTTCGAACACGCTGTTGTCCACCGGCAGCACCGCGGCGCCGATTTCCAGCAGGCCGTTGCGCACGCTGCTTTCGATGGCGCGGGCGCCGTCTTCCACCATCTTCAGCTCGACATTGGGATAGCGGTCGCGGAAGGCGCCGACCACCGGCGCGAAGAAGGCGCCGCCGGTCATCGGCGGCAGGCCGACCACCAGCTCGCCGCGCGCCAGCTCCGCCAGTTCCGCCAGCTGGCTGTTGAGGCGTAGCTGTGCCGCCAGCACGTCCTGGCCACGCTGGTACACCACGCGCCCGGCGTCGGTGAGGTGAAAGCTCTTGCCTTCGCGGATCAGCAGCGGGCTGCCGATCTCGTCCTCCAGCTGTTTCACCATCTTGCTGATGGTGGGCTGGGTGACAAACAGCGCCTCGGCTGCGCGGGTGAAGTTCTGCTGGCGCACCAGCTCGGTAAAGTAACGCAGCGCCTTGATGTCCATCTTGACTATTCTTTAATGGAATTGATTTGATAATTTTAATTCATTTCCAGAATGGACGGGCGCTCCCTATACTGCAATCACTCTCTGTGTTGTGTTGTGGCTCGTAACGACAACCGAGCGCTGGCATCCAGGCTGCAGAACGGATTCTCCTCCCGACTCGCGCCGCCAGTGACAGGTTGTGACAGTGGTAGCGATACCGCTGAAAGGCATCAGCCGAGTGCTGAATCAGAATTGACTGATGCCTCGTACATCCGGGGATTGTGTACGAGGTTTATTCCTTGGATTCCCCTTACGAGTATGTTAGGCCGGCTACTTAGCCGGCTATTTTTTTGCCTGCCGTTTATTGATTCCGTATTGGAATGATTTTGATAATTTTAATTCATTTCCGGAATGGATAACGCCTGCTTATACTGCACTCACTCTCTGTGTTGTGTTGTGGCTCGTAACGACAACCGACCGCTGGCACCCAGGCTGCAGAACGGATTCTCCTCCCGACTCGCGCCGCCAGTGACAGGTTGTGACAGTGGTAGCGATACCGCTGAAAGGCATCAGCCGAGTGCTGAATCAGAATTGACTGATGCCTCGTACATCCGGGGATTGTGTACGAGGTTTATTCCTTGGATTCCCCTTACGAGCATGTTAGGCCGGCTACTTAGCCGGCTATTTTTTTGCCTGCCGTTGTTTGATTCCATATTGGAATGATTTTGATAATTTTAATTCATTTATGGAATGACTAACGCCTGCGTATACTGCACTCACTCTCTGTGTTGTGTTGTGGCTCGTAACGACAACCGACCGCTGGCATCCAGGCTGCAGAACGGATTCTCCTCCCGGCTCGCGCCGCCAGTGACAGGTTGTGATCAGTGGTAGCGATATCGCTGAAAGGCATCAGCCGAGTGCTGAATCAGAATTGACTGATGCCTCGTACATCCGGGGATTGTGTACGAGGTTTATTCCTTGGATTCCCCTTACGAGCGTTGTTAGGCCGGCTTTTTAGCCGGCTATTTTTTTGTCCGTCGCCGGCGGATGGCAGACGCAGGGCTCGCCGCTGGAGGCGTCTTCCAGCGTCTTCAGGATGCCGCAATCGGCCAGCGTGTGCGGACTGTGGCAGCGCCCGCGCAAGGCCAGCAACTGCTGCTCCAGCTGTTGCAGCGTCTCGATCTGGCTGTGCACGCGGCGGATCTGGTCGTCGATCAGCGCATTGACGCGGTCGCACGGCTCCGGTGCCGGATGCTGGTGGTAGTCGGCCAGCTGGCGGATGTCGGCCAGCGACATGCCCAGCGAGCGGCAGTGGCGGATGAAGTTGAGCTGCTCGACGTGGCCCGGTTCGTAGCGGCGATAACCGCTGGCGCTGCGCGCCGGTGCCGGTAGCAGCCCCTCGCGCTCGTAGTAGCGGATGGTTTCCACCTCGCAGCCAGTCTGTCTGGCCAATTCCCCGATTTGCATCAGCCTGCTCCCGCCATCATCAATTCGTGTTTGACCCTATAGTAGCTACAGGGTGTGCAATA
Organism: Vogesella indigofera; assembly: GCF_028548395.1. NCBI lineage: Bacteria > Pseudomonadati > Pseudomonadota > Betaproteobacteria > Neisseriales > Chromobacteriaceae > Vogesella > Vogesella indigofera. The sequence continues at coordinate 89,041 of NZ_JAQQLA010000004.1, read as the reverse complement.
CACGAATGAAATCTGCGGGAGCCCGCCATGTCCTCTTGTTGCAAGCACCAGCCCGATGCCGGCGCGGCCGTATCCTGCGCCACGCCGGAACACGCCGGCCACGATCACAGCGGTCACGATCACACGGGCCACGATCATGCAGCCCATGACGAGACGCCGCCGCCGGCCAACGCTGACGGCACCCGCCTGCAACTGGCGATCCCGGCGATGGACTGCCCGACCGAGGGCCAGCTGATCGCCAAGGTGCTGCGGCCGCTGGCCGGCGTCAACGACCTGTCCTTCAACTACATCGAGCGCACGGTGACGCTGTACCACGACGGTGTGGTGGAGACCGAGGTGCTGGTGGCGCTGTCCGCGATCGGCATGCCCGCCACGCGGCACGAGAGCGCCAGCCCCGCCGCCGCAACCGCGCGCGGACAGGCCGGCTGGCAGCTTTGGCTGGCCGGCGGCTTGGCGGTGCTGGCCGAGGCGCTGGCCTTCGGCGGCGCCGGCGACGCCAGCTTGCCGGTGGTGGCCTGCGCGGTGCCGTCCATGCTGCTGGCCGGGCGCAGTACGGCGCGCAAGGGTTGGTTCGCGCTGAAGACGGCGACGCTGAACATCTATTTCCTGATGAGCCTGGCGGTGCTCGGCGCGATGCTGCTGGGGCAGTGGCCGGAAGCGGCGATGGTGCTGTTCCTGTTCGCACTGTCGGAAAAGCTGGAGGCGCGGGCGCTGGCGCGCGCCGGCGACGCGGTGAAGGCGCTGATGGCGCTGCGGCCGGAAACCGCCTGGGTGCAGCAGGACGGTGGCTGGCAGGAGGTGGCGGTGGCGACGGTCAAGGTTGGCCGCATCGTGCGCGTGCGCCCCGGCGAGCGGGTACCGCTGGATGGCGAGATCAGCGCCGGCCACAGCCAGTTCAACGAGGCGCCGATCACCGGCGAGAGCCTGCCGCTGGACAAGGGGCCGGGCGACGCGGTGTTCGCCGGCGCCATCAATGGCGGTGCACTGGTGCAGCTGCGCGTCACCGCGCCGGCCGACGGCAGCGTGCTGGCGCGCATTATCCGCAGCGTGCGCGAGGCGCAGGCCGGCAAGGCGCCGACGCAGCGCTTCATCGACCGCTTCGCCGCGCGTTACACGCCGCTGGTGGTGGCGCTGGCCGTGCTGCTGGCGGTGGCGCTGCCGATGCTGGGGCTGCTGGGCTGGCAGGCGGCGCTGTACAAGGCGTTGGTGCTGCTGGTGATCGCCTGCCCCTGCGCGCTGGTGATCGCCACCCCGGTGACGCTGGTGTCGGCGCTGGCCGCCGCCGCGCGCCACGGCATGCTGATCAAGGGCGGTGCCGCGCTGGAGGCCGCCGCGCGCATCCGCACCGTGGCGCTGGACAAGACTGGCACCCTCACCAGCGGCACGGTGGCGGTGACGCGTGTCGAGCCGCTGGCCGACGGCCACGACGAGGTGACGGTGCTGGCGCTGGCGGCGGCGCTGGAGCAGCACTCCACCCATCCGCTGGCGCGGGCGGTGTGCCAGCGCGCGGCTGCCGCCGCCGTGCTGCAGGGCGCGGTGACGGAGTTGCCGGGGCAGGGCATGCTGGGTTGCGTCGGTGGTCGGCGTCTGGCGCTGGGCAATCGCCGTCTGGCGCTGGCACAGGGCGTGGCGGCGGCACAACTGGACGCGTTGCTGGCGCCGCTGGAGGCGCAGGGCGAGGGCTACTTGTTGTTGCTGGCCGATGGTGTGCTACTGGCGCTGCTGCACGTCAATGACACGCTGCGGCCACAGGCCGGGTACACCATGGCCGCGCTGCAGGCGCAGGGGCTGCGCGTGCTGATGCTGTCCGGCGACCAGCCGGCGGTGGTGCGCCGCGTCGCCGCCGAACTGAAGCTGGACGAGGCGCACGGCGGGCTGTTGCCGGACGACAAGCTGCAAAGCTTGGCCGCCGCGCAGCGCCACGGCTCGGTGGCGATGGTCGGCGACGGCGTCAACGACGCGCCGGCGCTGGCGCAGGCCGAGCTGGGGATTGCGATGGGCGCGGCCGGATCGGATACCGCGCTGGAGACGGCGCAGGTAGCGCTGATGGACGACCGTCTCGACAAGCTGCCGCTGCTGTTTGCCCACGCACGGCGCAGCATGGCGGTGCTGCGCGCCAATATCGTGATCGCGCTGGCGGTCAAGCTGCTGTTCTTCGTGCTGGCGCTGGCCGGGGTCGCCACACTGTGGATGGCGGTGTTCGCCGATGTCGGCGCCAGCCTGCTGGTGATCGGCAACGGCCTGCGCCTGGCGCGGGCGCGGCTGGGCGACAAACATGAGGAGGTGACACCATGATGCGCTGGCTGGAGTGCCGTATCCCGCCGCCACTGGTCGGGCTGATGTGTACCGCGCTGATGGCGGCGCTGACGTGGTGGCGCGCTGGCTGGCCGCCGCCGCCGGCGCTGTCGTGGCCGCTCTGGCTGCTGCTGGTGCTGGCCGTGCTGCTGGACGGCAGCGCGGTGCTGGCCTTCGTGCGCCAGCACACCACCGTCAATCCGCTAACGCCGCAAAACAGCTCGGCACTGGTGGTCAGCGGCTTCTATCGTGTCAGCCGTAATCCGATGTATCTGGGCATGCTGTGCCTGTTGCTGGCCTGGGCGTGGTGGCTGCAGCAGTGGCCGGCGCTGCTGGGGCCGCTGCTGTTCGTGCTGTGGCTGAACCGTTTCCAGATCGCGCCGGAGGAGCGGGCGCTGGCGGCGCATTTCGGCGAGGAGTATGCCGCCTATTGCCGCCGCGTCAGGCGCTGGTGCTGAGCAGCAGCCCGCTGGGCAGCGGCTCGTCGGCGCGGTAGGCGCGTTGCAGCCTGGCCTGTTGCGAACTGCCGCCGGTGGCGGACTCGCTGGCCCGCAGCTGTAGCTCGGCCTGCTGTGCCATGCGGGCGGCCTGCTGCGCGACGGCGAGATCTTGTGCCGACGGCTGCGCCGGTGCCAGCGCCGCGTTGCGGATGGTGCGCGCCTTGTCCAGCGTCTGCTGCGGGGTGCGGCCGGGGCTGACCTCGATGCTGACCTCGCCGCCGACGGCGTAGCGCTTGCCGTCCGGCCCGGTCTGGTACTGGTAGCTGGCGCCGCCGCGCGCCAGCCCGCCGCTGGCGGCCAGATGCGCCTGCTCGTGGCGGCGGACCTCGTCGTCGCGCTGTTGCAGCCGGCTGAGCTGCTGCTGTTCGGCGCGGCTCAAGGGCTCGCCGGCGCGGTTGCGGCCAACGTTGGCCGCAACGGTCGTAGCCTGGCGCTGGCAGGCCGGGCACGGACAACCCGCCGCGTGGCGGGCGAGGCTGCTTGCCGAATAGGGGATGCCGGAGCCGGAAATGTCCATGAGCGCTGCCCGCCAGATGGAGACCGGCTTGCAGTATAGAAAACAGCCCGGCGAAATGCCGGGCTGTTGTCATGGAAATAGCTGCCGGATCAATGGCTTGCTGTGCGTGGTGGTTTACGCAGTCTTGTCGGTGCTGCGCTCGCCGGTCTGCAGCCGCCACAGCGCGGCGTAGCTGCCGTCCTGCGCCAGCAGCGTGTCGTGGGTGCCGGATTCGATCAGGCGGCCGTGCTCCATCACGTGGATGCAGTGCGCGTGGCGCACGGTGGACAGGCGGTGCGCGATCACCACCGTGGTGCGGCCGCGCGACACCACGTCCAGCGAGCGCTGGATGGCGGCTTCGGTCTCGTTGTCCACCGCGCTGGTGGCCTCGTCCAGGATCAGGATCTTCGGGTCTTTCAGGATCGCGCGCGCCAGTGCCAGCCGTTGGCGCTGGCCGCCGGACAGCTTCTGGCCGCGTTCGCCGATCGGCGTGTCGTAGCCCTGCGGCAGGCGGTCGATGAACTCGTGTGCCTCGGCGGCGCGCGCGGCGGCGACGATGGCGTCGCGGCCAACTTCCGGCATGCCGTAGGCGATGTTCTGCGCCACGCTGCCGTCGGTGAGGAACACGTCCTGGCTGACATAGCCGATGGCGCGGCGCAGGTCGGTCAGTGCCAGCTGGCGGATGTCCTGGCCGTCGAGGCGGATCTCGCCGTGCTGCGCGTCGTAGAAGCGCAGCAGCAGCTTGACCAGCGTGCTCTTGCCGGAGCCGGTGGCACCGACAAAGGCCACCGTGCGCCCCGGCGGGATGGTCAGCGAGATGTCGTGCAGCACGGTGAGGTCGCCGTAGCCGAACGACAGGTGGCTGAAGCTGAGCTGGCCGCTGACGCTGTCGTGCGGCAGTGCACGGCCGTGGTAGTCGATGTGCAGCGGCGCCTGCAGGATGTCCAGCACGCGGTCGATGGCGGTCATCGAGCGCTGGTACAGGTCGGCGATGTCGGCCAGCCCGGTCAGCGGCCACAGCAGGCGCTGGGTCAGGAAGACCAGCACCGAATAGCTGCCGACGCCGATGGCGCCGGTGAGTGCCAGGTGGCCGCCGTACACCAGCGTCACCACGAAGCCGGACAGGATCGCCATGCGGATCACCGGGATGATGGCCGACGACAGGCGGATGGCGGCGGCGTTGGTGGCGCGGTAGTGCTCGCTGGCGTCGCGGATGTGCGCCGCCTCGAATGCCTCGGCGGTAAATGCCTTGATGGTGGCGACGCCGAGCAGGTTGTTGTTGAGACGGCCGCTGATCACCGCCGCCGCCTCACGCACCGCGGCGTAACGCGGCGCGATGCGGCGCTGGAACCAGAAGGTGCCGTACAGGATCAGCGGGATCGGCGCCAGCGCGATCACCGCCAGTGTCGGCGCCAGGTAGAAGAACACTGCACTGACCATCACCGTCGAGCACAGCACCTGGATGATGCTGTTGGCGCCGCCGTTGAGGAAACGCTCCAGCTGGTTGATGTCGTCGTTGAGCACCGACATCAACTTGCCGGTGCTCTTGTCCTCGAAGTAGGACAGCGGCAGCTTCTGCATGTGCTGGTAGGCATCCAGCCGCAGGTCATGCTGCAGGTTCTGTGCCAGGTTGCGCCAGCGCAGCTGGTACAGGTATTCGAACAGCGATTCGCCGCCCCAGATCAGCACCGTCAGCAGGCCCAGCCACATGAGCTGGCTGAAGGCATCGGTCACGCCCAGCGCCGCCAGGAACGACGCGTCGCGGTTGACCACCACGTCCACCGCCACGCCGATCAGCACCTCGGGCAGGATGTCGAAGAACTTGTTGACCACGGAAAAACAGCTGGCCAGGTACACGTCGCGGCGATATCGCCGCGCGTACTGGAACAATCGGGACAGGGATGACATGATGGCGACAGCACAAACAAGAGGGCGGGCAACGATTGTACGCTGCCGTGCCACAAAAATGCATAAAGGATAGGAAGCAATGCTTGAACACACTGTAAACCAGCGCGAACTCACCATGTCGGTGCTGATGACGCCGGATATGGCCAATTTTTCCGGCAACGTGCACGGCGGCGTGCTGCTGAAACTGCTTGACCAGGTCGCCTACGCCTGTGCCAGCCGCTACGCCGGCTGCTACGTGGTGACGCTGTCGGTCGACCAGGTGCTGTTCAAGCAGCCTATCCACGTCGGCGAGATGGTGACCTTCCTCGCCAGCGTCAACCACGTTGGCCGCACCTCGATGGAGGTTGGCATCAAGGTGATCGCCGAGGACATCCAGAAGCGCAGCGTGCGCCACACCAACAGCTGCTACTTCACCATGGTGGCGTTCGACAACGGCAAGGCGATGCCGGTGCCGGCGCTGTCGCTGGACAGCGATACCCACAAGAAGCGCTTCCGCGAGGCGGAAATCCGCAAGAAGATGCGCATGGAAGCGGAACAGCACATGCAGGCCGCCGCGCAGTGAGCCACGGCGGCGCGCTGCAGCCGCTGCTGGCTGGCGAGCAGCCGGCCGCCTACGCGCTGTACCGCGACGCGATGATGGCCGGGCTGCGCCGCATCGCACGCTGGGACGAGGCACTGCAACGGCAGCGCTTCGCCGCCAGCCATCAGGCAGCGTCGCTGTTCTGGTTTCATCATGACGGCGCCAACCGCGCGCTGCTCAGCCTGCGGCGTGACGATGCCGGCCTGATCGTCGATCTGCTGGTGGTGCCGCCGGCACAGCAGCGTCGCGGCAGCGGCCGGCGCGTGATGCGGCTGGTGCAAGCGCTGTGCCGCCCCGGCGAGCAGGTGCGGCTGAGCTGTTTGCGCCGCGACCGCCGCGTGCGCGCCTTCTATGCCGCGCTCGGCTACCGCATAGCCCACGCCGACGCCGATTTCCTCGAACTGGTGTGGCAGGCGCCGGCCTGAGCCGTTGCGGCCAACCTTGTTCCGCTCGCGCACCGCTAGCCGTACAATGCCCCCTTGCCGCCCACCCCTTGTCCCCGACCATGACCGCACCGCTTGCTGACTTCCAACTCACCGCGCCCGAACTGCCGCCGGCGCTGCCGATCGCGCACGTGTTCGGCCAGCCGGTACTGGAAATCCCGCAGGACCTGTTCATCCCCCCCGACGCGCTGCAGGTGATCCTGGACAGCTTCGAAGGCCCGCTCGACCTGCTGCTGTACCTGATCCGCAAGCAGAACCTCGACGTGCTCAACATCCCGATGGCCGACGTCACCGCGCAGTACATGGGCTATGTCGAGGTGATGAAGGCAGGCCAGTTCGAGCTGGCGGCGGAATACCTGCTGATGGCGGCGCTGCTGATCGAGATCAAGTCGCGGCTGCTGCTGCCACGGCCGCCGGTGGAAGGCGAGGACGATCCGGACGACCCGCGCGCCGAGCTGGTGCGCCGACTGCTGGAATACGAGCAGATGAAGCTGGCGGCGCTGGCGCTGGACAAGCTGCCACAGGCCGACCGCGACTTCGCCTGGCTGGCGGTGCTGGTGGAACAGTCGGCGGAGCAGCGGCTACCGGAAGTCAGCGCGCTGGACCTGCGCCAGGCGTGGCTGTCCATCCTGTCGCGCGCCAAACACAACCGCCACCACAAGGTGAAGCAGGACGAGCTGTCGGTGCGCGAGCAGATGAGCTGGATCGTGCGTTACCTCGACGGCCGCGACTACGTGGCCTTCGAGGAGCTGTTCGACATCGGCAAGGGTGTCGCCCACCTGGTAGTCAACTTCATCGCGGTGCTGGAGCTGGTGAAGGAGGGTATGGTCAGGGTCAGCCAGGACGAGCCGTACCAGCCTATCTACGTGCGGTTGGCGTTGGTGTAGGGTGGGTATCTAACGTTCGAATTAAGGGGCGCCGTTAGGCGTCCTTTTGAATGAAGGGTTAGCCTTTAGGGAGCAAGAAGAGATTCATCAAACCAAACATCCTCATAGTTTGGTGCTAGTAGTACGCGCCAGCCTGCGGGTAATGCTAAGTACTTCTGGATGCCCGGGACGTACTCATCAAGATGCGATACATGTATTGGCTGAAAGAAATCGGGGTCCTGATGTAATGTCCCTCCTCCCCAAATGTACCAACCACAGGTTCCATTTTCAGCTTTATGGCGCACTGCGTTCAGTGGAAGCAGATGTAAAGTTACAAGTGCGATGCCTACTTTTTCTTGAGGAAATGGAAATTCGACTTGTACATTGAAGCGTTTGCATATCTCAATAGCTTCATATTTTGGATAGTTCATGGTGGTTTACGGGTTGGATGGTGTGCTTAATTTAGGCTTGTCATGTCAATCACCATGCAACATCAATAGGTTGCGGCATGCCTGAAAGTATCATAGGTTGGGCTGAGCTTGCGGGGTCCAACGTTTGCCGCATTTATTCATTCAGATACTGCATCCTTTTGCTCAAGAGTAGTCGAGCTGACCTGCCCCACTTCCCAAGGCAATGACAGCATGCGGCCAACTTGGGTGCGCGCTGAATGTTGAGCTTCATTGCATTCAGCTCAACATGCCGTGCTTAAGCATAACCCTCAATTACTCAAAATATTTTTCAATAAAACAAAATTAAAAACCTATTGGCAACACTCAAGGAAATAGGAATAATTTTTCAAATTAAGCTTTGTAGGTATTTTTTTCTCAAAATAACAAACTGACAAATCATTATCGATTGGATAAACATGGCATATAGGGTCATTTTCAGACAAGTTAAGAATATTTCTTAGTTCACCAATATCAAGTTGGCAATCAACCTCATAGTCGCCAACATGTTCTTCAGTTTCTTTATCAAACCAACTAATGACCCACTTCATAATCACCTCTCAATCTATGGATACACGTGACCTTTAGGAGCCGTTGGCTTTGTTTGCTCTCAAGTTTTAGGATCAAACTCACCCATATGTCGACCTCGGTTATTATGCATTTCTAATGCTCCATGCTGGCTATCCCACTTGTAGATATTACCATCTTGGTCCTTGAAGCGATTTCTCATCTCCCCTCCACCTTGCACAGGTGTTTTAGGCTTCATTTTAACCATATCAGCGAGCCGTCACTGAATCTACCCTTGGCCAAGTTCATAACCAGTAACTCCAGAATAACCACCACGATTTGCATAACGTTCCATTGCTGCTCCTTGAGGCTGAAGTGAGATAAACACGCACCAAGGGCGTATAACTGGTTGGGCGGAGTGCCCAATGCGGGTCTGTCATGTGAATTGCCATGCAACATCAACAGATTGCGGTATAGCCCTTCCTTCGGTGAATGAGCTTTTGATGATAGTAAAAAATGCCATGTGGGCAATTTGATTTTTCTGGTCGTTTGTTTGGCATCAAGGATGCGGTCAACCCTGTAGCAGGAGCCGCGCATCACGCGCCAGTTTCCGTCACGTTGTGGCATCATGCCGCCCCATCGCAAGCGACGTCGCAGGCAAACAAGGTTGGCCGCAAGCGCAGCGCCATACCGGCCGTAGCAACGGCTTGCCATCGCTCCTGCAATCAACACGACATCAGTAAAGGACACCCCATGCACACCTTCGGCCTGTTCGTGCTGACGGCGCTGGCCGAGATCGTCGGCTGCTATCTGCCGTGGCTGTGGCTGAAAAAAGGCGGCTCGCCGTGGCTGCTGCTGCCGGCGGCGATGAGCCTCGCGCTGTTCGCCTGGTTGCTGACCTTGCATCCGGACGCGTCGGGGCGCATCTACGCTGCCTACGGTGGTGTTTACGTCAGCGTGGCGCTGGGGTGGCTGTGGGCGGTGGATGGCGTGCGGCCAACCTTGTGGGATGTGGCTGGGGTCGGGCTGTGTCTCGCCGGCATGGCGGTGATCATGCTGGCGCCGCGCTCATGATTTATTCCGCTCGCGGGCAAAAAATCGTGTAAAATCCGCACCTTCCGTTCTGTTGTGCCCGTTGTTTCGGGGCTGTCATGTCGACCATTACCGACCTTAATTACCTCAAGATCGTGCTGGAAACCGCGCTGTTGACCGCGCAGGAGCCGCTTACCGTCGGCCAGCTGAAAAAGCTGTTCACCGAAGATGTGAAGGCGGCGCTGATCAATGACATCCTCGACGAGATCCGGCAGAACTGGAAGGGCAGGGGTGTGGAGCTGGTCAAGCTCGCCTCCGGCTGGCGCTTTCGGGCGCGCGCCGAGTTCACCCCCTACCTTGCGCGACTGACGCCGGAAAAACCGCCGCGTTATTCGCGTGCCGTGATGGAAACACTGGCCATCATTGCCTATAAACAGCCGGTCACCCGCGGGGATATCGAATCCATCCGCGGCGTGTCGGTGTCGACCAGTGTGATGCAGACCCTGCTGGAACGGGGCTGGATCGAAGTGATCGGGCATAAAGACGTGCCCGGCCGGCCTGGGCTGTACGCCAGCACCCACAAGTTTCTCGATGATCTGGGTTTCAACACCCTGCGCGACCTGCCGCCGCTGGCGGAGCTGGGCACGCTGGTGTTGCCGGAGCAACTTGCGGCCAACGTGGATGAGGACGGTGAAGTGCCCCTCGCTGATGAGGCGCCCCAAAATACTGAACAGGAATCATGATGTCTAAAGGACAACGCAATCACGCGCGCCAACCCGTCGCCCGCGTCCGTGGCCAGGAATCCGGCCAATCCCGCAACCCGTCCAGCGATCGTCCGACCTTCGGCGGCAAACCGCTGCAGCCCAAGGCCCCGGCCAGCTTCAACCCGCGCAGCACGCCTGCTGCGGCACCAAGCGGCAAGCCGCTGCCGAAAACCGTGATGAAAACCCGTCGTGACGGCAGCACCTACCCCGCCGATGCCCGCAACGTGGCCCCGGCCGCGCAGAGCCGCCGCGACGCGAGCGCGCCCGATAGCCGCCGTGCACCCGCCACCAGCCGCCGTGACGGCAAGCCGCTGGACCCGGATACCCGTCCGGCCACCCGCCGCGATGGCCAGGCCTTCCACCAGGACGACCGCCGCAATGCCGGCCGTGGTGAAGCCGCGTTCAAGCACGAGCGCCAGTTCGGCAACAAGAATTTCGCGGTTCCGGGCGGCGCACCGTCGCCGGACGGCCGTGGCAGCAACGAATTCGGCAAGGCGCGCCGCGAGGCGCCGGCGGTGAAGGTACCGCGTGCCAAGAAACTGGCGCTGCGTGCGCCGAAGCAGGAAATCGCCGAGCGTTCCGCCCGCCTGCGCGAAACCCGCGTCGACTACAGCAATATCGAGCCGGTGCGGCTGCAGAAGGCGCTGGCCGCCTCCGGCGTTGGCTCGCGTCGCGAGATGGAAGAGTGGATCGAGGCCGGCTTCATCACCGTCAACGGCAAGAAGGCGGAGCTGGGCGACAAGGTCGGTCCGCAGGACCGCGTGACCGCCAAGGGCAACCCGATCAAGCTGAAGTGGGCCGACCGCCTGCCGCGCGTGATCATGTACCACAAGCAGGAAGGCGAGATCGTGTCGCGTGACGACCCGGGTGGCCGCATCACCGTGTTCGACCGCCTGCCGCAGGCCAAGTCCAGCCGCTGGGTGGCGATCGGCCGTCTCGACGTCAACACCTCCGGCCTGCTGCTGGTGACCACCAGCGGCGAGCTGGCCAACCGCATGATGCACCCGAGCTTCGAATTCGACCGCGAGTACGCGGTACGGGTGCTGGGCGAGCTGACCCGCGAGCAGATGAAGGAAATGACTGCCGGCATCGAACTGGAAGACGGCACCGCCCACTTCCAGCGCATCAGCGAGCAGGGCGGCGCCGACGAGGGTGCCAACCGCTGGTACAAGGTAGTGATCCGCGAAGGCCGTAACCGCGAAGTGCGCCGCATGTTCGAGCACTTCGGCATTACCGTCAGCCGCCTGATCCGTGTCCGTTTCGGCAATATCGGCTTGCCACCGCGCCTCAAGCGCGGTCAGTATTACGAGCTGAACGAAGCCGAAGTGGCGGCGGTGATGAAGTGGGCCGGGCTGACCTCCACCGGCCAGGTCAAGGTACGCGGCGGCGACGCGGCCAAGTAAACCTGTTGCCGACCATCAACGCCTCCTGCTCCGGCTGGGGGCGTTTTTTATTCCGGGATCTCCATCATGAGCAAAGCCTTTACCCGCGAGCAGGACGACGAACACGACGACGAGCTGCCGGCGGAACAGCGGCTGCCGGCCGCGAGCAAGAACTACATCACGCCGGCCGGCTGGCACCGCCTGCGCGAGGAGCTGAACCAGCTGGTCAAGCACGAGCGCCCGCACATGACGCAGGTGGTGAACTGGGCGGCCAGCAACGGCGACCGCTCGGAAAACGGCGACTACCTGTACGGCAAGCGCCGCCTGCGCGAGATCGACCGCCGTATCCGTTTTCTCACCAAGCGGCTGGAAATCGCCGAGGTGGTCGATCCGGAGCTGCGCGAGGCCACAGACCAGGTGTTCTTCTCGGCCACGGTGCTGATCCAGCGTGGTGACGGCAAAGAGCAGCTGCTGCGCATCGTCGGCGTCGACGAGATCGATCTGGCGCGCGGCCACATCAGCTGGATTTCGCCGATTGCGCGCACGCTGATCAAGGCGCGCGAGGGCGACACGGTGTTCTTCCGTGGTCCGGACGGCGAGGAGGAAATCGAGATTCTGGAGGTGCGCTACGAGCGCATAGCCTGAGGGGCGGGGAGAGGGTGCTTGCGGCCAACGTTGGCCGCATGGCGTGTCAGCTGCGCGGGATGTCGGACTTGCTGAGCAGGCTCATCGCCTGGTTGACCTTGAGCCAGCCTTCGGTGGCATCCTGGCCGGCCTCGGCGAATGCCTGCATCAGCAGGCGCGCCTGTTCGCGGTGCAGTGCCTCTTCCAGCTTGCGGCCTTCCTCGGTCAGGCGCAGCTCCTTCACCCGCTTGTCGTGGCTGGCGGTGTCGGTGGCGATCAGCCCCATCTCGATCAGCTGCCGTAGCGGGATGTTGATCGCCTGTTTGGTGACGTCGAGACAGGCCAGCAGGTCCTTGATCGACAGCGCGGGATACAGTGCCACGAAGAACAGGATGCGGTGATGCACCCGCGCCAGGCCGCGCCGCGCCAGCATTTCGTCCGGCTTGTCGGTAAAGGCCTGGTAGGCATGAAAAAACGCCTTCATGGCGTCGCGCAAAACAAAGGAATCTGGCAAGGAAATCATGGTTGACGTAAAGGTCATTAAGCGTTAAGTTGGTCAAACAATTTGACTAATAAAAACCTGTCTTCCAGAGGAGAGTAACATGTTTTCAGAGCGCGTCGAACGCCTGTCCGGTTCACTGATCCGCGAGATCCTGGCTGCGGCACAACGCCCGGAAGTGATCTCGTTTGCCGGCGGCCTGCCGGCCGCGGATTGCCTGCCGGCACTGGATTTCAAGGGCGTACCGCCAGCACTGGCGCAGTACGGCACCAGCGAGGGCGAACCGGAACTGCGCGAGCAGATCACCCGTGAAGCGGCCCGTATCGGCCTGCAGTGCGACCCGTCGCAGGTGCTGGTGCTGTCCGGCTCGCAGCAGGCGCTGGACCTGGCCGCCAAGCTGTTCATCGATCCGGGTACACCGATCATCACCGAAGGCCCGACCTATCTCGCGGCACTGCAGGTATTCAAGCTATTCGGTGCCGACATCACCACCGTGCAGCAAGTAGACGGCCAGCTGCCGGCGGCCACGCTGGCCGCGGCACTGGACAGCAGCAAGGCCCGCCTTGCCTACCTGATCCCGACCTTCCAGAACCCGTCCGGCGCCTGTTACAGCGTGGACACGCGCCAGGCGCTGGCCGAGGTCATCGATGCCGCCGGCACCGTGCTGATCGAGGATGACCCGTACCGCGCGCTGTCCTACGACGGCGACGCTCCGGCACCGCTGGTCACCCACCTGAAGTCGGCGTCGTGGATCTACTGCGGCTCCTTCTCCAAGACGCTGGCACCGGGCTTGCGCATCGGCTACCTGATCGCCTCGCCGGATCTGATGCCCTACCTGCTGAAGCTGAAGCAGGCGGTGGATCTGCACTCCAACCGTCTGGGCCAGTGGTTCATCAGCGAATGGCTGAAGAGTGGCAACTACCCGGCGCATCTGGCCGGGCTGCAGGCCAAGTACAAGGTTGGCCGCGACGCGATGCAGGCTGCGCTGGAGAAACACTTTGCCGATCTCGCCGACTGGCAGGTGCCGCAGGGTGGCCTGTTCTTCTGGCTGAAGCTGAAAACCACGCGCGACACCCGCGAGCTGCTGAAGGTGGCGCTGGGCGAGCACAACGTGGCGTTCATGCCCGGCGAGCCGTTCTACGCCAACCAGGCCGACGGCATCGGCCGGCTGCGGCTGAACTTCAGCCACGCCACGCCGGATCGCATCGAGGAAGGCGTCGCCCGTCTCGCCAAGCTGATCCGCGACACGCAGTAAGCACTAGCCTCGCCGCCACGGCGGCCCGCAAAAAAGGCACCCGTCAGGGTGCCTTTTTCATTGCGGCCAACCTTTGGCCATGGCCGCGGGCGGCTTATTCCTCGTCGTCACCGTGGTGCAGTGCGGCGTCCACTTCCTTGCGGTGCAGGTGCGGCGCGAACAGCTCGATGAAGGTGTAGGCGTAGCCGCGCAGGTAGGCGTCCTTGCGCAGTCCGATCTTGGTCACCGAGGCGTCGAACAGGTGGCTGGCGTCGCGCGCCTGCAGCCCGATGTCGCGCTCGGTCTCGAACGCCATGCTGGCGATGATGCCGATGCCGAGGCCGAGCTTGACGTAGGTCTTGATCACGTCGGTGTCGATCGCGGTCAGCACCACGTTCGGCGTCTTGCCGATGCTGGTGAAAGCCTGGTTGATCTTGGAGCGTCCGGCAAAGGCGAAGTCGTAGGTGATGATCGGGTGGGCGACGATGTCGTCCAGCGTCAGCGGCCGCTGCAGCGCCAGGAGCGGGTGGCCGTCCGGCGCCACGATGCTGCGGTTCCACTCGTAGCAGGGCAGCATCGCCAGTTCCTTGTATAGCGAGATGCCTTCGGTGGCGATGGCGAGGTCGGCCTCACCGGACACCACCATGTCGCAGATCTGCGTCGGGCTGCCTTGCTTGATCGACAGCCGCACTTTCGGGTAGCGCTGCACGAATTCGGCGATCACCTTGGGCAGCGCGTAGCGGGCCTGGGTGTGGGTGGTGGCGATGGTGAGCGCACCTTCCGCTTCCTTGGAGAATTCGTCGCCGACGCGCTTGAGGTTCTGCGCCTCGCGCAGGATGCGCTCCGAGATGCGCAGCACTTCCTTGCCCGGCTCCGACACCGCGACCACGCGCTTGCCGTTGCGGATGAACACCTGGATGCCGAGTTCGTCTTCCAGCAGGCGGATCTGCTTGGAGATGCCCGGCTGCGAGGTGTGCAGCTTTTCGGCCGCTTCGGACACGTTCAGGCCCTGCTTGGCGACTTCGACCAGATAGCGTAACTGCTGGAGTTTCATCGTGCGCTCCTTAAAACCTAAAGTAATTAAATACTAACACAATATTCTTTTCGGCTTTAAAGGCTTTCGCTACCATGGCAGACTTCAGACCGAACGCCCATGGAGGCCCCACGATGAGCCTTGCCGACAAGCTAGCGCATACCGAAGCCCTGCTCGATACCATCGCCCGCGACCACGCGCCCGTTGCGCTGGCCAACAGCTTTGGTGCCGAAGACATGGTGCTGATGCACCTGATCGCCAGCCGCAACCTGCCGATCGGCATTTTCAGCCTCGATACCGGGCGCCTGCCGGTGGAAACCTACACCCTGATGCAGCAGGTCGGCGAGCGCTACCCCAGCCATCCGATCCGTGTTTACTATCCGGATGCGACGGCGCTGGAAGCCTACGTCAACCAGAACGGCATCAACGCTTTTTATAACAGCGTCGAGCTGCGCAAGTCCTGTTGCCATATCCGCAAGATCGAGCCGCTGAAACGCGCGCTGGGTGGCCTGTCGGCGTGGATCACCGGCCTGCGCCGCGAACAGTCGCCGACGCGGCAGGATCTCACCGATCGCGAGTTCGACGCCGACAACGGCCTGATGAAGTTCAACCCGCTGATCGAGTGGACCGAAAAAGAAGTGTGGGAATATATCCGCGCTAACGACGTGCCCTACAACAGCCTGCACGACAAGCATGTGCCGTCCATCGGCTGTGCGCCCTGTACCCGGCCGATTTCCGTCGGCGAGGACATCCGTGCCGGTCGCTGGTGGTGGGAAAACCCGGAATCCAAGGAATGTGGCCTGCACGTGAAGGCCAGTCCGCTGAAACGCCCGAATGCCTGACAAGGTTGGCCGCAGCCAGTGCGGCCAATACCGCTTGAGGAAACAGAAGCATGTACAAGTACGATGAAGTGGATCACCGCCTGGTGCGCGAGCGCGTCGAGCAGTTCCGCGACCAGACCCGCCGCTACTTGGCCGGCGAGCTGTCGGAAGACGAATTCCGCCCGCTGCGGCTGATGAATGGTCTCTATGTGCAGCGCCACGCACCGATGCTGCGCGTCGCCATTCCCTATGGCCACCTGTCCAGCACCCAGCTGCGCAAGCTGTCCCACATCGCCCGTACCTACGATCGCGGCTATGGCCACCTGACCACGCGCCAGAACATCCAGTTCAACTGGCCGGCGCTGGAGCGGGTGCCCGACATCCTTGCCGAGCTGGCCGAGGTTGAGATGCACGCGATCCAGACCTCCGGCAACTGTGTGCGCAACACCACCACCGATGCCTTTGCCGGTGTCGCCGCCGACGAGTACCTCGACGGCCGCGCCTACTGCGAAATCATCCGCCAGTGGAGCACGCTGCACCCGGAATTTGCCTACCTGCCGCGCAAGTTCAAGATCGCCGTCTCCGGCAGCGCCGACGACCGTGCCGCCACCCAAGTGCACGACATCGGCCTGCACGTAGTGAAGAACGACGCCGGTGAAGTCGGCTTCAAGGTCATCGTCGGCGGCGGCCTTGGCCGCACCCCGCTGGTGGGCAAGACCATCCGCGAGTTCCTGCCGACCCGCCACCTGCTGACCTATCTCGATGCCGTGCTGCGCGTGTACAACCGCTTCGGCCGTCGTGACAACAAGTACAAGGCGCGCATCAAGATCCTGGTGCAGGCGATGACGCCGGAAGCCTTCGCCGCCAAGGTGGAAGACGAGTGGGCGCACCTGAAGGACGGCCCGGCGACGTTGCGCGACGAGGACGTGGCGCACTACGCCAGCTTCTTCACCGACCCAGCCTACGAGCAGCTGGCCGCCAACCCGGAAGCCTTCACCGTGCCGCTGGTCAGCGATGCCGCGTTCGCCAAGTGGGTGGCGCGCAATACCCGCAGCCACAAGCAGACCGGCTACCGCTCGGTGGTGCTGTCGCTGAAGAAGACCGGCGTGCCGCCGGGTGATATCACGGCCGAGCAGATGGACGCCGCCGCCGACTGGGCCGACCGTTTCGGCTTTGGCGAGCTGCGCGTGGCGCACGAACAGAACCTGATCCTGCCGGACGTGAAGGAAAGCGACCTGTACGAGGTGTGGCAGCTGGCACGCCAGCACGGTTTCGCCACCCCGAACGTTGGCCTGCTCACCGACATCATCTGCTGTCCGGGCGGCGACTTCTGCTCGCTGGCTAATGCCCGTTCCATTCCGGTGGCGGAAGCGATCCAGTTGAAGTTCGACAACCTCGACTACCTGTTCGACCTCGGCGACATCGACTGCAACTTCTCCGGCTGCATGAATGCCTGTGGCCATCATCACATCGGCAACATCGGTATTCTTGGCGTTGATAAAAATGGCGAAGAGTGGTACCAGATCACCCTCGGCGGCAGCCAAGGCAACCACACCGCCATCGGCAAGGTGATCGGGCCGTCGTTTGCCCAGGCCGACGTGCCGCTGGCGTTCGAGAAAATCATGAACCTGTATGTCGAGCAACGCCTGGCTGGCGAACGCTTTATCGAGACCGTACGCCGTATCGGGCTGGAGCCATTCAAGGAGCGCGTGTATGCAAAATCTCATTAAGAACGACGCGGTTACGGAAGATGCATGGCGCCTGATCCGCAGCGAGGACGAGAGCTATGACGCGGCGGAGGATGTCATCCTGCCGCTGGCCGCTTGGCTGGCGGTCGATCCGGCCGCCCGCAGCGGCCAGGCCGCGCCATGGCTGGCACCGGATGCCGACCTGAGCCTGCTGCGGCCGGTGCTGGCGCAGCTGCCGCTGATTGCCATCGACTTCCCCGCCTTTACCGATGGCCGTGGCTATAGCCTTGCCCGATTGCTGCGTGAGCGCTACGGTTATCAGGGAGAGCTGCGCGCCATTGGCGACGTGCAGCGCGATCAGCTGGCGTACCTGGCGCGGGTCGGTTTCACCGTGTTCGCGATCCGCGACGACCGTCCGGCCGAGGCGGCACTGGATGGCCTGCGCGATTTCAGCGACCAGTACCAGGCCACCGTACTGCAGCCGGAGCCGTTGTTTAAAAGACGCACTCAGCGCTAAATTGTTGCTTGTTAGCAACTGAAAGTGTGGTGTTTCGATAGAATGGTCCGCTTTTGTGTTGCTTTTTTTGTCGCATTCCATTGAGCTAAAGTTGACATGGTGGTGATCGACTACCTATAGTCACTCCAACTATCTGGCAACGGATGAATTTCGCGTTTGTCTTAAAGCTTGACGTGCTGTGCTTGTCATGAGCAGTTTTGCGAAGCTGGTAGACTTATCCAACAAAGAGGAAATGCTATGAATAAATCGATCAAACTGAGCGCACTGGTTGTTGCCATGATGCTGTCCAGCGGCGCTTTCGCTGCCAAGGCCGGCTACGCGACTGACGGCGTGCTGGATAACGTGGCTCGCAACGCCTACGGCGAATGCTGGAAAGACGGCTACTTCAACAAGGAAGCCAACGGTCTGGTTGAGTGCGGCGACAAGGAAGCTCCTAAGCCAGTTGCGGTAGCACCTGTTGCTCCGGCTCCTGCGCCAGTAGTTTCCCAGATCAAGTCCTTCTCCCTGTCGGCTGCCGGCCTGTTCGCCTTCGACAAGACCGTGATCACTTCCGGCAACGCGGCGCTGGACGGCGTGGTTGCGGAACTGAAGGGCGACAAGTACCTGAAGTCGGTTGCCATCGTTGGCCACACTGACTCCATGGGCGCCGAAGCCTACAACCAGAAGCTGTCCGAGCGTCGTGCCAATGCCGTGAAGGACTACCTGGTTGCCGGTGGCATCCCTGCCGAGAAGATCACTGCTTCCGGCGCTGGCGAATCGCAAGCCAAGATGACCGAGCAGTGCTCGAAGATCAAGGCTCGCAACCAGCGCATCGCCTGCATGGAGCCGGATCGTCGCTTCGAAGTGACTGTAGAAACTGCCAAAGAAGTGAAGATGTAAGTCTCGCTTCTTGCCAGAAAGCCCCGGCTCCTGCCGGGGCTTTTGTTTTTTGGCTTTGGGCTGGCGCGGCTCAGGGTGGCTGGTTAAAATCACCGTTTGTTTCTTTTCGAGCACGACTGTCCATGCGAGCGTTTCTGGGCGACCCGCGTCGCCATGACTTGTTGCCCTGTGCGCTGACCATCGGTAACTTCGACGGTGTCCACCTCGGCCATCAGAAGATGTTGGCCCGCTTGCGGCACGAGGCTGCCGCCCGTGGCTTACCCACCGCGCTGCTGACTTTCGAGCCGCATCCGCGCGAATTCTTCGCCCGCAGCCAGCCACCGGCACGGTTGTCGGTACTGCGCGACAAGCTGCAATTCCTGGCGGAGGAAGAACGGGTCGACTATGTGTTTGTCTACCGCTTCAACCACGCCTTTTCGCGCATGCCGGCCGAGTTGTTCATGCGCGAAGTGTTGCTGCAGCAATTGCAGACCCGTTACCTGCTGATCGGCGATGATTTCCAGTTCGGTGCCGACCGCAAGGGCAATTTCGAGCTGCTCAGCGCCTGTCCCGATTTCGTCACCGAAGCGATGCCGTCGGTGCTGGTGGCCGGCGAGCGCGCTTCCAGTACCCTGGTGCGCGATACCCTGGCCGCCGGTGACCTGCAACGCGCGGCCGAATTACTCGGACGGCCGTACCAGATCAGTGGCAAGGTGATGCACGGCCAGAAACTGGGGCGCACCATCGGTTTCCCGACCGCCAACGTGCACCTGCCGCATCTGCGCCCGGCGCTGCAGGGGGTATTCGTGGTGGAAGTCGATACGCCGCAGGGGCGGCTCGGCGGTGTGGCCAGCCTCGGCAAGAACCCGACGGTCACCGACAGCCAGCACTACAAGCTGGAAGTGCATTTGTTCGATTTTCACGGTGATCTGTATGGCCAGCGTGTTTCGGTGCACTTTCTGAAAAAATTGCGCGATGAAGCGCGTTATGATGATTTGAACGAGCTGGTGGCGCAGATTGAACGCGACGCCGCCAGCGCCAAAACCTATTTGACCAGTTTGCAACGAGATCAGGCATGAGCATCGACTATCGCAAGACCGTAAACCTGCTGGATACCCCGTTCCCGATGCGGGGTGATCTGGCCAAACGTGAACCCGCTTGGCTCAAGCGCTGGACCGAACAGCAGCGCTACCAGAAACTGCGTAAAGTCGCTGCCGGCCGTCCCAAGTTCATCCTGCACGACGGCCCACCGTACGCCAACGGCGACATTCATATCGGTCATGCCGTCAACAAGGTGCTGAAGGACATCATCGTCCGCTCCAAGACGCTGTCCGGCTTCGATGCGCCCTACGTGCCGGGCTGGGACTGCCACGGCCTGCCGATCGAGCTGATGGTGGAAAAACTGCACGGCAAGGACATTCCTGCCGCCAAGTTCCGCGAACTGTGCCGCGAATACGCGCACGAGCAGATCGCGCGCCAGAAGAAGGACTTCATCCGTCTGGGCGTGCTGGGTGACTGGGACAACCCGTACCTGACCATGGATTTCAAGACCGAGGCCGACATCGTGCGCACCCTCGGCAAGATTTACGAGAACGGCTACCTGTTCAAGGGCGAGAAGCCGGTGCACTGGTGCATCGAGTGCGGTTCGGCACTGGCCGAGGCGGAAGTCGAATACGAAGACAAGACCTCGCCGGCGATCGACGTCGGCTTCAAGGTGCTGGAAGGCGACAAGTTGGCCGCAGCCTTCGGTCTGACCGGCAGTGTGGATGATGCCTGCGCGGTGATCTGGACCACCACGCCGTGGACGCTGCCGGCCAACCAGGCGGTGTCGGTCAATGCCAAGCTGGTGTACCAGCTGCTGGACACCGCCAAGGGCAAGCTGATCCTGGCCAAGGATCTGGCCGAAGTGACCCTCAAACGCTACGGCGTGGACGGCACGCTGCTGGCGGAAACCAGCGGCGACAAGCTGGAACTGATCCGTCTGCAGCATCCGTTCTACGACCGTCAGGTGCCGATCATCTGCGGCGAGCACGTCACCACCGACGCCGGTACCGGTCTGGTGCACACCGCGCCGGCGCACGGTCTGGAAGACTTCCAGGTCGGCCAGCAGTACGGCATCCCGGTGGACAATCCGGTGGCTGACAATGGCCGCTACAAGTCCACCACCGAGCTGTACGCCGGCCTGTCGGTGTGGGAAGCCAATCCGAAAGTGATTGAGACACTGGTCGAGCAGGGCGGGCTGATCCATCAGGAAAAGCTGCTGCACAGCTACCCGCACTGCTGGCGTCACAAGACCCCGATCATCTTCCGCGCCACCGCGCAGTGGTTCATCGGCATGGACAAGTCCGGCAAGGACAGCGAGGTGCTGCGCGAGCGTGCCAAGCACGCGGTGGACAGCACCGAATTCTTCCCGGCCTGGGGCCGTGCCCGTCTGGAAGCGATGATCAGCAACCGCCCGGACTGGTGCGTGTCGCGCCAGCGTAACTGGGGCGTGCCGATGACCTTCTTCGTGCACAAGGAAAGCGGCGAGCTGCATCCGGACTCCGCCTCGCTGCTGGAACAGGTGGCGCTGCGTATCGAGCAGCAGGGTATCGAAGCCTGGTTCAGCCTAGATGCCGCCGAACTGCTGGGCGACGATGCGGCCAACTACCGCAAGCTCAGCGACACGCTCGACGTATGGTTCGACTCCGGCTCCACCCACTTCGCGGTGCTGAAACAGCGTCCGGAACTGGCGTGGCCGGCCGACCTGTACCTGGAAGGCTCCGACCAGCACCGCGGCTGGTTCCAGTCGTCGCTGCTTACCGGCTGCGCCACCATCGGCCGTGCGCCGTACCAGCAATTGCTGACCCACGGCTTCGTGGTCGACGGCAAGGGCCTGAAGATGTCCAAGTCCAAGGGCAACGTGGTTGCGCCACAGAAGGTCAACGACAGCCTGGGCGCCGACATCCTGCGCCTGTGGGTGGCGTCCACCGACTACTCCGGCGAGCTGGCGATCTCCGACGAGATCCTCAAGCGCGTCACCGAGAGCTACCGCCGCCTGCGCAATACCTTCCGCTTCCTGCTGGCCAACCTGTCGGACTTCGATCCGATGGAGCACGCGGTGCCGTTCGGCAACCTGCTGGAGATCGACCGCTACGCGCTGCTGATGGCCAAGGAAATGCAGGAGAAGGTGACCGGCGAGCTGTATCCGCGTTACGCCTTCCACCACGCGGTGCAGGAAATCGTCAACTACTGCTCCGAGGACCTGGGCGCCTTCTACCTCGACATCCTCAAGGACCGCCTGTACACCACCAAGGGCAACAGCCACGCGCGCCGCAGTGCACAGACCGCGCTGTACCACATCACCCGCAGCCTGCTGCTGCTGGTGTCGCCTATCCTGTGCTTCACCTCCGACGAGGCGTGGGAAGTGCTGGTCGGCAGCGACGAGGAGTCACCGCTGTTCCACGTGTGGCACGAGTTCCCGCTCACCGGCGAACAGCAGGAAGCGGACCTGGTCGGCAAGTGGCAGGCCATCCGCGCCTTCCGCGCGCAGCTGAACAAGGATATCGAGGCGCTGCGCAGTGCCGAGCAGCTCGGCTCCGCGCTGCAGGCCGAGGTCGATGTCGTGGCCGACGAAGTGCTGTTCCCGCTGCTGGCCAGCCTCGGCGACGATCTCAAGTTCGTACTGATGGTGTCGCGCGTCAGCGTCAGCGAAGGTACCGCGCTGAGCATCACCGTCACGCCGTCGGCGCATGCCAAGTGCGACCGTTGCTGGCACTACCGCAGCGACGTCGGCAGCCATGCCGGTCACGGCAATGTCTGCGGCCGTTGCGTCGACAACATCGATGGTAAAGGTGAGGCCCGTGTCCACGCCTGACGTTGAACTGCAAACGGCAGGGCCGGCCACGGCCCTGCGTGACAGCCTGAAGTGGTTCGCGCTGGCGCTGCTGATCATCGTGATCGACCAGCTCAGCAAGATCCATTTCAATTCCACTTACCAGTTCGGCGAGTACCGTGCGGTGATCCCGGGTTATTTCGGCTTCACCCTGCTGTATAACCCGGGAGCGGCGTTCAGCTTCCTCGCCGATGCCGGGGGCTGGCAGAAGTTCTTCTTCACCGCGCTGGCCTTCGCCGTCTCCGGCTGGCTGGGCTGGCAGATGGTGAAAGGGCGCTTCAGCACGGTGATGAGCCTGGCGGCGTCGTTCATCATCGGCGGCGCGCTGGGCAATGTGATCGACCGCCTGCTGCACGGCCACGTCATCGATTTCATCCAGGTGCACTACTACAACAGCTGGTACTACCCGGCGTTCAACCTCGCCGACAGTTTCATCTGTGTCGGTGCCGTGCTGATGGTGATCGACAGCTTCCGCCACCCGCAACCATGACGACAACGTTGGCCGCAGCCTTGCGGCCAACCTTTTAGCTACTGAAGGATACCCGATGACGAAGACCATCATGCTGGCCAACCCGCGCGGTTTCTGCGCCGGCGTCGACCGTGCCATCGCCATCGTCGAGCGTGCGCTGGAAATCTACGGCGCCCCGATCTATGTCCGCCACGAGGTGGTGCACAACCGCTTCGTGGTCGACAACCTGCGCGACAAGGGCGCCATCTTCATCGAGGAGCTGCAGGACGTGCCGCCCGGCGCCACCCTGATCTACTCGGCGCACGGAGTGCCGCAATCGGTGCGCCAGGAGGCGGAAGCCCGCGGCCTGACGGTGTACGACGCCACCTGTCCGCTGGTGACCAAGGTGCACGTCGAGGTCAAGCGCATGCACCAAGCCGGCATGAGCATCATCATGATCGGCCACAAGGGCCACCCCGAGGTGGAGGGCACCATGGGCCAGGTCGAGCACGGCATGTACCTGGTGGAGACGGTCGACGATGTCGCCACGCTGCAGCTGCCGGACGAGTCGCGGCTGTCTTACGTCAGCCAGACCACGCTGTCGGTGGACGAGACCCGCGACATCATCAACGCGCTGAAGGCTCGCTTCCCGCAGATTACCAGCCCGAAGAAGGACGACATCTGCTACGCCACGCAGAATCGCCAGGATGCGGTGAAGGTGCTGTCCGACGAGTGCGACATCGTGATCGTGGTCGGCTCGCCGAACAGCTCCAACTCCAACCGCCTGCGTGAAGTGGCGGGCTTGCGCGGCGTGACCGCCTACATGGTCGACAACGCCACCCTGCTGCAGCAGGCGTGGTTCGACGGCAAGCAGCGTGTCGGTGTCACCGCCGGTGCCAGCGCACCGGAGGTATTGGTGCAGGCGGTGATCGAGCAGATCCGCCTGTTCGGCGCCACCAGCGTCAGCGAGCTGAACGGGGTGGAGGAAAGCATCGTGTTCGCGCTGCCGCCCGGCCTGCGCGAGAAAAAGGACGGCGCCGGCGCCTGACGCAGGCGTCCGCCAACCCGAAACCCGGCCACCGACAGGTGCCGGGTTTTTTCATGGCTGCGGCCGGTCGCACCGGCCGGCTCTTGAAGAATCTGCGCCTGCCGCCATCTTGTCCTCTGTTATCAACTCTTCATTCAGACATAGCCATGAGCGCACAGAAAGAAACCCTGGGTTTTCAGACCGAAGTCAAACAGCTGCTGAAACTGATGATCCATTCCTTGTACTCCAACAAGGAAATCTTCCTGCGTGAGCTGGTGTCCAACGCCAGCGATGCGGCCGACAAGCTGCGTTTCGAAGGGCTGAACAATGCCGCCCTGTTCGAGAATGATCCCGAGCTGAAAATCCGCATCAGCATCGACCAGGATGCCAAGACCATCACCATCGCCGACAACGGCATCGGCATGAGCCGCGACGAGGTGATCGCCAACATCGGTACCATCGCCAAGTCCGGCACCAAGGCCTTCTTCGAGCAGCTGTCCGGTGACGCCAAGAAGGACGCTAACCTGATCGGACAGTTCGGTGTCGGCTTCTACTCCGCCTTCATCGTCGCCGACAAGGTGACGTTGACCACCCGCCGCGCCGGCGCCGCCGCCAGCGAAGGTGTGCGCTGGGAGTCGGCCGGCGAGGGCGACTTCACCCTGGAGCCAGTGGACAAGGTTGGCCGCGGCACCGAGATCGTACTGCACCTGAAGGATGGCAACGACGACTTCCTCAACGACTGGTCGCTGAAGCGCATCGTGCGCACCTATTCCGACCATATCTCGATCCCGATCGAGATGAAGAAGGGCAACAGCTACGGCGAGAACGGCGAAGTGATCGTCAGCGACGATTTCGAAGTGGTCAACGAAGCCTCCGCGCTGTGGACGCGCAGCAAGAACGACATCAGCGACGAGCAGTACCAGGAGTTCTACAAGCACGTGGCGCACGACTTCACCGCGCCGCTGGCGTGGAGCCATGCCCGCGTCGAAGGCCGCCAGGAGTACACCGAGCTGCTGTACATCCCGTCGCGCGCCCCGTTCGACATGTGGGACCGCGACCGCAAGCAGGGCGTGAAGCTGTACGTGCGCCGCGTGTTCATCATGGAAGACAGCAACAAGCTGATGCCGCAGTACCTGCGCTTCGTGCGCGGCGTGATCGACAGTAACGACCTGCCGCTGAACGTGTCGCGCGAGATCCTGCAGGAGTCGAAAGACATCGACGCCATCCGCGCTGGCTGCGTGAAGAAGGTGCTGGGCCTGCTGGATGACCTCGCCGCCAACGACAAGGACAAGTACGCCGCGTTTTGGCAGGAATTCGGTCAGGTGCTGAAAGAAGGCGTCGGCGAAGACTTCGGCAACAAGGAGCGCATCGCCAAGCTGCTGCGCTTCGTGTCCACCGCCAGCGAAGGCGATGTGCCAGACGTGTCGCTGGCCGACTACGCCTCCCGCATGAAGGAAGGCCAGGACAAGATCTACTTCATCACCGCCGACAGCCTGTCCGCGGCGCGCAACAGTCCGCATCTGGAAGTGTTCAAGAAGAAGGGCGTGGAAGTGCTGCTGCTGACCGACCGCGTCGACGAGTGGGTGACCGGCTCGCTGACCGAGTTCGACGGCAAGCAGCTGCAATCTGTCGCCAAGGGCGCGCTGGATCTGGGGGCGCTGGAAGACGACGCCGACAAGGAAGCGCAGAAGCAGGTGGAAGAAGCCGCCAAGCCGGTGGTGGAACTGGTGCAGAAGGCGCTGGGCGAGCGCGTGAAGGACGTGCGTGCCACCGCGCGGCTGACCGACAGCCCGGCCTGCCTGGTGGTGGGCGAGCACGAGATGAGCGCGCATCTGGAGCGCATGCTGAAGGCTGCCGGCCAGCCGGTGCCGGAAGGCAGCAAGCCGACACTGGAGATCAATCCGGAGCACGTGCTGGTCAAGCGTCTGGCTGCGGAAAGTGACGACAGCCGCCGCGAAGACCTGGCGCACGTGCTGTACGATCAGGCATTGCTGGCGGAAGGCGGCAAACTGGAAGACCCGGCCACCTTCGTGAAGCGGATCAACAAGCTGATGCTGGAGTTGTCTGTCTGATCCGGAACATTGCGGCCAACGTTGGCCGCAGTGGCTTGCCCGTTACAAACCGTCCTGCCCAGTGGCAGGGCGGTTTTTTATTGGGGTGCCATCCGGTAGTAGGCGCTGCGCTGGCAGCGTGTGGCAGTCGGCGCGCTTAGCGGGCCGCGGCGATGTAGGCATCGCCCTGATAGTGTGCACTGGACAATCCCAGTGCCGAGTTGAAAGTCACCATGAAGCGGCGGCCAACCTGGCGGATGGCAATGACTTCGTAGGCAACAGTGTGGTCAAGACGTTGTTCGGTGATGCGATCACCTGGTTGCAATTCCTGGATTTTCATTAAATTCCTTGTTCAATTCTCAATATCAGCGGCGGTAGTGCTGCGGAGCACCTTCCGGACGCGCTGTCGGGTGGCGGAAGTTGATCCGTCCCTTGCTCAAATCATACGGTGACATTTCTACGGTGACGCGGTCACCCATCAGCACGCGGATGCGGTGCATGCGCATTTTGCCGGAGCCGTAGGCGAGGATTTCCACGCCGTTATCCAGCAGTACACGAAAGCGCGATTCAGGCAGCATTTCGGTAACGACACCTTGCAGTTCGATCATATCTTCTTTAGACATTGTATTCTTTCGGGTAGCTGGTTCCGTGCCCGGTCATCAGACCATGCACCAAGGCCCGTTCATAAGCGGCATGAACGGGAAAGAAATGTGAAACCGTGTTGGGGAGTGTCGCCTGCGAGGTAGGGCAGGGCAGGCAAAAACAGACGGCAGCAGTACGAAAACTGTGCCAGCAAGACGGAAACAGACAGTACTATACCGCTAAATCCATGATTTGTCAGTTTTTTCGTGCCACAGGACGACAAGCCCCAGTCAGCGATCGCAGGTCAGCTAAAAAGCAGGCGGATGCCGCACTGGCATCCGGCCGCTTTTGACGGACTGGCTTTAGCTGGATAGCTGCTTCATTGCACTGCGAAAGCGCGCATGCGCGCGTGAAACGGTAGAGAGACTGATATCGAGTTGGCGCGAGGCGGCATAACCGGTCATGCCGTCGATCTCCATCAGGCAGACTGCTTCACGGGACTTTTTCTTCAGGCCGATCATGTCCGCGATGCGTTTCATTTGTTCCAACCGCATGATGATTCTCCTTGCTGGATAACAGGCGACAGCGCATGCCTGATATAAGCTTAGACCGTATTGCCCGAATTACCATGCTGCATGGCACCAGCCGCTTAGGGCCTGTTCACGAGCTGCCGCAACTTGATCTCAATGGGGGATACGGCGTTAAAAACGGCGTCGAAATGCTTGTTTATCTCCAGATAAATGCCGCTTCCTCAGCCGTTTTCGCCTTGTCTCGCGTGAGCATGCGAGATCGTAAACACGCTCTTACGCCGGTGGCAGCGTGTCGCTGAAGCTGGCGCGCTGCTGCAGGCGCAGCGCCAGACTGGCCAGGTTCGGATGCAGCGTGCGCCAGTCGAAATCGGCAAAGCGGAAGTCGAGGTAGCCCAGGCAGCAACCGACGCTGATGTCGGCAATGCCGTAGCTGTCGGCGCAGCACCAGTTGCGCTCGCCGAGGTCGTGCGCGAGGGCGGCCAAGCCGCGGATAATCTTGTCGTGCTGGCGGTTGATCCAGTCGGCGCTTTGCAGTGTCGGCGGGCGGCGCCGTTCGATCACGATATTGGCGGCGGCATCGCAGATGCCATCGGCCAGCGCCTCCCAGCGGCGGGCTTCGATCAGCTGGCGGCGTTCCTGCGGGAACAGCCGTGCTACCGGGGAAATGCTGTCCAGATACTCGACGATGACGCGGGAATCAAACAGTGTGCTGCCGTCGTCCAGCAGTAATACCGGCACCTTGCCCAGCGGGTTGAACTCGGCGACCCGGCTGCCGGCCTCCCAGGGCATGTCCAGTTCCAGCGGGCAGTCGATCTTTTTCTCGGCCAGCACCACGCGCACCTTGCGGGCAAACGGGCTGGTCAGTGAGGCAATCAGTTTCATGATGGTGTGTGTGCTTGGCGGCTTGTTTCGCGGGAGTGCGATATTGTAAGCGCAGTATCAGCAACGGCGGGATGAGCGTCAATCTCGCCGTTGCCGGACACGGTCTTATTGCAGCTCGATGCGGCCGCTGACATTGAGCTGGATGGTGCTTTTACCCGGTTGCCATTCCGGCGTAGTCACCTCGGCCACCGCATCGGCCGTCATCGTCTTGGCGCGCATCAGCATCGGTGGCATGTTCGGCTGGCTTTCGCCGATGGTCAGCTCGCGCACCTGCTGTTGTGGCTTGCCCAGTGCCTTGCCGGCAGCGGTGGCCTGGTGCTGCAGCAGGGCAATCGCCTCCGGAATCAGCGTCTGCTCTGTGGCCTTGCGCGTGCTGTCGGCAACGCTGAACTGCACGCCCTCCAGCAGCATGTATTTCTGCAGCTGTGCGATCAGCTCGGCGGCGGTAGTAAAGTCGCGGCTGTGCAGGCGGATGTCGGCGCGGCCTTGCCAGCCGTTGATCTTGCCGTTCTTGTCGTAGCTGGGCCAGCTATTGTAGTTGCCGCTGCTGATGGTCACTTTCGGGTAGCCAGCGGCATCGGCCTTGGCTCGGTTGAGGGCGCGGTTCAGCTTGTCGGCCAGCTGCGCTGCCTGTGGCTGCCGTTCCTGGATATAGAGCGTTGCGTTCAGCTGGTCATTCGGCAACTCGCGCTGGGCACTGGCGCTGAGATGGAGGATGGTGGCGGGCTCGGCCGCCTGGACCGGTGCCAGCTGGCTCAGCAGCAGGGTGACGCCGAGCAGCAAGGGACGGGAAGAACGCAGGAATAGGGACATGATGGGGCCTTTCGCGGTGAAAACAGCGCTGTGACTGTGGCGATGCGTGATGGTTGCAATCGTACCGGCTAATTATGGCTGTTGAATGTAACGCTGTCGCGCGGCGGGCGAGCCGGCATGAAAAAGCACGGCCCGCGGGCCGTGCTGTCGGGAGGGCTCGCCGGCTTCAGCCCAGTAGCAGCGCGTCGTCGTCGATCTGTTCGCCGCGGGTCTTCTCGAACATCGCTAGCAGGTCGCTGACCTGCATCTGCTTGCGCTGCTCGCCGCTGACATCCAGCACCACGCGGCCCTGGTGCAGCATCACGGTACGGTGGCCGTGATCCAGCGCCTGGCGCATGGAGTGGGTGACCATCATCGCGGTGAGCTTGTTTTCCTGCACGATGCGGTCGGTCAGCTCCAGCACGAAGGCGGCGGTTTTCGGGTCCAGCGCCGCAGTGTGCTCGTCCAGCAGCAGGATGCGCGACGGTTGCAGCGAGGCCATCAGCAGGCTGACCGCCTGGCGCTGGCCGCCGGACAGCAGGTCGATGCGGTCGGCGAGGCGGTTTTCCAGCCCCAGCTTCAGCATCGCCAGCTTGTCGCGGAACAGCTCGCGCTGCTCGGCGCGGATGGCGCGGCCAAAGCCGCGGCTACGGCCACGGTGCCACGCCAGCGCCATGTTTTCCTCAATGCTGAGGCCTTCGCAGGTACCGGCCATAGGGTCCTGGAACACGCGCGCCACCATGCCGGCGCGCTGCCAGGCCGGTACGCGGGTGACGTCCTGCTCGTCGATGTGCAGGCTGCCGTTGTCGACGAACAGGTCGCCGGAGATGGCGTTCAGTAGCGTGGATTTGCCGGCGCCGTTACTGCCGATCACGGTCACGAACTGGCCGGATTCGATGGTCAGCGACAGGCCGCGCAGCACCGGATTCTCGATCGGGGTGCCGGGGTTGAAGGTCTTGAACAGCTGTTCGGCGCGCATCATGATGCTTTACCTCCTTTACGGCGCAGTTTGGCTTTCAGTTGCGGCAGCACCAGCGCGCCACCGACCAGCAGCGCGGTGATCAGGTTCAGATCCTGCGCCTGCAGGCCGATGAAGTCGGCGTTCAGCGCCACCGCAATCAGCAGGCGGTAGAGCAGGGCGCCGATGATGGTGGCCAGCGTGATCACCCACAGCTTGCGCGACGGCAGCAGGGTTTCGCCGATGATCACCGCGGCCAAGCCGACCACGATGGTACCGACGCCCATGGAGACATCCGCGCCGCCCTGGGTCTGCACGTACAGTGCGCCGGCCAGCGCGATCAGCGCATTGGACAGCGCCATGCCGGACAGCACCATGCGCTCGGTGGCCACGCCTTGGGCGCGCGCCATGCGCGGGTTGGCGCCGGTGGCGCGCATCGCGAGGCCGGTCTGCGACGCAAAGAACAGGTCCAGCGCGATCTTGGCGGCGACGATGATCACCGCCAGCACCGCCGGCTGCACCAGCCAGCTGTTTTCCAGTGCCTCGCCGATGAACGGGGCAAACACCGTCGGCGAGCCGATCAGCGGCATATTGGGCGCGCCCATGATGCGCAGGTTGATCGAGTACAGCGCGATCATCACCAGGATACTGGCCAGCAGCTGCAGGATGTTGAGGCGCACGTGCAGCCAGGCGGTGACCAGGCCGGACGCGGCGCCGGCCAGCGCGCCGAAGCCGCAGGCCAGCCACGGGTCGTGGCCGCCGGCGATCAGGGTGGCGGCGACGGCGCCGCCCAGCGGGAAGCTGCCGTCGGCGGTAAGGTCGGGGAAATCAAGGATGCGGAAGGAAATCAGCACGCCCAGCGCCACCAGCGCAAAGATCAGACCGATTTCCAGGGCACCCATCAACGCGATTGGGGTCATGGCTTACCTGCAATAACAAGCGCTCCTGTGCGCCAATCGGTAATCGGGCATCGCGGAGCGCGGGGTGAACAAGGTTGGCCGCAACGGTGGCTGCGGCCAACGTTGGCATTACTTGATGATTTCCTTGGCTTCCTTCAGCAG
Source organism: Vogesella indigofera (assembly GCF_028548395.1). NCBI lineage: Bacteria > Pseudomonadati > Pseudomonadota > Betaproteobacteria > Neisseriales > Chromobacteriaceae > Vogesella > Vogesella indigofera. The sequence continues at coordinate 58,343 of NZ_JAQQLA010000004.1, read as the reverse complement.
CGCCGGCGACAGGGTGACGCCCTGTTTCTGCGCCGCGCCCTGGTTCAGCGTCAGCGACAGCTTCTCGCCGACCTGCGGCGCGATGGCGGCGGCTTTCTCGCCCTTCAGGATACGCACCACCAGCTTGCCGGTCTGGCGGCCGATGTCGTAGTAGTTCTGGCCCAGCGCTGCGGTGGCGCCACGCTTCACCGAATCGGTATCGGCGGCCACCAGCGGAATCTTGGCCTGTTGTGCCACGCCGACCAGCGACTCGTAGGTCGACACCACGTTGTTGTCGGTGCTGGTGTAGATCACGTCGACCTTGCCGATCAGGCTCTTGGCCGCCGGGGCCACATCCACGGTGCGTGCCGCCGGTGCTTCCACCAGCGTCATGCCGCGCTTGGCCAGCTCGGCCTTCAGTTCCTTGGCCACGATCACCGAGTTGACTTCACCCGGGCTGTACACCATGCCAACGCGCTTGGCGCCCGGCTTCACCTTGCTGATCAGGTCAACCTGCGACGACAGCTTCAGCATGTCAGAGACGCCGGTGACGTTGCCGTTGCCGGCTTTCCAGCTTTTCACCAGCTTAGCGGCGACCGGGTCGGTGACCGCGGTGAACACCACCGGAATGCTGCGGGTGCCGGCGACGGCGGCCTGCGCGCTCGGCGTGGCGATGGCCACGATTACGTCCGGACCGTCACCGATGAACTTGCGGGCGATCTGCGCTGCGGTGGCCGGGTTGCCCTGTGCGCTCTGATACTGGTACTTGATCTGCTTGCCGGCCTCGAAGCCGGCGGCCTTCAGTTCGTCTTCCACGCCCTTGCGCGCGGCATCCAGCGCCGGGTGATCCACAATGGCGGTGACGGCGACCGATTTCATGTCGGCGGCAGTGGCGAACGGGCTGAGGCTGGCGGCCAGCAGCGCGGCCAGTACGGTGCGGCGAGGGAAGTTCATCATGGCGATACCTTTGTTCTGGATGGTATTGTTGACTTGGTAATGCAGCTTTTGCGCAATGATATTGCAAAACATCGCTTATTTCAGTTTGTGCAAAGCAATAATATTTCAAATATTGTATCCATGAGAAGCAATCTGCCACCGCTTGGTGCATTGCGAAATGAAAAGGCCCCATAACGGGGCCTGGGCGCTGTTTGCTATCAAAATGAGCAGGGCGGCGGCTCAGTCCAGATATTCGTTGCCGGGCAGGGTCAGGAAGTCGATGAATTCGTCGCTGCTGATCAGCAGGTCGAACAGCTGCGCCGCGTCCTCGAACTGGCGGCGCCAGCGGCTGCCGTACTCGGCGCGCAGCTTGTTGATCTCGTCGGCGGCCAGGTCGCGGAACAGTCCCAGCGTCACCTTGCGGCCGTCGTCCAGCACCCCTTTCGGGCTGCGTATCCACTGCCAGATCTGCGAGCGGGCGATCTCGGCGGTAGCGGCCTCTTCCAGCAGGTTGTGGATCGGCACGCAGCCGTTGCCGCTGAACCAGGCGCCGAGATACTGGATGCCGACGTTGATGTTGTTGCGCAGGCCGTGCTCGGTGATCGGCGTTTCCGGCTGGAAGTTGAGCAGGTCGGCGGCGGTGATCAGCACGTCGTCGCGCTGGCGCTGCCACTGGTGGACGGCACTGCCCAGCACGCTGCGGAAGGCCTCGTGCGCTAGCGGCACCAGACCGGGATGGGCGACCCAGCCGCCGTCGTAGCCGTCGCGCGCGTCGCGCTCCTTTTCGGCGCGGATTTCGGCCAGCGCCAGCTCGTTGCTGCTGGGGTCGTGCTTGATCGGGATCAGCGCCGACATGCCGCCGATGGCCGGCGCGCCGCGCTGGTGGCAGGTCTTGATCAGCTGCAGGGTATAGGAGCGCATGAAGGGCACGCGCATGGTGATGCGCTCACGGTCGGCAAGACAGAACTCGCGATTGTGGCGGAAGTGCTTGATGCAGCTGAAGATGTAGTCCCAGCGGCCGGCATTGAGTCCGGCGCTGTGCTCGCGCAGCTCGTACAGGATTTCGTCCATCTCGAAGGCGGCGAGGATGTTCTCGATCATCGCGGTGGCCTTGATGCTGCCGCGCGGCAGCTGCAGCAGCTCTTGGGCGTAGATGAAAATATCGTTCCACAGCCGTGCCTCAAGGTGCGACTCCAGCTTGGGCAGGTAGTAGTAGGGCGCACGGCCAACCTTGTGCAGGGCGGCGGCACTATGAAAGTACGACAGCGCGAAATCGAACAGGCCGCCGTTGACCATCTGGCCGTCGACCAGCAGGTGTTTTTCCGGCAGGTGCCAGCCGCGCGGGCGCACCATCAGCGTGGCGATGTCGTCATTGAGGCGGTAGTGGCGGCCGTCGTGGCCGTGGTAAGCCAGCGTCTTGCGCCAGGCGTCGCGCAGGTTGATCTGGCCCTGCAGCTGGTTGTCCCAGCTCGGGCATTGGGCATCCTCGAAATCGACCATGAACACGCTGGCGCCGGAGTTTAGCGCGTTGATCATTACCTTGCGCTCGGCGGGGCCGGTAATCTCGACGCGGCGGTCGTGCAGGTCGGCCGGCAGCGGCGCGATCTGCCAGTCGCCCTGGCGGATGGCGGCGGTTTCCGGCAGGAAGTCGGGCAGGGCACCGGCATCGAGGCTGGCCTGGCGCTGCTGGCGGCGCTGCATCAGCTCGCGGCGTTGCGGCTCGAAGCGGCGGTGCAAGGCGGCGACCAAGGCCAGCGCCTCGGGGGTAAGGATGCTGGCAAACGAGCCGGTGACCGGGGCGTTGATGTCCACGCCTTGCGGCAGTGCCTGCGTCATGGATGTTCTCTCCTGTGCTTGTCGGGTGGTGGCGGCAAGTTTCTGTTTTTATTTGCGATCTTGCTTAGCAACTGCTTGCTTTGTGGTGGCAGTTTAGCATGTGGCAGTGTGGGAAAATCCGGTAATATCGCGAAACATATTTTACTTTTTGTGAGGTAATGCCGGTGCTGAAGCAGATGGAAACCTTTGTCGCGGTGGTCAATCTGGGCAGCCTGTCGGCGGCGGCTCGGCAGGAGGGGGTGGTGGCGGCGATGATAGGCCGGCGGCTGGATGCGCTGGAAGAGCGGCTGGGCGTCAAGCTGCTGGTACGCACCACGCGCAGCGTGACGCTGACGCAGGAGGGCACTGCCTTTTTCGAGGACTGCCAGCGCATCCTGGCCGAGCTGGCCGAGGCCGAGGCGGCGGTGGCCTCCGGCAGCGGTCGTGCCCGCGGCCACCTGCGGCTGTCGGCGCCGGCCGGTTTTGGCCGCCGCCACGTCGCGCCGCACATCGCCTCCTTCCAGCAGGCGCATCCCGATCTGCGCGTCACGCTGGACCTGTCCGACCGGCTGGTGGATCTGGCGCGCGACCGCATCGACTGCGCCATCCGCATTTCCGATCTCGCCGATTCCTCGCTGGTGGCGGTGCGGCTGGCGGAAAACCGGCGCGTGGTGGTGGCGGCACCGGCCTACCTGGCACGGCACGGCATCCCGCGCACGCTGGAGGACCTGGCCGGCCACAACTGCCTGTCGCTGGGCGAAAGCCAGAGCCGCGGCTGGACCTTCAAGGTCGACGGCGAGCTGCTCAACCTGCGCGTGCGCGGCGTGCTGGAGTGCAATGACGGCGCGGTACTGCACGACTGGGCGCTGGCCGGGCTGGGGCTGGCGTGGCGTTCGCTGTGGGAGGTGAAGGACGACCTGTCCGATGGCCGGCTGGTGACGGTGCTGGAACGCTTTTCGTCGCCGGATTACCCGGTGTACGCGGTGGTGCCGCAGCGGCGTTTCCTGCCCGGGCGGGTACGGCTGTTCATCGACCACCTAAAGGCCCGCTACAGCAGCCCCGGCTACTGGGACTAGCGGCGCCGGCTTGCGGCCAACCTTGGGGGGACGGGTCCGCGATTGGGGTGCGTAGTCAGGGGCGGGGGGGGCGCGACGGAGGATGAGCAGGGCGGCTGGCACTGGCGCGGCCGCCCGTCAGGCAGGGCTAGGGCGTTTCCGCCGATAGGGTGCGGTTCTTGCCTGCCAGCTTGGCGCGGTACATGGCGCTGTCGGCGCGTTCGATCACGTCGGTATCGCACTCGCCGAGATGCCACAGCGCGACACCGGCGCTGAAGGTCACCACCAGCCTATCCTGGTTGGCGAGGTAGAAGTTCTTGGTCAGCTCGCGCTGCAGGCGTTGCACCAGCTCGACCGCCTCGTTGATGCCGGTGTCCGGTAGCAGCACCACGAACTCCTCGCCGCCGAAGCGGGCGACGATGTCGGAGCTGCGCATCGAGCGGTGCATCAGCTCCACCAGATACTTCAGCACGTCGTCACCGGTAAGGTGGCCGTAACGGTCGTTCAGCTGTTTGAAGTTGTCGACGTCGATCAGCGCCACCGACAGCGGCTGGCCGCTGCGCTTGGCGCGGCTGATCTCGCGCTCGAAGTGTTCTTCCAGGCCGCGGCGGTTGTAGGCGCCGGTGAGCTGGTCTTCCTTGATCTTGGCACTGGCCGCTTCCAGCGCGTGTTCCAGCTCGCTGATGCGCTGCTGCGCGCTGTGCACCTCGTTGCGGGCCGCCAGCAGTTCGCCGTGTGATTCGCTGAGGTTGGTCTGCATGTTGGCGGTATCGCTCAGCAGCAGTTGCAGGATGTCGTTCAGCTGGTTGACGTCCTGAGTGCCGCGGATGCTCTCGCTGTGGCTGTGCAGTCGTTGCTGGAAGTCGCCGGTGCTGTTGCTCATCAGCGACAGCTTGTCGAGGAAGGTGTCCAGCAGCGCGCGCAGCGAGCTGGTGGCCTCGTCCAGCGAGTGTTTCAGCGTACCCTGCTTGTGGATCACTTCCTTGAGGCTGGCTTCCAGCTGGTAGATGTGCTGGATCGAAATGTTCGGCTGCGCCAGGATCTGCTGCAGGCCGCTGATCTGGCCGAGCAGATAGCTGTCGGACTGGTTCAGCTCGGCGACATTCTGCAGCATCAGCTGCATCAGGTTGGACAGGCCGGTGACCAGCCGTTCGTCGTCCTGCGACTGCAGCTCGAGGCGGATCAGGAAGCTGCGCAGCTGCGGGAAGAAATTGTCGACATCGTGGCTGTTGTGGATGCTGCCCAGCGCGCTGCGGGTGTCGCTGAAGTGCTGCGACAGTTCCGGGTAGTGCACCAGTCGCGGCTCGATGCCGAACTTGAGGGTGTAGTCGAAGACATCCTTCCACACCTGGCAGCGGTCGCCGTCGTCCGCCTCGTCGCTGGCGGCTGCCGGGCTAGGCTCCGGCGCGCTGCCGGCGAGCGGGGTGTCGGCATCCACTTGCGCGGCCTGGCTGGTTGCCGGCTGCAGCCAGCTTTTCACCAGGTTGTGCAGCTTTTCGTTGAGTTCGTCCGGGGTGTTGCCGAAGGACAGCAGTACCCGTTCCAGTGCCGACTGCTTGTAGTTCTGGCTCAGGGCCGGATTGCGGATTTCCCAGGCCTTCATCAGGTCCTGGATCAGGCTGCCCCAGTTTTGCGCCAGCTGGCGGTTGCGGCCGTTGAGTTCGGCCAGCTCCAGCGTCAGCTGTGGTACCAGCTCCCATTTTTCATCGTCGATGGCACGGCGCAGCTTGGCGATGGCAATCTTGCTGCTCGCTTCTTCCGCCGGGAGGCTTTCGTAAGCGCGCAGCAGCAGGTCGGCCAGCTTGTTGGTGCGGGCCTCGGCCGGCACGCCCATGATTTCGCTGTAAACGCGTTCGAAATTGTCCGGTGTCGGGAGGAGTTTGCGCAGAGTCAGCTGTTTCAGCGTCTCGCGCGCGGTGTCGATTGGATTGTGCGTCGTCATGGACCAGACCCGGGAGCTTTTATGAGCAGCCATTATGTTTTTTTGAGCCTGCAGTGAAGGTCAGAACCGATGCGGTTATGGCGTCTCCGAGGCGGTGCTATTGTCCAGTAGCTGGAAAAACACCTCGTTGTTCCGGATCATACCAAGTTCATTACGCGCACGCTCTTCGATTGCGGCAGAACCTTGCTTCAGGTCACGCACTTCGGCGTCGAGTGCGGCGTTGCGGCCAACCAGGACTGCGTTGGCCGCACGTTGTTCCTCGACCTGGGAGTCGAGTTGCCAGACCCTGAGCCAGCTGCCCTTGCCTAGCCAGAGTGGCCATTGCAGGGCAGCGATCAGGACAATCAGCGTCAGGGTCAGCCAGCGCATTGCTTATTTCAGGTGGTAGAAGGCGGCACGGCCCGGGTACCAGGCGGCATCACCCAGCTCTTCTTCGATACGCAGCAGCTGGTTGTACTTGGCCATGCGGTCGGAACGCGACAGCGAGCCGGTCTTGATCTGCATGCAGTTGGTGGCCACGGCCAGGTCGGCGATGGTGCTGTCTTCGGTTTCGCCGGAGCGGTGGCTCATCACGCTGGTGTAGCGCGAGCGCTTGGCCAGGTCGACGGCTTTCAGCGTTTCCGACAGGGTACCGATCTGGTTCACCTTCACCAGCAGCGAGTTGGCGAGGCCGCCTTCGATGCCTTTGGCCAGGATCGCCGGGTTGGTGACGAACAGGTCGTCGCCGACCAGCTGCACGCGGTCGCCCAGGCGCTCTGTCAGGATCTTCCAGCCGTCCCAGTCGTGCTCGCTCATGCCGTCCTCGATCGAGATGATCGGGTACTTGTTGGCCAGCGTTTCCAGGTAGTCGGTGAACTGCTCGGAGGACAGCGACAGGCCTTCGGCGGTCAGGTGGTACTTGCCGTCCTTGTAGAATTCGCTGGAGGCGCAGTCCAGTGCCAGCATCACGTCCTGGCCGGCCACATAACCGGCGGTGTCGATGGCTTCCAGAATCAGCGTGATCGCTTCTTCGTGGCTGGTCAGGTTGGGTGCAAAGCCGCCTTCGTCACCGACGGTGGTGGCGTAGCCCTTGCTGTCGCACAGCTTCTTCAGCGCGTGGAAGATCTCGGCGCCGCAGCGCAGTGCTTCGCGGAAGGTGGCTGCGCCGACCGGCAGGATCATGAATTCCTGGATGTCGAGGGTGTTGTTGGCGTGCGCGCCACCGTTGATCACGTTCATCATCGGTACTGGCAGTGCCATCGGGCCGGCACCGCCGAGGTAGCGGTACAGCGGCAGGCCGGCGTCTTCGGCAGCGGCGCGGGCCACGGCCATCGATACCGCCAGCATGGCGTTGGCGCCAAGGCGGGACTTGGTTTCGGTGCCGTCCAGCTCGATCAGGGTCTTGTCGATGAAGGCCTGGTCGGAAGCGTCGAGGCCGATGATGGCTTCGCAGATTTCGGTGTTGATGTTTTCCACGGCCTTGAGCACGCCCTTGCCGAGGTAGCGGCCTTTGTCGCCATCGCGCAGTTCCAGTGCTTCCTTCTCGCCGGTGGAGGCGCCGGACGGTACAGCAGCGCGGCCCATCACGCCGGAGTCCAGCAAGACGTCGGCTTCAACTGTCGGGTTGCCACGGGAATCGAGGATTTCGCGGGCAATCACGTCGATGATCGAACTCATGAATGTTTCCTTCAAGGGGTCTAGGTTAGTCAAACCGGAATACGGTGCGGCCAACCTTGCAACAGGTTGGCCGTGAAATCAACCTGTTACAGCGTTTGTTCGGCAAACGGCTGGCCCTTGACCAGCGCATCGATCTGCTTGAGCGTGTGCAGCAGCTCTTTCATGCGCGGCAGCGGCCAGGCGTTGGGGCCGTCGGACATTGCCTTGGCCGGGTCCGGATGGGTCTCCATGAACAGGCCGGCGATGCCGGTGGCCACCGCGGCGCGCGCCAGTACCGGCACGAATTCGCGCTGGCCGCCGGAGCTGGTGCCTTGGCCGCCGGGCAGCTGTACCGAGTGGGTGGCGTCGTACACCACCGGGCAGCCGGTTTCGCGCATGATCGCTAGCGAGCGCATGTCGGACACCAGGTTGTTGTAGCCGAAGGAGGCGCCGCGTTCGCAGGCCATGAAGCTGTCCGGATCGAGGCCGGCTTCCAGCGCGGCTTCGCGTGCCTTGTTGGTCACGTGCTTCATGTCGCCCGGCGCCATGAATTGGCCCTTCTTGATGTTCACCGGCTTGCCGCACACGGCGACGGCGCGGATGAAGTCGGTCTGGCGCGCGAGGAAGGCCGGGGTCTGCAGCACGTCGACGACGGCGGCGACGTGCGGCACCTGTTCCTCGGTGTGCACGTCGGTCAGCACCGGCACACCGATCTGGCGGCGTACTTCGGCCAGGATGCGCAGGCCTTCTTCCATGCCGAAGCCGCGGAACGACTTGCCGGAGGAACGGTTGGCCTTGTCGAAACTGGACTTGTAGATGAAGTTGATGCCCAGTTCGCTGGTGATTTCCTTCAGCTGACCGGCGGTATCCAGCGCCATCTGTTCGCTCTCGATCACGCAGGGACCGGCGATCAGGAACAGCGGGTGGTCAAGACCGACTTCGAATCCGGCGAGTTTCATGGTGTGTGTCCTTCAGCTGGAAACAGGGTTGGCCGCAGTGCTGCGGCCAACCCTGGATGGCATCAAGCCTTGGCTGTATCAGCCTGGTAGGCGAGCGCCGCTTTGACGTAGGCGATGAACAGCGGGTGGCCGTCACGCGGGGTGGAAGTGAATTCCGGATGGAACTGGCAGGCGAAGAACCAGCGGTGGTTGCCCAGCTCGATGGTTTCCACCAGCTTTTCGTGGCCGGCGGACAGGCCGCTGATGGTGAGACCGGCTTCCTGCAGGCGACCAACGTAGTGGTTGTTGACTTCGTAGCGGTGACGGTGACGCTCGGTGATCTCGGTGTTGCCGTACACGCGTGCCGCCAGCGAACCGGCGGCCAGCTCGCACTGCTGGCTGCCCAGACGCATGGTGCCGCCGAGGTTGGAGTTCTCGTCGCGGGTTTCGATCTTGCCGTCGTGGTTGACCCACTCGTCGATCAGTGCCACCACCGGGTAGTCGGTTTCGAGGTCGAATTCGGTGGAGTTGGCGCCAGCCATGCCGGCTACGTCACGGGCGTACTCGATCAGCGCGATCTGCATCCCCAGGCAGATGCCGAGGTAGGGGATGTTGTTTTCGCGGGCAAATTTCACCGCCTTGATCTTGCCTTCCACGCCGCGCTTGCCGAAGCCGCCCGGTACCAGGATCGCGTCCATGTCCTTCAGCGATTCGGCGCCGTCACGCTCGATTTCTTCCGAGTCGACGTAGATGATGTTGACGTTGGTGCGGGTGTGCACGCCGGCGTGTTTCAGTGCCTCGGTCAGCGACTTGTACGATTCGGTCAGGTCGACATACTTGCCGACCATGGCGATGTTGACCGCGTGCTGCGGGTGCTCGATGGCGTCGATGATGCCGTTCCACACCGACAGGTCCGCCTTCGGCAGCTCCAGCTGCAGCTGTTCGCAGATGATGTCGTCGATACCCTGCGCGTGCAGCATGCCCGGTACCTTGTAGATCGAGTCGGCGTCGTAGCAGCCGATCACCGCGTTCTCTTCCACGTTGCAGAACAGCGCGATCTTGCGCTTTTCGTCTTCCGGCAGTTCGCGGTCCATGCGGCACAACAGGATGTCCGGCTGGATGCCGATTTCGCGCATCTCCTTCACCGAGTGCTGCGTCGGCTTGGTCTTGATCTCGCCGGCGGTGGCGATATAAGGCACGTAGGAGAGGTGCACGAACAGGGTGTTCTTGCGACCGTGGTTGGAGCGCATCTGACGAATCGCTTCCAGGAACGGCAGCGATTCGATGTCGCCGACAGTGCCGCCGATTTCCACGATGGCCACGTCCACGTCACCGGCGCCTTCGCGTACCTTCAGCTTGATCTCGTCGGTAATGTGCGGAATCACCTGCACGGTGCCACCGAGGTAGTCACCACGGCGTTCCTTGGTGATTACCGACTCGTAGATCTGGCCGGTGGTGAAGTTGTTGCTTTTCTTCATCTTGGCTTTGATGAAGCGCTCGTAGTGACCCAGATCCAGGTCGGTTTCCGCACCGTCTTCGGTCACGAAGACTTCGCCGTGCTGGAACGGGCTCATGGTGCCCGGATCGACGTTGATGTAAGGGTCGAGCTTCAGCATGGTGACTTTAAGCCCGCGAGACTCAAGGATAGCGGCGATGGACGCAGCGGCGATGCCCTTGCCGAGGGAGGACACCACACCGCCGGTTACGAAGATGTACTTGGTCATGGGAATGCAACTCTGTTGGAATCTGTGATTTTAACCGAAAGTCGCACTTTTTTGAATGGGCAATGCGCGACTGTTTGCCGTTTGCCCGCAATTACTTGCCGGCGGCACGCCGGGCGGGCGGCGCGGGTTTTCGTGATGCAAGCCACAGTTGCCCGCCGCCGCCGCGCTTCATGACAATTAAAGCGTGCGTGCGCCGGAGCCTTGTTGTATTATTGCGGATTCTTTTGGCCGCTCTAGCATGGCGGGTGATACTGTCGGGTTCCATCACCGGCAGGGCACCGTCTTGTCGAATGGCTTCTTAATATGGTATAAGTTTACCTTTTACCGGCTTTTGGGAGTGATGAACCATGGCGCGTGTTTGCAAAGTCACCGGCAAGCGTCCGATGACCGGGAACAATGTGTCCCACGCCAATAACAAGACTAAGCGTCGTTTTCTGCCTAACCTGCAATATCGCAAGTTCTGGGTAGAGAGCGAAAATCGTTGGGTGCGTCTGCGTATTTCTAACGCAGCACTGCGTACCATCGATAAGGTAGGCATCGACGCCGTTCTGGCCGACCTGCGTGCTCGCGGCGAGCTGTAATTTTTCGACCGACGAAATCGACAATAAGGAATAGCCATGCGCGACAAGATCAAGCTGGAATCGACCGCAGGTACCGGTCATTTCTACACTACCACCAAGAACAAGCGTACGATGCCTGAGAAAATGGAGATCAAAAAGTTTGATCCCGTTGCTCGCAAGCATGTTCTGTACAAGGAAATCAAACTGAAGTAATTCAGTCTGGTTGTCTTGTTGAAAAAAGCCCTTTGATTCGTCAAAGGGCTTTTTGTTTGGCTGCGGCCACCATGCGGTGGCGTTGATGCGCTGCGGCCTGGGTTGGCCGCAGCGGGTTGCTCATTTGCCGGGCAGGGCGATGCGCAGGCCGCGTGCCAGCGGTGATAGGCCCAGAGCGTAGCGCACCACCTCCTGTTTCAGCCTGCCGGGGCGGTTGGCCAGCTTCAGCGCCAGATTGCGCAGTAGGCGCAGCGGCGGGGCGCTGTTGCCGAAGCCGTAGCAGAAGGCATCCATCAGCCGCTGCATGGCGTGGTTGGGCAGCATGCGCTGGCGCTGGTAGCGTTGCAGTAGTGCCGGATCCGCCGGGTCCTGCCCCAGGCGGAAGGCCTCGTGCAGCAGCGCGGACAGCGCCTGCACATCCTGGAAGCCGAGGTTGACGCCCTGTCCTGCCAGCGGGTGGATGGTGTGTGCAGCGTCGCCGGCCAGCACCACGCGGCCGCGATGGTAGTGCTGCGCGTGGCGGCGGGTGAGGGCGAAGCTGCCGCGGCTGACCAGCTGGCGCAGCACCGGTAGCCGGGCGGGGAATTTGCGCTGGAAGGCGGCGATCAGTGCCGCTTCGCTGAGGGTTTCCAGCTCGCGTACCCGTGCCGGCTGGTGATACCACACCAGGGAGGCGTAGTCGCCGGGCAACGGCAGCAGCGATTGTGGGCCGTTGGCGGTGAATTGCTGCCAGGTGATGTCGCGTTCGCCGCCCTCGATGGCGAAGGTGGCGACAAAGGCGTGCATCGGGTAGTCGTGACTGTTGATGCCGATGCCGGCCAGCCGGCGCGCGGCGGACTGGGCGCCGTCGGCAGCGACCACCAGCCTGGCGGCAAACTGGCGACCGCTGCCCAGCGTCACCAGGCAGTGATCACCCTGTTCGCTCAGCGATTGCAGCAGGTCGGGGCAGATCAGCTCGATATTGTCATGCTGCGCCAGCGCCTGCTGGCAGGCCAGCTGCACGATGCGGTTCTCGATGATGTGGCCCAGTTCCGCCTCGCCCAGCTCGGCGGCATCGAACAGCGTGCCCTCGCGCTCGTCGTTTTCCCACACCAGCATGCGCTGGTACGGCGCGCTGCGCATCGCCTCGATATACGGCCAGGCGCCGATGGCGGACAGCAGTTGCCGCGATGCCGGGCTGATGGCGGACACGCGCAAGTCCGGCGCGCTGGCCGGATCGAAGGCGGCAGGCGCCTGTTGCTCCAGCACCACGATGCGGCGGCCGCTGTCGGCCAGCGCCGCGGCCAGTGCCGCCCCGACCATGCCGCCACCGACGATGAACAGATCAGCTTGTTCGACCATGTTTAGCCTCTTGTACTGAATAAAATCGGGGCCGACTGTAGCAGTACGCCTTGCGGCCAACCTTGGTCTGGGTCAAATCCCGTCCAGCGCCGCCTGCAGCCGCGGGATGATGAAGGAGATGAAGGCCTGGTGCTTGCGCGGCATCGGCTGGTGGTAGGCAAACACCAGGAACACCGGCCAGCCGGCGGCGCGCCACTGCGGCAGCACCGCGACGATGTCGCCTTTTTCCAGCAGCGGCTTGGCCATGTAGCTGGGCAACAGGCCGATGCCGTGCCCGGCCTGGATGATGCTGGACACCACTGCGTACTGGTCCACCACTAGCGACGGACAGATGTTGAGGGTGGCGCTGGTGTCGTCGCAGGCCAGCCGCCATTCGCTGCCCTGCTTGCCGTAGTAGGCATTGCTGATCAGGCGGTGCTGGTGCAGCTGTTCGGTGCTGGCCGGCGCCGGGTGCTGCGCAAGGTAGGCCGGGCTGGCGTACAGCGCCTCCCACACCAGTCCCACCGGGCGCGCCACCAGCCGGTCGTCGTGGACATTGCGCGTGCGTAGGGTAAAATCCAGCCCCTCGCCGACCGGGTCCTGGATGCGGTTTTCCACTTTCAGCTCGATGCGCAGCGCCGGGTACAGCATCGCCATCTCCGCCAGCAGCGGCCCCAGCAGCTGTTGCGCGAGGCCGGCGGAGCAGCCGATGCGCAGCACGCCTTCCACGCTGTCGCGCGCCTGTTCGATGTCGTGACGCACGCTGTCCAGCAGTTCGCGCAGGCGGGTGGCGTGCGCGGCCAGGCGCTGGCCGCTTTCGGTGAGCGCCACGCGGCGGGTATTGCGCAGCACCAGCACGGTGCCCAGTTCCTGCTCCAGTTCCTTGATCAGCTGGCTGATGCGGCTCTTGGCGCAGTGCAGCGCCTCGGCGGCGGCGGTGAAACTGCCGTGGCGGGCGAGGGCGTCGAAAGCTAGGAGCGCGTCAGGCGAAAGGGTAGGCGTTGTTTTCATTGCAGAACAATCTGTTTAGCATTGTGTGGTGTTCAGTAGTGTAACGCGGGATTAAGCTGTCGTTCACCTCGCTGTCATGGTTTCGCAACCTGCGCGACGGTTGATGCACTCCAGTGTGACCTATGGCCGACCGCCCATGTCGGCCATTTTTTTTGCAGCCGCGCCGGCTGCCAGACGGAAAATCATGTTGCCCTATATCGCCTTGACCACGGCCATGCTGCTGTGGGCCAGTTCCTTCATCGCCCTGAAAATCGTGTTCCAGGTATTCGACCCGTTGTTCGTGCTGTTCTGCCGCATGGTGATCGCCACCGCGCTGCTGCTGCCGCTGATGGCGTGGCAGGGCTCGCGCTGGCACTACCGTGCCGGCGACTGGAAGTGGATCCTGCTGCTCGGCCTGTGCGAGCCGTGCCTGTATTTCCTGTTCGAGGCGCAGGCGCTGCTGTACACCAGCGCCTCGCAAGCCGGGCTGATCACCGCCACGCTGCCGGTGCTGGCCGCGCTGGGCGCACTGCTGTTCCTGCGCGAGCGGCTTGGCCAGCGTGCCTGGTGCGGCATCGCCATCTCGCTGCTGGGCGTGGCGTGGCTGACGCTGACCAGCGAATCCTCGGCCGCGGCGCCCAATCCGCTGCTGGGCAACACGCTGGAATTCCTGGCCATGGTCTGCGCCACCGGTTACGTGCTGATGGCGAAGAAGCTGTCCAGCCGCTATTCGGCGCTGGCGATTACCGCGATCCAGACGGTGATGGGCTGTGTCTGGTTCGGCATCAGCCTGTTGACGCCGTGGGCCAGCTGGCCGCAGGCGTTCCCGGCCGACGCGGTGTTCTGGGTGGTGTACCTCGGCGCCTTCATCACCCTTGGTGCCTACGGCCTGTACACCTGGTCGGTGTCCAAGGTGCCGGTGGCGATGGCGGCGGCGTTCATCAACCTGATCCCGGTGTTCACCCTGCTGCTGGCCGGCCTGTTGCTGGACGAGCGCCTCAACGGCTGGCAATGGCTGGCCTGCCTGCTGGTGCTGGGCGGGGTGATGCTGAGCCAGAGCAAGCGCCCTGCCACGGCGGCTTGAGTTTGCCGCCGGGCGATAGTGTATTACCCTTGCGCTTTGGCATTATTCACCGGTGGCTTTTTATGACGTCTTCTCTCGCGGCGCTCGCCGCCGCTTGTTGCCTGCTGCTGCCGGCGCTGTCCCTGGCCCAGACTCAGACCCAGACGCCGGCCATCGCGCATGGCGCGGCCGAAGCGGCCACTCCGGCCGCCTCTGGCCACGAAGCGCCAAACGAGGCGCCACACGAGAAATTGTCGCCGTCGATGCGGCCGCTGTCGCCGCCGGTGCGGGTCAATCATCCGCCACGGCGCCTGCCGCAACAGGCCGCGCCCTACGCCAGGCCAGCGCTCAAGCAGCGCCAGCCTCACGCGCCCGCGCGCCGGTCGCCGGCGATGGCGGCGCCGTTGCGTGCCGCCGCCGCGCTGGCTAGCCGGCTGTTGCCTGCCCAGCATGGCGACAAGTCGCCGCGGCTGACGGTGCTGGCCTGTGCCGACGGTGCGCCGCGTCACGGCGCGCAGGGCACGCTGTACCTGGTGCAGAACCCGGGCAACCAGCTGCTGCTGGGCGAGGCGGGCGTCAGCCACGCGGTGCGCCAGTTGCGCACGCCGCTGCTGCTGGTGCTGGCCAGTGCCGACTGCAAGGCGGTCAATACCGCGCGCAGCGATTTTTCGGCATTGCCGCTGGCCGAGCAGCGCACGCTGCTGAGCATCAATGTCGACAAGGGGGGCACGCCGCTCTCGGCGCAGCTGGACAACCTCGACAACCAGGTCGAGGCGGCGGTGCTGCACTACGGCGGCGAGGTCGAGGCCGGCCGGCTGTCGGTGATCGGCGCCTATTACGATGCCGCCGGCCAGCTGGGCAAGCGCGGCCAACTGGTGGTGACCAGCATCAACGGCGAACGCGACAAGGCCGCCATCGCGCGCCTGCTGCGGCAGCGGGCGGTGTTCAATGCCGCCACCGGCATCGGTACGCCACTGGCCAGCAGCAGCCACTGATTCTTGCTGCGTTGCGGCGATTGCGGCCAACCTTGCACTGCAAGGTTGGCCGCAATGCCTTGTGGCGTAGCTCGCGCCAGCCGTGGCGGCGCGGCTGTACTACGCTACACAGCAACAGCCTGTCGAAAGTCGCGCTATGTCCGCCTCTGCCCGCCGTATCCTGAAACGACGACTTGCCCGCTATCGCCGCGACATCCTGCTGGCACGGCAGCAGCTGAGCGCGGCCGACAATGGCGAAGCGCTGCACCAGCTGCGCATCGGCCTGCGCCAGTTGCGCAGCCTGCTGCGCGGCCTGAGTACCTTGCCCGGCGCGGCGCCGCTGTTGCGGCTGTCGGTGCAGTTGCGACAGCTGGCCTGCGCCGGCAATGACTGGCGCGACCGCGAGGTACGGCTGGCACTGCTGCAACAGGCGGCCGGCGCGGCCGACAGCCGCGCCTTTGCCGCCTGGCGCCGGCGCGAGGTGACGGCGCTGCAGGCCGGGCGGCTGGACGTGCAGCAGCAGGCGATGGTGCTGGACCAACTGCTGCCGGCCTTGCGGCGCGCCTGCGCTCCGCTGCTGGCCCAGCGCAACCGGCGCCTGCGGCGCACGCTGCGGCGGGCGCTGTTGCAGACGCGGCGCCGCTATCGCCGCGCCCGTCGCGACTGGCAGCGGCAACCGGGTGATGCCTTGCTGGCGCACCGGTTACGGCTGCTGGCCAAGCGGCTGCGTTACCAGATCGAGGCCGGCGGCAAGCTGTTGGGCCAGCGCTGGCGGCAGCGAGCACAGCGTGCCCGCGACTGGCAGCAGCAGCTGGGTGACGAGCGCGACCGGCAGCTGCTGTTGCAGAGCATCGAGCGCGATCACATCCCGCTGCCGGCGGCGGCGCGGCGCTGGCTGGAGCAGGGTACTGGCACCAATCTTGGCGGCTTGCTGCAGGCGGCCAGCGCATCCTGAAGACGCGGCCTGGCCGGTTCCGGAGATGAACTGTCTGCGGCCAAGCTTGCGCGCACGCTACGTCGTCAGCGGTGGATGGTGACTGGCGATCTGGCGACACATCGTCTGGTGCGGCCGCCTGCATAGTTGGCCGCGGTTCTCCCGGCGCAGCCCTGGCCCAACGCTGGCCAACCTAATCACGCCCAATCCAAGCCGGCGTGCACCATGCCCAGGCGTTCCGTCGCGCTGCCGTCACTCGCTTTTCTTGGCGCGCGGCTTGCGCGGCGCGGTGGTCGGCAGCCCTTGCTGGATGCGGTGCAGGCGGCGGCGGATGTCATCGGTATCGAGCCAGATGTCCTCGCCGCGGAAAATGCGCTCCAGCTCCTCCGCGCTGAGGAAGGGCATGCACACGTGGCGCATCACCTTCTCGAACCACTTGCCGCTGGCCATCACCTGCGCCTGCTGCTCGTTGCCCTTGCCGATCAGCGCCGACGAGTAGTTGTGGAACATCAGCTGGCAGGTGTCGTGCACGATCAGCTCGTCGCCGGCGAGGAAGATCAGCGCACCCATCGAGTAGGCGCGCGCCTCCAGGATGGTGATCACGTGCGCCGGGCTGGCGGCGATGTTGTTGATGATCTGCAGCCCGGTATCGAAATTGCCGCCCTGGGTGTTGAGGTGCAGGAAAACGATGTCGGATTCGCTGGTGCTGCGCAGCGTGTACAGCAGGTCGGTGTAGTGGATAGGCGAGCCGATCTCGCCGGACAGGTAGAACGAGATCTGGCGGATCACGCCCTGGGTTTCGTAGCGGCGGAACAGCGGCACCTTCTTGCTGTCGTCGTCTTCGTCTTCTTCCAGCGTGGCGCTTGGGATGAGGTGTGGCTGGTGCATCGCGGCTCCTTGGGGTGCGGCAGCAGGGACGGCTTTATCTGGATAGTAGCCGGCGGTGCGCACTTTTGTCGGCGAGCTGCGGGGCGCTGGCGGCAACCGCGCTTACAACAGTGATCCCCGGTGGCGTGACGCTGCGGGTGACACGGCGGCTGACCGTGCGTTGCGGCCAAGCCTGGTCTGCGGTTGCGGCGATGGCTGGCGAATCTGGCGGCAGGCAGTAAGCTGAACCATGTTGGCCGCATTTCATGCGACCATGCTTGACCGTATGGTGGATGAGGAACGGGATGAAACAGACACTGCGGCACGGCTGGCCGCTGCTGCTGGCCATGGCGTCGTGGCCGGTGGCGGCACAGCCGCCGATCACGCTGCACTACTACGAGCGGCCTCCGTTCATGCTGCGGCAGGCGCATGGCGGTGTCAGCGGGCTGACCGCCGATCGCGCGCGGCGCGCCTTTGCCCGCGCCGGCATCCCGATCCGCTGGGCGCTGACGCCGGCCAAGCGCCAGCTCGCCCTGCTGCGCGCCAATGGCGGCCACGACTGCGCCGTCGGCTGGTTCCGTACTCCGCAGCGGCAGGCCTACGCGCTGTTCAGCCGCGCCATCTACCAGGATCGCGGCGTGGTGCTGATCGCGCGCAGCCAGCTGCTGCCGCCGGCCGGCAGCACGCTGGAACAGCTGCTGGCCAATGACCGCCTGCACCTGCTGTACAAGGACGGGCTGACCTACGGCAGCTATGTGCAGAGCAAGCTGGGCATGGCCAAGGCCGATATCCACTACAGCACCATGGAACAGACGCAGCTGCTGCGCATGGTGGCGGCCGGCCGCGCCGATGCCATGTTCGCCACCCGCGAAGAAGCGGAAATGCTGCTCACCAGCGGCGAAACCGGCCACGGCGCGCTGCAGCTGTTGGCGTTTCCCGACGTCGGCGCCGGTGACACGCGCCACATCCTGTGCAGCCGCCGCGTCGGCGACGCGCTGATGCAGCGGCTGAATGCCGCCATCGCAACCGAAATCCGGCTGGCGCTGCGCTAAACGCTTGCGGCCAACCTTGGCAACAAGGTTGGCCGCAACGATTGCTGCCGCGCCGAATGGCCGCGTGGCTACATGTCCAGCTTGGTGATGCGGGTGCCTTCCAGCGTCAGGTTGGCCATCAGCCCGCTGTTGGTCATCACGAAGCCGATCACCGGCTGCATCGCGGTATTGAGGTCGATCTCGCCGTTGGCACCGACATTGAGCAGCGCGACAGAGGCATCGGCCCCCACGGTCCAGCCGTTGCCGGTGCGGAATTTGTTGAGCGCGTCCTGGGTCATGAACAGGAAGATCACCGCCTTGGATTGCGCGCCGATCTGCCAGCCAAAGGAGCCGCTGACGGTCTGGTAGTAGCCGGCGGGTTTGCCGTCCATGCGCAGTGCGCCCTTGCCGTATTCGGCGCCCACCACCAGCCCGGCGGCGATCACCGACGGGAACACCAGCACGCCCTTGGCCTTGGCCACCAGTTCCTGCGAGCCGCGCGCGTTGCCGTACAGCCGGGTCAGGGTGCTGTCGTAGGCGCTGTCGATCTCGCGTTTTTCATTAGCGATGCTGGTGGCGTCGCGGTTGGCCTGCGTGGTGGTGAGATGGCCGCCGCCGGTGGTGGTGCAGCCGGCCAGTAGCGACAGGGCGACGCCGAGCGCGACGCCCAGTTTGCGAACTTGCATGATGTTCTCCTGATGGCTTGCCATTCGGCGCGTTGCGGCGCGTCCATGCGGTGCAACGCTGTGCGTGCTGTTGCCGTGGGGCGTCCGGCGGCGCGGGAAAAGGGCAAGGCCGGTGCCGGTGGCGGATCAGGCCGGGCAACAGGGGGCGGATGGCGTGGGGGTAAAGGTAAACGGCTCTCCTGAAGGGTGTGGAATGACACCAGCCCGGCCACCCGAGCACGAGCGGCATGACGCGGCATAAGGGAGAAGTGGCTCACGGCTGGCGGCCGGGTGTTGTCGGACTGGTGCATTCCTTCCGTCGTTATAGGCGATGGAGGTAGCGATAGCCCGTTGATTCGGCAAACAATTCATTTCGGGTGCATTGTTTTGCATTTCATGCCTTATCGCTAAAAAAGCGCCGGTTTGGGGCGCTGTGGCATGGCGGGCGGCGGCGCCCAAACGCCTTGCGGCCAACCCTGGTGACAAGGTTGGCCGCAAGGGGCGGGCAGTACGCGGGGGCGGCGATGGCTCAGCCCAGTTCCTTCAGCAGCTCCTTCACCCGCACGATGCGCATCGCCACGTCCGGGATGCTGCTTTCCACCCGCAGCTTGTCCTGGCCGGCCAGCTTGTAGTTACGCTTGGTCTGGATCAGCTGGATGATCTTCATCGGGTCGATGGGCGGGTTCTTGATGAAGGTCAGCTGCAGCGCCACCTCGCTGGCGTCCAGCTTCTGGATGCCGATCACCTTCGCCGCCAGCCGCAGGCGGTGGCTTTCGATCAGCGTCTTCACGCTTTGCGGCGGCAGGCCGAAGCGGTCGATCAGCTCCTCGTGGATGGTGTCGATCTCGTCGTCGGCGTCGCAGGTCGCGAGGCGCTTGTAGATGATCAGCCGCTCGTGCACGCCGGGGCAGTACTCGTCCGGCAGCAGCGCCGGGCTGTGCAGGTTGATCTCGGTGGTGACGCCCAGCGGCGCGTCCAGATCCGGCTCGCGGCCCTTTTTCAGGTCGCGCACCGCCTGCTTCAGCATCTCGGTAAACAGGCTGAAACCGACTTCCTGCATCTCGCCGGACTGGCCCTCGCCCAGCACCTCGCCGGCGCCGCGGATTTCCAGATCGTGCATCGCCAGATAGAAGCCGGCGCCCAGCTCTTCCGAGGCCTGGATCGCTTCCAGCCGTTTCTGCGCGTCGCGGGTCATGCCGTCGCCGGACAGCAGGTAGGCGTAGGCCTGGTGGTGGCTGCGGCCAACCCTGCCGCGCAGCTGGTGCAGCTGGGCGAGGCCGAACTTGTCGGCGCGGTTGATCAGGATGGTGTTGGCGTTGGGGATGTCGATGCCGGTCTCTATGATGGTGGAGCACAGCAGCACGTTGAAGCGCTGCTGCAGGAAATCGCGCATCACCTGTTCCAGCTCGCGCTCGCGCAGCTGGCCGTGGGCGACGGCGATGCGCGCCTCCGGCACCAGCTCGGCCAGCTTCTCGCGCATGTTCTCGATGGTGTCGACCTCGTTGTGCAGGAAGAACACCTGCCCGCCGCGCTTGAATTCGCGCAGCATCGCCTCGCGGATGATGCCGTTGCTGATCGGGCTGACGAAGGTCTTCACCGCCAGGCGGCGCGACGGCGCGGTGGTGATGGCGGAGAACTCGCGCAGCCCTTCCAGCGCCATCGACAGCGTGCGCGGAATCGGCGTCGCGGTCAGCGTCAGCACGTCGACGTTGGCGCGCAGCCGTTTCAGCTGCTCCTTCTGCCGCACGCCGAAGCGGTGCTCCTCGTCGATGATCACCAGCCCGAGGTTGTGGAAGCTGACATCCGGCTGCACCAGCTTGTGGGTGCCGATCACGATGTCGATGCTGCCGGCGGCCAACCCTTCCATCGCCTGCTTCACTTCCTTGGCGCTCTTGAAGCGCGACAGCTCGGCGATGCGCACCGGCCAGTCGGCAAAGCGGTCGGAGAAGTTCTGGAAGTGCTGCTCGGCCAGCAGGGTGGTGGGCACCAGCACCGCCACCTGCTTGCCGCCCATCACCGCGACGAAGGCGGCGCGCAGCGCGACCTCGGTCTTGCCGAAGCCGACGTCGCCGCATACCAGCCGGTCCATCGGCCGGCCGCTGGTCATGTCGCCGATCACCGCCTCGATCGCCGCGGCCTGGTCGATGGTTTCCTCGAAGCCGAAGCCGGCGGCGAAGGCGTCATAGTCGTGGTGGCTCAGCGTGAAGGCGTGGCCCTCTCGCGCGGCGCGCTGTGCGTACAGGTTGAGCAGCTCGGCGGCGGTGTCGCGTGCCTTCTCGGCGGCTTTTTTCTTGGCCTTTTCCCACGCCGGATTGCCCAGCCGGTGCAGCTGCACGTCGTCGCTGGCGCGGCCGGCGTAGCGGCTGATCAGCTGCAGCTGCGCCACCGGCACGTACAGGGTGGCGCCTTCGGCGTACTCCAGCTGCATCATCTCGGTCTGGCCGTCGCCGAGGTCGATCGACACCAGGCCCATGTAGCGGCCGATGCCGTGCGCCTCGTGCACCACCGGATCGCCGACCTTGACCTCAGCCAGATCGCGCAGCATGGCGTCGGAGCTGGCCGCGCTCTTGCGGCGCTTGCCGTGGCTGCGCGCGATGTGCTGGTACAGCTCGGCCTCGGTGACGATGGCGATGGCGGCGTGGTGCAGCTCGAAGCCGTTGAACAGCGGCGTGGCGGCCAGCGCCAGCGGCTGGCGGCCGTCGGCGAACTGCTGCCAGTTGTCCACCGGCTGCGGCTGGATGCCGTTGTCGCGCAGGAACTGGAACAGCGTCTCGCGGCGGCCGAGGCTCTCGGCGGCGATCAGCACCCGGCCGCCGTAGCGGCGCAGGAACAGGTCGAGCTTGGTCAGCGGGTTGTCGGCGCGGCGCTCGACGCCGAGATCGGGTAGCGGCAGGTAGTCACCCAGCGGCTCGCCGTCGTTGGCCAGCTCGATGCGCGGGTAGGGCTTCAGCGCCCCCATCAGCTCGTCCGGACGCAGGAACAGCTCACCCGGCGGCAGCACCGGCCGTTCCGGATTGCCGCCGGCCATGTTGTAGCGGCTCTGCGCGTCGCGCCAGAAGCCTTCCGCCTCGGCCAGCACGTCGCCGTGCACGATCACGTTGGCCGCCGTGCCGAGGTAGTCGAACAGCGTGGCGCTGTGCTCGAAGAACAGCGGCAGGTAGTACTCGATGCCGGCCGGCCACAGGTTGGCGGAGACATCCTTGTAGATGCGGCTCTTTGACGGGTCGCCTTCCATCTTCTCGCGGTAGTGCTGGCGGAAGGCGGTGACGCCGGCCTCGTCGGTGGGGTACTCGCGCGCCGGCAACAGGCGGATCTCCGGCACCGGGTACAGCGTGCGCTGGGTGTCCGGATCAAAGGTCTTCAGGCTGTCGATCTCGTCATCGAACAGGTCGATGCGGTAGGGCAGCGTGCTGCCCATCGGGAACAGGTCGATCAGGCCGCCGCGCAGCGAAAACTCGCCGGGAGCGACCACTTGCGATACGTGCTGGTAGCCGCCGGTGACCATGTCGGCGCGCAGCTTGTCCACGTCCAGCCGCTGCTTCTGCTTCAGCCAGAAGGTGCGCGACAGCAGGAAGCTGACCGGCGACAGGCGGGTGATGACGGTGGACACCGGCGCGATCACCACGTCGCACTCGCCATTGCGGATTTGCCACAGCGTGGCCAGCCGTTCCGACACCAGGTCGCTGTGCGGCGAAAAGTGGTCGTAGGGCAGCGTTTCCCAGTCCGGCAGCAGGGCGATGCGCAGCTCGGGGCGGAAGAACGGCAGCTCGGCCTGCAGCCGCTGCGCGTCCTGCGCGCTGGCGGTGAGGATCAAAACCGGCTGTCCCGGATGCGGCAGCGCAGCAATGAGCGCGCTGTCGGCACTGCCCGCCGGCCGTGCCAGCCGGGTTCTTTGCCCGCTGGCGGGCCACGATCGCAAAGAGGAGGTCATATCGCTATACATTCGCAAAGAGGCGGGTATTATAGCAACGCCACCGGGTTACATGGCCGCGCAAGACGGCCAGCCAATACCGATAAAGTCCGGGGCATTACCCGCGTACGTTTTCACTCAGGAAACACTGTTTTCCCGGCCCTTTGCCGGGCAGGCAGGCTATACGCCATCAGCTGATAAGGGTAGGGGAGCAGTGGAGAGACAGACTCGGAACGCCTTGCTGGCGTTCGCCGTTTTCGTGGCCGGCATTTATGCGTGGCCCGCGCAGTTGGCCGCACCGTTGTTGCCGGCGATGTTCCTGTCGCACGGGGCGCTGGCGTGGCGCGCCGGCAGTGCCGGCCTGCGCGCCGGCCTTGCCTGGTGCGCGCTGGGCGTCGTCGCCGCGTTGTGGCTGCTGCCGCCGTTGCCGGCACTGGTGTGGAGCACCACGCTGTGCCTGCCGTTGCTGGTGTTGCGCCAGGTGCTGCCGCCGCGCCATTTCCGTCTGTACAGCGCCTTCGGCATCGAGCGGCTGATGCTGCGCCTGTGCCTGCCGGCGCTCTTGATCGTGCTGCCGCTGGCATTGGCGTCAATGGCGCCTCCGCTGCAGTGGCTGGGCTGGTTTGCGCTGGCGTGGCTGTCGCTGCTGCTGTTCTGCGGCCTGCTGTTCACGCCGGCACCGAGCAGCGCGATGCAGCTGCGCACGCTGTGGCTGGGCGCGCTGATGGCCGGCGGTTTTGCGCTGTTGTGGCTGCCGTTTGGCCAGCCGCAACTGCTGTACAGCCTGATCCTGCTGCTGCCGCTGCTGGTGTTCGCCGCGCCGCGCTACGGCAGCGTCGGCCAGAGCGGGCTGCTGGCGCTGGGATTGCTGCTGCTGTCGCTGCCCTTGCGCCTGGGCGTGCCGGGCTGGGCGGTGCTGCACGACACCCAGGCGGCGCTGACCATGGCGCTGTGCGCCGGCCTGCTGTGCGGTGTGGCGGTGATGGGTGATCTCTACCGCCGCCGCGAACGCCTGCTGCGCGACGTGCGCGCGCAGTTCGAATCCCTGCTCAACCAGAGCACCAGCCTGATGACGCTGAAGGACACCAACGGCCGCTACCTGCTGGTGAACCTCAACTTTGCCCGCCTGTTCGGCCTGCCGGCCGAGCACTTCAAGGGCAAGACCTCGCGCGACGTGTTCGACGCCGACGAGGCGGCCCGCATCAACAGCCATGACCTGCAGGTGATGCACAGCCTGGAGTCGCGCCAGTTCGAGCAGCGCATCAGCAGCGGCGGCAAGCACTACCTGATGCTGTCCAGCGTGTTCCCGCTGTTCGACAGCGACGGCCTGCCGGCCGGCGTCGGCAGCATCTCGGTCGACATCAGCCAGCGCGAGGAAGAAGAACGCCAGCGCCACGAGGCGATGGAGAAATACCGCGCGGTGGTGGAGCAGTCGCTGATCGGCATCTACATCGTGCAGGGCGACACCCTGGTCTACGTCAATCCCAAGCTGTCCGACCTGGTCGGCTACGCAGCGGACGACTTGCTCGGCCGCTCGATCACCTCGGTGCTGGTGGCCGGCGAGGACGAGCGCATCCGCCAGCAGATCCGCCGCCGCATGCGCGAGAACATCCTGGTAATGCACTACACCACGCGCCTACTGCACCAGAGCGGCGACATCGTCGATGTCGAGATCCACAGCCGGCTGTTCGACTACCAGGGCAAGAAGGCGATCATCGGCGTGGTGATGGACATCTCTGAGCGCGTGGCTGCCAGCGCCGAGCTGAGGTTGGCCGCAACGGTATTCGACAACGCCACCGAAGGCATCCTGGTCACCGACGGTGACGGCGCGGTGGTGATGGTCAACCAGGCCTTTACCCGCATTACCGGCTTTGCTTCCGACGAGGCCATCGGCCGCACCTCGCGCATGCTGAAAACCGCCAACCGCGAGCGCAACAAGCCGCTGATCGACGCCCTCAACCAGCAGGGCTTCTGGAAGGGCGAGATGTTCGACCGCCGCAAGTGCGGCGAGCCGTACACCGCCGAGCTGTCGATCAGCGCGGTGCGCGACGGTCACGGCGCACTGTCGCACTACGTCGGCGTGTTCTCCGACATCACCGGCCGCAAGCAGGCGGAAGACCGGCTGCAGTTTCTCGCCAGCCACGACCCGCTGACGCGGCTGCCGAACCGCTCGGCGCTGATCGAGGCGCTGGACAGCGCCATCGCCAGCCCGGACGAGGCGCTGCCGACCATGGCGTTGATGTTCATCGACCTCGACCGTTTCAAGCTGATCAACGACTCCTTCGGCCACCAGGCCGGCGACGAGGTGCTGCACGAGATCGCGGGGCGGCTGCTGCAGGCGGCGGAGCGCTTCGGCATGGTGGCGCGCCTGGGCGGCGACGAGTTCACCCTGCTGGTACGCGATTTCGACAACCACGAGACGCTGGCGCGAATGGCGGAAGAGGTGCTGCACGCGCTGGCGCGGCCGATGCGGGTGGAAAGCCACGAGGTGTTCGTCAGCGGCAGCATCGGCATCAGCGTCTACCCCAACGACGGCGTCGACGCCGCCGCGCTGCTGAAGAACGCCGACGCCGCGATGTACCGTGCCAAGGAGGCCGGCAAGAACACCTACCAGTTCTTCGACGCGCAGATGAACGCGCAGACCTTCGAGCGGCTGCTGATGGAAAGCGGCCTGCGCCAGGCGCTGGAGCGCGGCGAGTTCGAGCTGCACTACCAGCCGCAGGTGGCCGGCGACGATCACCAGCTGGTCGGGGTCGAGGCGCTGATCCGCTGGCGCCATCCGCATCTGGGGCTGGTGTCGCCGGCACGCTTCATCCCGCTGGCGGAGGAGACCGGCCTGATCAAGCCGATCGGCGCCTGGGTGCTGCGCGAGGCCTGTCGCCAGATGATGGCGTGGGACGCGCAGGGGCTGGCCATTCCGCGGCTGGCGGTGAACCTGTCGGCGCGCCAGTTCGAACAGCAGAGTCTGCTGCACGACGTGGCCGAGGTGCTGGCCAACACCGGGCTGGAGCCGGCGCGACTGGATCTGGAGATCACCGAGAGCATGCTGATGCAGAACCCGCAGGAAGCGGTGCTGCTGCTGGGCGAGCTGAAGGCGCTGGGGGTGAAGCTGTCGATCGACGACTTCGGCACCGGCTACTCCTCGCTGTCCAACCTGAAGCGCTTCCCGCTGGACTACCTGAAGATTGACCGCTCCTTCATCGAGGGCCTACCCGGCGACGAGGACAGCGCCGCCATCACCGAGGCCATCATCGCCATGGCGCGCAAGCTGCACTACACCGTGATCGCCGAAGGCGTGGAAACCGCGGAGCAGGGCGCCTTCCTGCGTCTCAACGGCTGCGCCATCCTGCAGGGCTACTACTTCAGCAAGCCGCTGCCGGCGGCCAACCTTGCCAGCTGGCTGCTCAAGCACCAGCAGCGCTGCCAGGCCAGCCTGGCCTGAGCAGCGGCTCACAACCGGCGGCGCCTTCGTGATCCGGCGTTGGCACTGGTCAAAACATGCGTGTTGATCTCAACCGCCACGCACTTTTCTGACCGCTTCCGCCGGGTCCGGCCTTGGCTCGCGGGAGTGTGAACAGCTCCTGAGCACGGCTGTCATGCGTGGGCGAATAAAGCGCTACAATGCGCGCTTGATTTTTACTGGTGATGCCTCATGAGCAACAAGAAACTCATTCACGGCTTCCATGCCGTCAATGCCCGCCTGTGGCAAAACCCGAAAAGCGTACTGGAAATCTTTCTGGCCGGCGGCCGTCAGGACGTGCGCGCGCAGGCGGTGCTGGAGAAAGCCGCCGCCGAGGGCGTGAAGGCGCATATCGTCGACAAGGAGCGCCTGGACAGCATGACCGGCAAGGCGCGCCATCAGGGCGTGGTGGCGATGATCGACGCCAACCAGAACTTCGTCACCCTCGACGACGTGCTGGAAAACCTGTCCGAGCCGCCGCTGCTGCTGATCCTCGACGGCGTCACCGACCCGCACAATCTCGGTGCCTGCCTGCGCGTGGCCGACGCCATGGGCGCGCACGCGGTGATCGCGCCGAAGGACCGCTCCGCGACGCTGAACGCGACGGTATCCAAGGTAGCCTGCGGCGCCGCCGAGGTGGTGCCCTACATCACCGTCACCAACCTGGCGCGCACGCTGCGCGACCTGAAGGACGCCGGGGTGTGGATTGCCGGCACCGACATGGAGGGTAGCACCGACCTGTACCACTTCGACGGCAGCGGTCCGCTGGCGTGGGTGATGGGCGCCGAGGGCGAGGGCATGCGCCGCCTGACGCGCGAACACTGCGACGTGCTGGTGTCGATCCCGATGTTCGGCACTGTCGAGAGCCTGAACGTGTCGGTGTCCGCCGGCATGGTGCTGTCCGAAAGCCGCCGCCAGCGAGTGCTGAAGGCGTCGTAAGCCGTCGCCGCGAGCGACAAGGTTGGCCGCAACGTGCAAGCGTTGCGGCCTTTTTGTTGCCTTGCCTTGCACGACGACCAGCCGGGCGCCTGAACTTGTTGCCACCCGTTTGGTCATTGCTTATATACCTTATGGGGGTATAAGATAATGGTCATTGAACAGGAGCCAGTCATGAAGCGTCGCTTTTTCCTGCAGGCCGGCAGTGTGCTGGCCGGTCTGCCGTTTGTCAGTCGTGGCGCGTGGGCCGACAGCAGCGTGCCCGATCACGCCGCCATGGATCATGCGGCGATGGATCACGCGGCCATGGGCCACAGCATGGCGCCAGCCGCCGCCGCCAAGAGCGGCAGCGGCTTGGAGCTGCCGCGTGGCGAGCCGTTGCCGGCCTTGCAGCCGCTGGCCAACCAGGCCGTCGTCGCCGGACAGTTTTCCGGCCGTCTTGCCGCCGCGCCGGTATCGGTGGCCTTGTGGGGTGACCAGCGTCGTACCGGGTTCTGGGCTTACAACGGCAGCGTGCCCGGCCCGCTGCTGGAGCTGTGGGAGGGCGACGAGGTCGAGCTCGCCTTCGACAACCGGCTGCCGCAGCCGACCACCATCCACTGGCACGGCATGCCGGTGCCGCCGGAGCAGGACGGCAACCCGCACGATCCGGTGCCGCCCGGCGGCAGTCGCCGTTACCGTTTCCGCCTGCCGGACGACTGTGCCGGCAGCTACTGGTATCACCCGCATCCGCACGGCCATACCGCGGAACAGGCCTACCGCGGCCTGGCCGGCGCCGTCATCATCCGTAGCAAGCGCGACCCGCTGCGCCACCTGCCGGAAAAACACCTGCTGCTGTCCGACCTCAAGCTGGACGACAACGGCCAGATCACGGGCAACGACATGGCCGACCTGCACGACGGTCGCGAAGGCCAGTTCCTGCTGATCAACGGCGCGTGGCAGCCACAGATCGCGCTGGCCCGCGGCGAGCGCCAGCGCTGGCGCATCTGGAACGCCAGCAGCAGCCGCATCATCAAGCTGGCGCTGCCTGCGCACGAGCTGCAGCTGGTCGGCAGCGACGGCGGCCTGCTGGCCGCGCCGCGCGACATCGATAGCCTGCTGCTGTCGCCGGGCGAGCGTGCCGAAGTGGTGGTCACCGGTCGTTTTCACGCCGGCAAGCCGGCCGGCCTCATCAGCCAGCCCTATGTGCGCGGCAAGCGCATGCACGCGGAGCAGATGCAGGACGAAACGCTGGCCAGTGTCGTCGAGCACGGCATGCGGCCAACCCTGGTGCTGCCGGCCACGTTGCGCGACATCGCGCCGCTGGGCGCACCCGGCCACCGCCGCCGCATCGTGCTGTCGGAAAACATGGCCGACGTCCGCGCGCCGTTCCTGATCAACGGCCGCAGCTACGACATGAATCGCATCGATGGCACCGGCGAGGTTGGCCGCATCGAAGAGTGGGAAGTGGTGGCCGACGCGCACATGGACCATCCCTTCCACCTGCACGGCACCCAGTTTCAGGTCCTGGCGCGCAGCGTGGACGGCATCTGGGAAGACGAGCCCTTCCTCGCCTGGCGCGACGTGGTCAACGTGCCGGCCGGCGAGATGGTGCGGCTGCGCTTCGTGCAGGCGCTGCCCGGCCTGCGCATGTATCACTGCCACATCCTGGAGCATGAAGACCAGGGCATGATGGCGCAAATCGACTTTTTGCCGAGGTAAACCATGGACGACTCGCAACATGACTGCTGCAGCGACAAGCGGGTAGTGCAGCCGGACAAGGCGGCGCTGCTGAAACGGCTGGCGCGGCTGGAAGGGCAGGTGCGCGGCGTGGCCGGCATGATCGACGCCGACCGCTACTGCGTCGATGTGCTGACCCAGATCGCCGCCGCGCGCTCGGCGCTGGACGCGGTGGCGCAGCAGCTGCTGGAAAGCCACCTCAAGGGCTGCGTGGCCCGTGCGGTGAACGAAGGCAACAGCGACGAGGCCATCGCCGAGGTGATGGCCCTGTTCAAGAAAATGCGCTAACGCAACTTTTATATCCGGACTGGAGAACGAATATGATAAACCTGATTCTGACTGTCGACGGCATGACCTGCGGCGGCTGCGCCAACAGCATCAAGAAGGCACTGGCCGGTGTGCCCGGCGTGGCCGAGGTGGAGGTCGATCTCGCCAGCAAGCGCGTCAGCGTGCAGCACGACGACCAGGCCGACGAGGGCGCACTGCGCAACGCCATCGAAAACGCCGGTTTCGACGTGATCGGCTGAGCGCTTTGCCACAGACGGCACGGCAAAAGCACGCAATACGTGCCGCGACATTGCGGCACGGCGCATAAGTCCGTACAATCTTCAGCTTTTAACCCTTGCCCTTCGCTATTACGCATGACGAAGGGTTTTATAGCCACAAGGAGTTCACATGCGGCACTACGAAATCGTGTTCATCGTCCATCCGGATCAGAGCGAACAGGTTGGCGCAATGGTCGAGCGTTACAAGGGCATGGTCCTGAACGCTGGCGGTCAGATTCACCGTCTGGAAGACTGGGGCCGTCGTCAACTGGCTTACCCAATCCAGAAAGTTCACAAAGCTCACTACGTGCTGATGAACGTTGAATGCGCTACCGAGACTCTGGCTGAAATCGAACACGCCTTCAAGTTCAACGACGCCGTTCTGCGTCACCTGACCATCAAGATGAATCACGCTATCGTCGAAGCATCCCCGATGATGAAGGACGAAAAGGCAAAGAGCCTGCTGGAAAACCAGCCAGCTGCAGCCGAGGCTGAAGTTTCTGCCTAATTGGCGGTAACCGATTCCTTGCAGAACCGAATTGAACTGACCGCGACGGTCGAACGCGAAGACTCGCTGAGATGCACGCCCGCCGGCTTGCCGGTGCTGGAAATGTGGCTCAGACATCAATCCCGCCAAAGTGCGGCCAACCTTGAACGTGATGTGGTCTGTGAAATACAGGCTGTGCTGCTGGGGGAGGGTGCCAGAAAAATGGCAGGAAAGATGGCAGGAAATGTGGTGCATTGCACCGGTTTTCTCAGTCAGCGTAGTTTACGTAATCCCCGGTTGGTTCTGCATATCGAACACGTTGAATTTGTAAAAGGTTAATCAAATGGCACGTCAACTCTTCAAGCGCAAGAAGTTCTGCCGCTTCACCGCGGAAGGCATCAAAGTAATCGACTACAAGTCTGTCGATCTGCTGAAAGACTTCATCGCCGAAAACGGCAAAATCATCCCGGCTCGTATCACCGGCACCAAGGCTGGCTACCAGCGTCAACTGACAGAAGCTATCAAGCGCGCGCGCTTCCTGGCTTTCCTGCCATTCACTGACCAGCACTAAGACCGGGAAAGGACCGACAAGATGCAAATCATTCTGCTCGAACAAGTCGCCAACCTGGGTACCCTGGGTGACGTGGTAAACGTGAAGAACGGCTACGCCCGTAACTTCCTGATCCCACAAGGCAAAGCCAAGCGTGCAACTGAAGCCAACCTGAAAGAATTCGAAGCTCGCCGTGCCGAGCTGGAAGCCAAACAGGCTGAAATTCTGGCAGATGCCAAAGTCCGCGCTGAAAAACTGAACGAAGCTACTGTTACCATCGCGCAAAAAGCCGGTGTTGACGGTCGCCTGTTCGGCTCCGTAACCAACGTTGACATCGCTGAAGCCGTTACTGCTTCCGGCGTTGCCATCAAGCGTTTCGAAGTTCGTCTGCCAAACGGCCAGCTGAAGGCCATCGGCGAGTACGACGTCGAAATCGCTCTGCACCACGACGTTGTGGTTGCGATCAAGGTTGTGGTTGTTCCTGCCGTTTAAGCAAGACAGCACTGCCCGCAACAAAGAAAAGCCGCCCTCGGGCGGCTTTTTTCATGACCACCTGCCGGCGACGCCGTTTTATGTCGCATTGCACAACGTCAATGTCCTGTTCTCGAACGCCCGTTTGCCTCGCTTGGCGCATAATGCCAACAGATCAATGGAGGGCGCGATGATGGAACTGGTAATTGCTGCAGTATTGTTATTATTCTTTGTTTTTCCGCTGTTTGGTGGCGTGCTGGCCTTTGTCAGCGGCGCGATCCGGCCGCGTTTTCAGCACGGCAAGGTGCTGTCCGGCTGGCATCCGCTGAACCCGTACTACAAGCTGTCGCCGTATCACTTCGGCAAACGCTGAGCCGATCCCGTCCGCTGCAGAATGGCCCCGCCCGCGCGGGGCTTTTGTTTTGCGGCCAACCTTGGCCGCTGCCATGGCTGGCCGGCCTTGTCAGTCCCGTTCTACATCTCCCAGCCGGCGCGCCTCCACCTCGAACGGGTTGTCTAGGTACGGCCGCCTGCCGCGCAACCACAGCCACAGGCTGGCGGCGGGGTAGGCGAGCAGAAACAACACTCCCCAGCGCTGGTACTGGCGCACATGTACCTGCTCGTGCGCGCGCAGCCGCGCCAGCAGCAGCCGGTTCTGGCCGATGATCACGTGGCCGAAGGTGATGGCGGCGAACGGCAGCCGTCGCACTTTGTCATCTGGCCACAGCGCGATCTCCAGCGCGCCGTGCTGCCGGCTGGCACGGGCGCCGCACAACAGCAGCGGTAGCGCCAGCAGCAGCCCCAGCAGCGAGCAGGGCGCCGCCCACAGATAGGCGGCGAGACGACGCAGGCGCATGGCTACTTTACTGCCCGCGCCATCAGCAGGCTGTCGTGATAGCCGCCATGGCGCAGGCCGTCGCCGCGCAGCAGCGCCTCGGTCACGAAGCCGTGTTTTTCGTACAGCGCAATCGCCGGCACGTTGTCGCTGAACACTTTCAGCTGCAGCCGGCGGTAGGGCAGGTAGTCGGTGGCCTGCCGCAGCAGCGCCTGAAATAGCGCACTACCCACGCCCTGACCGTGCTGCGCCGGGTGCACGATGATGCCCAGCTCGGCAATGTGCGCCAGCCGCGGGTTGTCGCTGGGTTGCCAGATGGCGGCATTGCCGACGATGCTGCCATCCTCCGTTTCCGCCACCAGGCCGAGGTCGCCGCCGTCCAGGCGCTGCCGCCAGCTGCGCTCGTCAGGATAGGGCAGTTGCAGGGTATTGCTCTGGGTGCTGTCGTGTGCCATCAGCGCTGCCACGCCGGCTGCGTCGTCCAGCTCGCTGTGGCGCAGGCTGAATGCCTGGCGCGGCGTGTCCTGCCGCGGCGCCGGCCGGGTGGCGGGTTCGGCGGGCTTGGTGCTGGCCGCATGCTCTCCGGGGCGAAAGCGCAGCCGCGCCATCAGTACCGCATCCTCGTACAAGCCTTCACGCAGATTGAAGCCGCGTGCCACGCCCTCGTGCGCAAAGCCGTAGCGTTCATACAGTGCGATGGCGCGATGGTTGTCGTGCACCGCGTCCAGCTCGATGCGCTTCAGATCCAGCCAGTTGTCGGCGTAGTCCAGCAGCGCGGACAGCAGCGCGCCGCCGACGCCCTTGCCCTGCCAGTCGTCGCGTACCATCAGGAACAGCAGCGCTGTATGCCGGCGCCGTGGCGGGATGGTCAGATGCAGGCCGCTGCAGGCCACCAGTTCACCATCCGGCGTGCAGGCCACCAGCGCGTGGATGTGGGGCGGAAAGTTGTCCAGCAATTGCTGCACGCTGGCCAGCGACTGGAACGGCTGCTGCAGGGTATTGCGCACTACGCCGGGGCTGGTGCGCAGGCGGTGCAGGGCGGTGGCGTCGGTCGGGGCGAGGCGGCGGATGTGGTAGTGCATGGGCGGCTTTCGCTGTTACCGGGCGCGACAGCGGTTGGCCGCACCCCAAGACAGCCACCATGGCATGAGGATGGGCGCGGTGACAACTGCCCGTGCGGCCAACGTTGTGGCCGCAAGTGGGGCGTGGCTACGGCTTAGCGCAGCGGCTGCGCCGCGCTATCCACCAGCACCATCAGGTGCTGGTAGGGGATGCCGCTGTGGCTGGACAGGCCGATCTCGCAGGTGGCGCTGGTGGAGAAGCCGCCGCAGCAGCCGGAAACCTGTTGTTTCAGCCCGCTCAGCGCGCTCTCGTTCAGCTCCGGGTGCGAAAAACCCTTGTCGCCGGCAAAGCCGCAGCAGGTGATGCCGGCCGGCTCGATCACCGTCTTGGCGCAGCGGCGTGCCAGCGCGTTGAGGGTGGCGGACTGGCCTTTCTTGCGCATCGAGCACACCACGTGCAGCGCCACGGTCTCGTCCTGCGGGCTGAACTGCAGGTACTGCGCCGCTTCCTCTTGTACAAACGTCGTCACATCCACAATGCGCAGCCGCGGGTCCTGCACGCCGTCCAGCAGCGCCGCAGTGCACACGCCGTTGTCGATCAGCACCGGCCAGCGACCATTGTCGCTGGCGGCCAGCAGCGCGGCCTCCACTTCGTTGATTTTCTTCTGCGCCGCCTCGGTGGCACCTTTGGACTTGAACGGCGTGCCGCAGCACAGATTGGCCAGGTTGTCCGGGTACAGCAGCTGATAGCCGGCCTTGTTTAGCACCGAGGCCACCACTTCGTTCAGCGGCCGCGCATCCGGCGCCTTGGCGGACGGCACGAAGGTGCGGGTCAGGCAGGACGGCAGGTACACCACCTTGCGTGCGCTGCCGGCCTGGCCGCTGGTCAGCTGCAGCTTGCCGGCGGCGCGCGGGAAGTACGGCGTCCAGCGCGGAATCTTGCGGCCAACCACCTTGCGCAGGCCGCGCATGATGGCGCCGGTGGCGGCATCGCCGGCCACCGCGTGCAGGGTGTCCAGCGCCTTCAGCCCCAGCTTGGCGCCGCTGGCGGCGGTGGCGAAGTTGTCGGCCAGGGTGTTGGCGGTGGCCCAGCCGATGTCGGAGAGCTGCGCCTCGCGAATCAGGCTGGTCAGGCTGCCGGTGTTGATGCCCACCGGGCAGGCGGTTTCGCACAGGCCGCAGGTGGTACAGGTTTCATCGCCGGCGTACTGGTAGGCGGCCTGGATCTCGGCCAGCCGCTCGCTGTCGCCCTGTTTTTCCAGCAGCGCCATCTCGCGGTTGGCGACGATGCGCTGGCGCGGGGTGAGGGTGATGGCGCGGCTGGGGCACATCACCTCGCAGAAGCCGCACTCGATGCACTTGTCGATCAGCGGATTGGTCGCCGGGATCGGCTTCAGGTCGCGGATATGTAGCTGTTTGTCACGGGTGATGATCACGTCCGGGTTGAGGATGCCCTGCGGGTCGAACAGCGCCTTGATCTCCTGCATCAGGCGATAGGCGGCCGGGCCCCATTCCATTTCCACGAACGGCGCCATATTGCGGCCGGTGCCATGCTCGGCCTTCAGCGCACCTTCGTACTCCACCGCCACCAGCTGGCACACCGCGTCGATAAACGCCTCATAACGGGCGATTTCCTCCGCGCCGCTGAAGTTGGGGGTAAACACGAAGTGCAGGTTGCCTTCCAGCGCGTGGCCGAAAATGATCGCCTCGTCGTAGTGGAACTGCTTGAACAGCGCCTGCAGCTTCAGCGTGCCCTCGGCCAGATGCTCGATCGGGAAGGCCACGTCCTCAATGATTACTGTGGTTTCCGCCGCGCGCATGGCGCCGACGCTGGGGAACATGCCCTTGCGGATGTTCCAGTACTGGGTGTACTCGGCCACGTCGCTGGTGAAGCGGATGCCGGTTGCGGTGGCGATGTGCTGGATAAAGCCGCTGATGGCCGCCACGTTGGCCGCAATCGCCTCCGGGCTGGCGCCACGGGTTTCCATCAGGATGGCGGCGGCGTCCGGCCCCAGCGTCTTGATGAAGTCCGGCACCCCGGCCTTGTTCTCCACCGATTTCAGGCTGGCGCGGTCCAGCAGCTCGGCCGACGACACCACGTCCTTGTGCTGCGCCAGGATGGCAATCGCGTCGCAGGCGGCCTTGATGCTGTCGTAGAACACCAGCGCCGACGCCTTGTGCGGGTGCTCCACCACGCTGTGGTAGGTGACCTCGGACACGAACGCCAGCGTGCCTTCGCTGCCCACCAGCAGGTGCGTCAGCATCTCCAGTGGGTCGGCAAAATCCAGCAGTGCGTTCAGGCTGTAGCCGGTGGTGTTCTTCATCTTGTACTTGCGGCGGATCTTGGCGGCCAGATCGGCATCGTCCAGCACGCGCTGGCGCAGCGCGGCCAACTGTGCCAGTAGGCCGGCGTGGCTGACGCGGAACGCCGCCACGCTGGCGGCGTCACCGCTGTCCAGCAGCGTGCCGTCGGCCAACAGCAGGCGCAGCGATTTCAGCGTCTGGTAGCTGTTCTCGGCGGTGCCGCAGCACATGCCGCTGGAGTTGTTGTTGACGATGCCGCCGATCATGGCGGAATTGATGGTGGCCGGATCGGGGCCGATCTTGCGGCCGTACGGCAGCAGCGCGGCATTGGCCTCGGCACCGATCACCCCCGGTTGCAGGCGGATGGCGGCGCCGTCATCCAGCACCTGCAGGCCTTTCCAGCCGTGGCTGGCCACCACCAGGATCGAATCGCTCACCGCCTGGCCGGACAGCGAGGTGCCGGCGGCGCGGAAGGTGACCGGCAGCTGCAGGCTGGCGGCCTCGCGCAGGATGGCGCGCACCTCGTCCTCGTGCTCAGTCTTGATGACGATCTTGGGCGTCAGCCGGTAACAGGAGGCATCGGTGCCGTAGGCCAGCGTCGACAGCGGGTCGCTGAACACCCGGCGCGCGGGCAGCACTTCCAGGATGCGTTGATGGAATTCGCGATAGGCACCTTGCAGCATGAGACTCTCCGTGTGGCCGCGGCCGGCCTGTTCTGTTCTGGTCAGCCCCGATGTTGCCACAACACAAACGCTTTCCCATCAGGGGTTTGCCCTTGTTTATGGCAAGCGGTTAAGCTGTTTGCAGCCATGGAGGACAAATCATGCTGATCGACAAGGAACGGGCCACCCTGTTGGTGGTGGACATCCAGGAAAAACTGCTGCCGGCGGTGCTGGATGCCGAAGGGATGCTGGCGCGCTGCCGCTGGCTGATTGCGGCGGCGCACGACGTCGGGCTGCCGGTGGTGTTTTCCGAGCAGTATCCGCAGGGACTGGGGCATACCTCGCCGTTGCTGCTGGCTGCGGCACCGGGTGCGACGGTGGTGAGCAAGCTGCACTTTTCGTGCGTCGCCAGCCAGTGCCTGCCGCCGGACTTGCTGCAGCGGCCGCAGGTGGTGGTGTGCGGCATGGAGACCCATGTCTGCGTGCTGCAGACGGTGCTGGACTTGTTGGCGCACGGCAAGCAGGTGTTCGTGGTGGTGGATGCGGTGTCCAGCCGCAGCCAGATTGATCGCGACGTCGGCCTGCAGCGCATGCGCGATGCCGGCGCGGTGCTGGTGACGCGCGAGATGGTGTTGTTCGAGGCGCTGAAGGTGTCCGGCACCGAGCTGTTCCGCCAGATGAGCAAGCGTTACCTGGTGGGCGCGCAGCCGTCCTGAGGGAGCGCCGCCGGCCGATGCGCCGTCGGCCCCAAAAAGGAAAAGGTTGGCCGCAATCGCTTGCGGCCAACCTTGCCTTGTTGAGATGACGGCTGAGCCGTTCTGGTTCTCCCTCTATCTAACCCTGCACGTCGTCGTGCCGACGCCGTGTGACTATCCGGAAAAGAAGCCCCGAATTGGCGCATTGCACCAATTCGGGTGGCTTAGCTGCACCACTATTGTGCAAAAAAGCTTCGTCAACCGAGCGTTTGGTCGATCGGACCACGCGGTAAACGAAGAACAACACCTGTCGCTCCGTGGAGCAGGGTAGTACTTAGCAAGGGGTGTGCCAGCTCAGGGGGCTTGTATCCGGCTGTTATCGCTGATGCCGGTCCGGTGCGATGACCGCCTGTGAAAAACGGCCCTGACAGGTGCTTTCCTGCCGGGCCGTTTACCAGGCTGATGTCGCGCAACACCTGTTCCGATGGGCCGTCCGGATCCGCCGCGGCTGCCGCCGGCAGGCAGCGACGTGTCAGGCCGGCGCTGCAGCAGAACCGGGCGACGGCGCTAGCTGGCGCGGAAGGCGATATGGTAGATGTGGCCGTCCTGGTGCAGGTCCAGCAGCCAGTCCGGGCTGCCGGTGACGCAGGCCGGCAGCGTGACGCGCGCCTGCCAGTGATCGCCATCATCGACGAAGCGGTAGCGGTTGAAGCCCATGTCCATGTCGCGCATCGAGAACTCCGCCGTCGGCGCCTCGCCGCCTTGCTTGCTCAGCGTCAGCGTGAACGGGCTGCGCTGGCGCGGGCCGTCGACAAAGCGCAGCACGCTGCCGTCCGGCAGCGGGCAGCCCTGCTGCAGCTTGCTGCAGCTGACGCTGGTGACGGCCGGCGCCGCCGGCTGGCGCTGCTGCAGATACCAGCTGATCAGCGCCACCTTGAGCGCGGCGAATACCAGCAGTGCCAGCGCGATGAACTGCCATTGCCTGCGGCTGAGCGCCTTCATCGCCACGCTCCCCGCATCAGCGCGATGCCGTGTGCGCCGTGCTGGCGGGCGTGCGCCAGATCCGCCGCCTGCAGGCCGCCGATGGCGAATACCGGCAGCGGGATCTCGTCCTGCAGCAGTCGGGCAAAGCCGTCCCAGCCCAGTGCCGCTTGCTGCGGGTGGCTGGCGGTAGGCTGCACGTGGCCGAGCAGCGCGTAGTCGAGGCCGAGTGCGGCGGCGCGTGCCAGTTCCGCGCTGCTGTGGGCGGAGGCGCCGACCCAGGCCAGGTGCGGCGGCCGTTCGTCCAGTGCGGCCAACCTTTGGCTGTTCAGGTGCAGGCCGTCCACCGGCCAGCCCTTGATCCACGCCGGATCGGTGTTGACCAGCAGCTTGCCGCCTCTGGGGTGGACGATGTCGGCCACTTCGGCGACAAAGTCGGCCAGCTGTTCGCGGCTCTTTTGCGGCTCGCGCACCATGACCCAGCCCGGATTGTCGCGTTGCGCCAGGACTTCCAGCGTGTGGTCGCGGCCGCACTCGCTGACACAGCTGATCTGCAGCACGTCCGGCAGTTGCAATGAGCGCAGCACCGGGTCGTTGGCCGGCAGCATCGGCGTGACGCTGTGATGGCCCGGCGTCTGCCAGGCAAAGGACTGCCCCTCGTGCGGCTGCGGTGTGCCTTGCCACGCCCAGATGCGGAAGAAGCGCAGGTGCACCGAGGCGTGCTCGTAGTGGTGGGTGCGTGTCAGCCACGGCGTGGCGTGGCGGACCTCGATACCCATTTCCTCGCGGAATTCGCGCACCAGTGCGGCCAGCGGCGTTTCGCCGGGCTCGACCTTGCCGCCGGGGAATTCCCAGTAGCCGGCGTAGGGTTTGCCGGCCGGCCGGCTGCCGAGCATGAAGCTGCCGTCGGCGTGCATCAGCGCACCGGCGACAACGGAAATGACAGGTTTGGATTCAGACATGATCGGGATCCCGGATGAGGTATTGCAATGGGGAAGGGCAGCATGCAAAACGCCGCCGCTGACAGGCAGCGGCGGCGTCGCGGGCTAGCCGGATCATTTGGCGCCTTTGACGTGCTGCTCCAGCTCGTTGAACGACGGGCGTTCGGTGGAGTACAGCACCTTGCGGCCGAATTCGATCGCGCTTTGCGGCGCATAGCCTTGCAGGCTGGCCAGCAGCGTGGTCTTGATGCACTGGAATTCCTTGGTGCTGTCCTCGACCTTCTGTTCCAGCAGCGAGCCCAGCGGCGACACCACGCCGTAGGCCAGCAGAATGCCGAGGAAGGTACCGACCAGCGCACTGCCGATCATTCCACCGAGAATGGCTGGCGGCTGGCCGACCGAGCCCATGGTGTTGACCACGCCCAGCACCGCCGCCACGATACCGAAGGCCGGCAGCGCATCGCCCAGCTTGGTCACCGCCGAGGCCGGCATCGCCGCCTCGTGGTGGTGGGTCTCGATCTCGTTGTCCATCAGGTTCTCGATCTCGAAGGCGTTGAGGTTGCCGGACACCATGATGCGCAGGTAATCGGTCAGGAATTCGATCACGTGGTGGTCGTTGGCGATATTCGGATACTTGCTGAACAGCGGGCTGTCGTGCGGGTGTTCGACGTCGTTCTCGATCGCCATCAGGCCCTCCTTGCGGATCTTGACCATGATCTCGTACAGCAGCGACAGCAGCTCCATGTAGCGCGCCTTGGTGTACTTGGAGCCCTTGAACGCGCCCGGCAGCGCGGCCTTGACCGCTTTCAACGTCTTGCCCTGGTTGCTGACCACGAAGGCGCCGATGGCGCCGCCCAGAATCGCCAGCATCTCGGTAGGCAGCGCCTTGATGATGACCGTCATGTTCCCGCCGTGCACGATGTAGGCGCCGAAGATACAGCCCAGCGTGATCACATAACCAACGATGACATTCATAAGCAAGACTTCCTGAAATGGGGCGGTGAGGATGGTTGTTCGGCTGCGCACTGGCGCAGGGTGTCGGGCGGCGGCAGAACGCAGGCCCGCCGGTACCGGATCGCTGACATGATATTGCATCGCGGCAAGCGCCGTGCATTTTTACCGCGCGGCGCCCGAATTGCGTTGCATATGCCGCGCTGCCCGGACTCAAGACTAGGGAACGGCCCGGCAATCGGCAAGAGGCTCACTCGGCGCGGCGCTCCTTGCTGCTGCGTCCGGCCCAGTCGCAGGCAAACTGGTATGCTACCCGGCCGGAGCGGCTGCCTCGCAGCTGGCTCCACTGCAGGGCGGCGCGTTCGCTGTGCTTGCCGTGCTTGAGGCCGAAGTGCGCCAGCCAGCCGGCCACGGCGGCGAGATAGGCGTCCTGGTCGAACGGGTAGAACGACAACCACAGCCCGAAACGGTCGGACAGCGACACTTTTTCCTCGGTGGTTTCACCGGGGTGGATCTCGCCGTCCTTGAGCCAGCCTTCGCGGTTCTCGCTGGCCTTTTCCGGCATCAGGTGGCGGCGGTTGGAGGTGGCGTACACCAAAAGGTTGGCCGCACGGTGGCTGAGGCCGCCGTCCAGCGCCGATTTCAGCGCCTTGTAGCTGTCTTCGCCTTCCTCGAACGACAGGTCGTCGCAGAACAGGATGAAGCGTTCCGGTCTTGCCGCGACGGCATCGACGATCTGCGCGAGGTCAGGCAGCTGCGCCTTGTCGACCTCGATCACGCGCAGGCCCTGCGCCGCGTACTGCCCCAGCAGCGCCTTGATCAGCGACGACTTGCCGGTGCCCCGTGCGCCGGTGAGCAGCACGTTGTTGGCGGGGCGACCGGCGAGGAACTGCTCGGTGTTGCGCAGCAGCCGCTGCTTCTGGCGTTCGATATGGATCAGCTCCTCCAGCGCCACGCTGTGCGGCTGGTGGATGGCCTCCAGCCAGGCGCTGGCACCGAGGCGGCGCCAGCGGAACGCCGGCGCGCTCCAGTCGGTGGCCGGTACGGCCGGTGGCAGCAGTGGCTCCAGCCGTGCCAGCATCGCTTCGGCGCGGGTGAGAAAGGCTTCGAGTCGGTCCATCGGGGGCCCTTGATTCAGTCGGTCAGGGTTTTGCGCAGCACTTCGATCCGCAGGTCGGCGCGCAGCGGCGTGCCGGCGTTGGCGTCGTGCGGGAAGGGCTGGTACTCACCGGTCTGGTGGTAGCCGCGGCGCAGATAGTAGGCCAGCAGCTCCGGCCGTGCCGACAGCACCGTCATGTGGCAGTAGCTGGCCTGGAAGTGCTGCCGCGCGAACTGTTCGGCGTGGGCCAGCATCTGCTTGCCCAGCCCGCTGGCCTGGAGTGCCGGGTCCACCGCCAGCATGCCGATATAGCAGCCGTCGCCGTCCGCCATCACGTTGACGCAGGCACACAGCCGCGTCTGCTGCAGCCCCAGCAGGATGTGGGAGTTGTGTTGCGCCAGCGTGAGCCGCACTTGTCCGGCATCGATCCGCGCGCCGGCGACCAGCTCGCTTTCATGCGTCCAGCCGGCCGCACCGGCTGGCGGGCGGTAGGCACGGTTGACGAGATCGGCGATGGCATCGGCATCGTCGCTGGTGGCGGTACGGAAAGTGTCGATCGGCATGCTGGCTCCGGGTCGTGTCAGTCGCGCAGGGTGATTACCGGCCAGCCGTGGGCTTCGGCGTGCGCCTTCAGGGTGTCGTCGGCATCGACCGCCACCGGGTTGCTGACGATGGACAACAGTGGCAGGTCGTTGCGCGAGTCGCTGTAGAAGAACACCTTGTCGTAGCTGTCCAACGTTTCGCCGCGTGCGGCCAACCATTCGTTGAGACGGGTGATCTTGCCGGCCTGGAAGCTGGGGGTGCCGCTCGGCTTGCCAGTGAAGTTGCCGTTGCCGTCTTCTTCCAGCTCCACCGCGATCAGGTGTTCCACACCCAGTTCGCGGGCGATGGGGCCGGTGATGAAGCGGTTGGTGGCGGTGATGATCATTACCTCGTCGCCCTGGGCAAAGTGCGCCGCCAGCAGCGCACGCGCCTTTTGCGGGATGATGGGCTTGATGTGCTCTTCCATGTACTCGGCGTGCAGGGTGTCCAGCTCGCTGCGCGAGAAGCGGGTCAGCGGCGCCAGCTGGAAGTCGAGGAATTCGTAGATGTCCAGCGTGCCGGCTTTGTACTGCTCGTAGAAGTAGTCGTTCTGCCGCGCGTGGTGCTCGGCGTCGAGGATGCCGCGTTTGATCAGGAATTTCGGCCATTCGCTGTCGGAGTCGCCAATGATCAGGGTGTTGTCCAGGTCAAACAGGGCAAGATTCATAGTGCTTCAGCTTTCGGTGGGGGCGGTTTGTAACACGTTCTTGACCAGCGGCACCGTGATCGGGCGGCGCATGGCCAGCGAGTAGCGGTCGAGCATGTCCAGCATACCGATCAGGCTGGACAGGTCGCGGCGCCAGTGGGTGAGCAGGTAGCGGAACACGTCGTCGCCGATGGCCAGCTGGCGTTCGGCGGCGTGGTGGCGCAGCGCCGCCAGCTTGTCGTCGTCGGACAGCGCCTTGACTTCGAACACCAGGCCCCAGCCGAGGCGGGTGCGCAGGTCGTCGCGCACCGGTGCCTGCATCGGCGGCTGGTGCCCGGCCATCAGCAGGCGGCCTTCGCCGCTTTGCTTCAGCGAGTTGTAGATCGAGAACAGCATGATCTGGTCGTCCGGCGCCAGTTCGTCGACATGGTCGACGGCGATGAAGCTGGCCTCGCGGGCGAAGTCGGGCAGCTGTTCGTGCTTGGCATCGAGGTAGATCGAGGCGCGGCCGAGCAGTTCGGCGTGGGCGATCCACGCCTGCAGCAGGTGGGTCTTGCCGCAGCCGGGTTCGCCCCACAGGTAGACGAAGCGCTCCCCGCCTTCCGCGGTCAGCGCGGCGATGATTTCGCTGTTGCGCTGGGCAAGAAAGTTGTCAAACCCGGGCAGGGGCGTGGGGCTGAGGTCGAGGACGAGCTGATCCAACATGCGGCAAGGTTCTAAATAGAGTCAGGAATCGATTTTACGCTGATAAAAGCCGCTGTTGAAATAACGCTGCACCAGATAACGCGCCAGCACCACGCTGATGGCCGCCAGCGGCAGTGCCAGCAGCACGCCGACGAAGCCCATCAGCTCGCCGAACGCCATCAGCGCGAAGATCACCGTCACCGGCGACAGGCCGATGCGTTCGCCCACCAGGTAGGGCGTGATCAGGAAGCTTTCCAGCGTCTGGCCGACCACGAACACGCTCCACACCAGCACGAGGCCGTTGAAGCCGTTGTACTGCAGGACGGCGGCCAGCGTCGCCAGCAGCAGGCCAAGAAAGGCGCCGACGTAGGGGATGAACACCAGCAGGCCGGCGATGATGCCGATGGCAAGGCCGGACTCCAGCCCCACCAGCGCCAGGCCGCCGCCGTAGATGATGGCCATCAGCAGCATCACCGACAGCTGGCCGCGCAGGAACTGGCCCAGCACTTCGTCCAGCTCGCGGGCGATGCGGCCAACCGCCGGCGCCCAGCGCCGCGGCACCAGCGTGCCGACGCGCACCACCATCTGGTCCCAGTCGTGCAGGAAGTAGAACAGCAGTACCGGCAGCAGGCTGAGGTTGGCCAGCATGCTCAGCAGCAGCGCGCCGCCGTAACCCAGCTGCGGCGCCAGCTTGGCCAGCAACTGGCGCAGGTTGCCGGTGTTGCTGCTCAGCGCGTTGCGCCAGCTTTGCGTGTCCAGGCTCAGCTTGGTGCCGAGCAGCTGGTTCAGCCACGGCAGCGCCTGCTGTTGGATGAAATCCACCACCGCCGGCAGCCTTTCCACCAGTGCATGGCCCTGGCTGACCAGCATCGGGATCACGATCAGCAGTAGCGCGAGGATGGCGAAAAATCCGGCAAACATCACGCAAACAAGCGACAAGATGCGTGATAAACCGTGTTTTTGCAGGTAATCGACGGCCGGGTCGAGGATGTAGGCGAGCACGACGGCGGTGACAAACGGGGTCAGCACCGCGGACAGCCGGTCAAGCAGCCATACCGCGCCGGCGAGGGTGATAGTGACAATCAACCACGGAAGATAGTTTGTGCGGGAGCGTTCCATCAGCTTTTCAGTTAAAATACAGGCGCTTCGGGCCAAGAGCCCGTTTGCCGCAGCAGGAAAACGATCACGTTAGCAGAAAGCGAGTAGACCTTGAATACCACGTCCCTCAGTTACCGCGATGCCGGTGTCGATATTGATGCCGGTGACGCGCTCGTCGAAAACATCAAGCCGTTTGCCAAACGCACCATGCGTCCCGAAGTCCTCGGTGGCCTCGGCGGTTTCGGCGCACTGGTGGAAATCTCCAAGAAATACAAGGAGCCGGTGCTGGTTTCCGGCACGGACGGTGTCGGTACCAAGTTGAAGCTGGCCTTCGACTGGAACCAGCATGATACCGTCGGCATCGACCTGGTGGCCATGAGTGTCAACGACATTCTGGTACAGGGCGCCGAGCCGTTGTTCTTCTTGGACTACTTTGCCTGCGGCAAGCTGGATGTGCCGCAAGCCACCGATGTGATCAAGGGTATTGCCCAGGGTTGCGAACAAGCGGGCTGCGCACTGATCGGCGGTGAAACCGCCGAAATGCCGGGCATGTACCCGGTGGGTGAATACGACCTCGCCGGCTTTGCCGTCGGCGTGGTGGAAAAGAGCAAGGTCATCACCGGTCGCGACATCAAGCCGGGCGACGTTGTACTCGGCCTGAAATCCAACGGCGTGCACTCCAACGGCTACAGCCTGGTACGCAAGATCATCGATCGCGCGCAGCCGGATTTGGACGCCGAGTTCGACGGCGGCAAGACCCTGCGTCAGGCCGTCATCGCGCCGACCCGCATCTACGTCAAGCCGCTCTTGGCGCTGATGGAGAAGCTGACCGTGAAGGGCATGGCGCACATCACCGGTGGCGGTATCACCGAAAACACCCCGCGCGTGCTGCCGGAAAACACCGTGGCGCAGATCGACGCGGGCAGCTGGGAACTGCCTAAGCTGTTCCAGTGGTTGCAGGCGGAAGGCAATGTCGATGCCCAGGAAATGTATCGCACCTTCAACTGCGGTATCGGCATGGTGGTGATCGTGGACGCGGCCGATGCCGACGCCGCGGCCGCCTTCCTGACCGAGCAGGGTGAAACCGTATCGCGCATCGGGGTGATCCGTGCGCGTAACGGTGACGAGCATCAGACCC
Source organism: Vogesella indigofera (assembly GCF_028548395.1). Classification (NCBI taxonomy): domain Bacteria; kingdom Pseudomonadati; phylum Pseudomonadota; class Betaproteobacteria; order Neisseriales; family Chromobacteriaceae; genus Vogesella; species Vogesella indigofera. Next base: position 13,947 of record NZ_JAQQLA010000004.1, on the reverse strand, counting down.
AGGTTGCCTGAGCGCCTGAACTGATGTGACCGGCGCCGCTGGCACTGCTGGCGGCGTTTGTCATTTATCGGGCACGCCCGATGTGGTTTGTTATTGAATGCGGTGTTGCCCGCTGCCGGCGACGGTGCCCCTAGGTGTGGCGCGTGCCAGCCGGCAACACCTACGCTGAATTGCTGACATGAAAAACATCGTAATCCTGATCTCCGGCCGCGGCTCCAACATGCGGGCCATCGTCGATGCCGACATCCCCGGCGCCCGCATTGCCGCGGTGATCGCCAACCGTCCCGATGCCGCCGGCCTCGCCTGGGCGGCGGCGCGCGGCATCGCCACCGTCGGTCTGGATCACAAGCAGTTTGCCAGCCGCGAGGCGTTCGACGCGCAGCTGGCGGCCGAGATCGACGCCTTCGCCCCCGATCTGGTGGTACTGGCCGGCTTCATGCGCATCCTGACGCCGGCGTTCACCGCGCGTTACGAGGGGCGGATGCTGAACATCCACCCGTCGCTGCTGCCGTCCTTCCCTGGCCTGCATACTCACCAGCGCGCCATCGACATGGGCTGCAAGGTGGCCGGCTGCACCGTGCACTTCGTCACCGCCGAGCTGGACCATGGTCCGATCGTGGCGCAGGCGGTGGTGCCGGTGCTGGACGACGATACCGAAACCACGTTGGCCGCACGCGTGCTGCAGCAGGAACACCGGCTGTATCCGGAAGCGGTGCGCCGCTTCGCCGCCGGCGAGCTGCAGATCCGCAACGGCCGCATCGGCGGTGTAGATGCCGCCGCCGCCGGCCTGGCGCTGCAGGTGCCGGTGCTCTGAAGATGATGCCCGCGCGGCGGCGCCGGTGGTGGCCGCTGTTACTGGCGCTGCTGTTGTCGTTGCTGCTGCATCTGCTGCTGTTCGGCGGCAGCCTGTTGTCCTTCGATGGCAGCGCACCGGAGGACGAGGCGCCGCTGCGCAAGCTGACGATCTCGCTGCAGGCGATGGCGCCGGCACAAGACGATGCCTCGGCGCCGGCAGCGGTGGCGCTGGGGATGGTCGCCGCCACCGAGGATGGCGCAGCGGGCGACGCTTCGGCGCCTCCGGTGCAGGTGCCGCGGCCAGCCAAGCGTGCCAAGGCCAAGCCGCTACCAGCCAAACCCGTTGCCGTGCCATCGGGTGAGACCGCAGCGGTGACGCCGGCTGGCGGTGCCCAGCGCGCGGCCGAAGCATCGGCACCGGCGGCAGTCGCGTCACCGGGCGCGGAGCGAGGCGAGCCGGCTGCGTCGAAGCTGGCGCGCTTTCCCGATGCCGCGCGGCTGGAATACGCGCTGCTGAGCAGCGGCCTGCAGCTAGGGCGTGGTGAGATGAGCTGGCAGCGCAGCGGTGGCGACTATCGCATCGTCACCACGGTCAAGCCGCTGATCGGCCCGACGCTGCGCTACGAAGTGCACGGCGAGGTTGGCCGCAACGGCCTACAGCCGCAGCGCTTCAGCGCCAGCCGCAACGAGCAGCCGCGCGAATACGCCCGCTTCGACTGGGCCGGCGGCGTGCTGGACTACGGCGACAAGGAGGCGAAACAGGCGCCGCTGCAGCCGGGGGCGTTGGACTGGATGAGCCTCGCCTTCGAGCTGGGTCTGCGCGGTGAGCAGCCGGGTGCGGCGACGCGGCAGGTGACCACCGGCAAGAAGGTGTACCAGTTTGCGCTGCAGCTGGCCGGTGAAACGGATTTTGAGGCGGGGGGCGGCACGCTGCGAGTGCTGGTGCTGCGCGCCCGCAATGACAAGGATTTGTTCGAGTTCTGGCTGGCGCCGGACTTTGCCAATCTGCCCGTCCGCATCATGCTGGCGGATAACGACAAGCGCTTTGAATTGCGCGCGACACTGATTGAATTTAACGGTGCGGTAGTGTGGACACCGCCACCCCAAAGGTCTAGTAAATATGAAAATTAACCTGCAGCAATTCAACCAGATCGAACAGGTACTGTTCGCGATGGTGAAGTTCGACCGCCCGGCCGATGCCGTGCTCACCGCCCACTTCCGTGCCAACAGCAAGCTGGGCGCCACCGATCGTCACCTGATCGCGGAAACCGCCTTCGCCTGCCTGCGTCATCTGGAAACGCTGCGCGCGCTGTGCGGCCAACGTGCCAACACCCGCAAGCTGGCGCTGGCCACGCTGGTGCGCATCGGTGGCGCCAACCTGCGCGAGCTGGACGGCATCATCAAGGAAACCGAGCGCGAATGGCTGTCGTCGCTGAAGGGCGCGCCGCTGCCGGAAGAGCTGACCGCGCGTGCGGCGCTGCCGCAGTGGGTGCTGGACATGCTGCCGCCGCTGGCGGAAGAAGAAGTGGTGGCGCTGGGCAAGGGCCTGGCCTCTGCCGCGCCGCTGGATATCCGCGTCAACACCCTCAAGCTGAAGCGTGACGACGCGCTGGTGCAGCTGCAGGATTCCGGCGTCGCCTGCGAGGCGACACCGTACTCGCCGATCGGCATCCGCCTGAAGGGCAAGCCGTCGCTGGCCAAGCACCCGCTGTTCGTCGGCGGTGCCATCGAGGTGCAGGACGAGGGCAGCCAGCTGCTGGGCCTGCTCACCGGTGCCCGTCGTGGCGAAATGGTGGTCGACTTCTGCGCCGGCGCCGGCGGCAAGACCCTGCTGCTGGGCGCGCAGATGGCCTCTACCGGCCGCCTGTATGCGTTCGACGTGTCGGAAAAACGTCTCGCCAACTTCAAGCCGCGCATGGCACGTTCCGGGCTGTCCAACGTCAACACCACGCTGATCGCGCACGAGAACGACACCAAGGTGAAGCGTCTGGCCGGCAAGGCCGACCGCGTGCTGGTCGATGCACCGTGCTCCGGCCTCGGCACCCTGCGCCGCAATCCGGACCTCAAGTACCGTCAGAGCGCGGACAGCGTGGCCGAACTCAATGCCAAGCAGCAGTCGATTCTGGCCTCCGCCGCGCGGCTGGTGAAGGCCGGCGGCCGGCTGGTGTACGCCACCTGCAGCCTGCTGCCGCAGGAAAACCAGGCCATCGTCGAGGCCTTTCTTGCCGCCCACCCGGCGTTCGAGCTGGTGCCGGCCAACCAGGTGCTGGCCGAGCAGAAGATCGCGCTGGATACCGGCGACTATCTGGCACTGCGTCCGCACCAGCACAATACCGACGGCTTCTTTGCCGCGGTGCTGCAGCGCAAGGCCGGGGTGGCGGATGCCGCACTTGAGCCGGAAGCCGAAGCAGGTCTACAATAACCCATTGATTTAGTCGGGTATGCGCCCGGCGCGACCACTTGAAAGAGGAATACCATGTCGATCCAGGACACCATCCGTCAGACCGTGACCGAAAACCCTGTCGTGCTTTTCATGAAGGGCTCGGCGCAGTTCCCGCAGTGCGGCTTTTCCGGCCGTGCGGTACAGATCCTCAAGGCTTGTGGCGTGAACACCTTCGTCACCGTTGACGTGCTGGCCGATCCGGAAATCCGTCAGGGCATCAAGGACTACGCCAGCTGGCCGACCATTCCGCAGCTGTATGTCAACGGCGAGTTCCTCGGCGGCTCCGACATCATGTACGAGATGTACCAGTCCGGCGAACTGCAGGAAGTACTGAAAGACCTGGCCAACTAAGCCGTTCTTGCTACGCTTCGACAGCCCGTGTGCCTCGCGCCACGGGCTGTTTTGTTATTCGCCGCCCGTGCGGCGGGCAAGGGTGAACCCGGAGTGTGGCGTGCAGCGGGGCGTTTGAAATGATTGTATAATGTCGCCCCATACCTCACGCCTGCACCGCCTGGTGCAGCCGGTTTTATCGATTACCGAAAGCGGTTTGCCGGAACCCGGTTCCGGGGCCGCTTTTTGCCAAGGTCTGGGATCCTGCCATGAACATTACCGTCGTCAATCATCCCCTGGTGCAGCACAAGCTCGGCCTGCTGCGCGAGGGCGACATCAGCACCATGAAATTCCGCCTGCTGACCCAGGAGCTGGCGCGCCTGCTGGCCTATGAAGCCACCCGCGATTTCGAACTGGAAACCGTCACCATCAACGGCTGGTGCGGCCCGATGGAAGTGCAGCAGATCAAGGGCAAGAAAGTGACCGTGGTGCCTATCCTGCGCGCCGGCATCGGCATGCTGGACGGCGTGCTCGATCTGGTGCCGTCGGCCAAGATCAGCGTGGTGGGCCTGGCGCGCAACGAGGAAACCCTGGAGCCGGTGTCCTACTTCGAGAAATTCGTCGGCAACCTCGACGAGCGCATCGCCATGATCATCGACCCGATGCTGGCCACCGGCGGCTCGTTGATCGCCACCATCGACCTGCTCAAGCGCAACGGCTGCAAGCACATCAAGGCGGTAGTGATGGTGGCGGCGCCGGAAGGCGTCAAGGCCGTCAACGACGCCCATCCAGACGTGCAGATCGTGGCCGCGTCGCTGGACAGCCACCTCAACGAGCACGGCTACATCATCCCGGGCCTGGGCGACGCCGGCGACAAGATCTTCGGTACCAAACACGCCTGACGACCAGGCGCCGCCTGCCTGAGCCGGCAGTGGCGCCACGGTTGCGGCCAACCTTGTGCGGGGGGAATGTCGATGCAGCACAATGCTTATCAACAGCTGGAACATGATTTTCTGTTGCGCTTCCCGCACGCTCTGCAGGACGAGGCGTGGCTGGCGCTGGGCAGGAAGCACCGCGGCATCGACCGCGTGCTGCAACTGTGCCGCGACGGCCTGAGCGAGCCGCTGCTGCGCGCCGCCATCGACAGCGGCAATACGGCGACGGTGATCGACTGCTGCCGCCAGATCGTCGCCCGCTGCAGCACGGTCAGCACCTTCGAGCGCATGGCGTTTCGCAACTACCTGGCGTTCAGCGACGTGCACCGCCCGTTCGTGGCGGCGCTCTACGCGCTGCTGTACCGCTTTGACGAAACCAGCTTTGCCGATTTTGTCGACGTGCTGCAGCTGTGCCGCCACGACGGCAAGGCCAATGCCGCCAAATGGCCGCTGGTAAGCTGCTTCCTCGCCTACAGCGACCCGCAACAGCACGTCTGCATCAAGCCGACCACCATCAAGAAGTTGGCCGCACGACTGGACGTCGACATCCACTACCGGCCGTTGCCCAATTACGACACCTACCGCCGGGTGCAGGCGATGGTGCAGCAGTTTCGCGCGCACAGTACGCTGGCGGCGGGGCAGGACAATATCATTGCCCAGGCGATCATGTATTGCGCGACAGCCTGAGGCGTCGGCCGCGCGGCGCACAATTTCAACAACAATAAGGAAAACACAGCATGTTTCAACAACTGAAGACGGTGGTATCTGGTGCCCAGATCCTGTTCGTCGCTTTCGGCGCGCTGGTGCTGGTGCCGCTCTTGACCGGCCTCAATCCGGCGATGGCGCTGCTGGGCGCCGGTGTCGGCACGCTGGTGTTCCAGCTGTGCACCGGCCGCCAAGTGCCGATCTTCCTCGGCTCCTCGTTCGCCTTCATCGGCCCCATCATCTACTCGATGCAGACCTGGGGGCAGGGCGCCACCATGTTCGGCCTGTTCTGCGCCGGTTTCATGTACTTCGTGTTCGCCGCCATCGTGCGCTGGCGTGGCATGGCGATGGTCAATCGCCTGCTGCCGCCGGTGGTGATCGGGCCGGTGATCATGATCATCGGTCTCTCGGTGGCCAGTGCTGCATCGAATATGGCGATGGGCCGTGCCGGTGGCAACCAGATCATGCCGTACGAGACCTCGCTGCTGCTGGCGGCGGTATCGCTGGCCACCACCATCGTGGTGTCGATCTTTGCGCGCGGCATGTTCAAGCTGGTGCCGATCCTGGCCGGCGTCACCGTCGGCTACATCGTGGCCGCCTTCATCGGCGTGGTGGATTTCGACAAGCTTGCCAACGCGCCGTGGTTCGTGGTGCCGGCCTTCGGCAGCATGGAAGTGAACTGGGCGGCGGCGCTGTTCATGTTGCCGGTGGCGATCGCCCCGTCGATTGAGCACATCGGCGGCGTGATGGCGATTGGCGGCGTGACCGGCAAGGACTACACCAAGACCCCGGGCCTGCATCGCACCCTGGCCGGCGACGGCCTCGGCGTGTGCATCGCCGGTGCCATCGGCGGCCCGCCGGTGACCACCTACGCCGAAGTGACCGGCGCGGTGATGATCACCCGCAACTTCAACCCGGTGGTGATGACGTGGGCGGCGGTGTTCGCCATCTGCATGGCCTTCTTCGGCAAGTTCAACGCGCTGCTGCAGTCGATCCCGATGCCGGTAATGGGCGGCATCATGGTACTGCTGTTCGGCACCATCGCCTCCATCGGCCTGAAGACGCTGATCGAGGCCAAGGTCGACCTGATGGAGCCGCGCAACCTGGTGATCATCTCGGTGGTGCTGACCTCCGGCATCGGCGGGCTGGAGCTGACCTTCGGCTCGTTCAGCCTGGTCGGCGTCGGCCTGTGCTCGGTGCTGGCCATCCTGCTGAACCTGATCCTGCCGCAGCAGGCCGCCAGCCACGACGGCATCGTCGAAGGTCAGGACGTGTAGAGGCTGTAACAGCCAGGGTTGGCCGCAGCTTGCGGCCAGCCTTGGCGCATGACGCGCCGCGGGGGAGTGCCGCCGCGCGTTGCCATGAAAAAACCCGCCAGCAGTGGCGGGTTTTTTTGCGGCCGAGCGGATCAGCCCTCGGCGCTGTCGTCCAGCACGATGCGCACGCGCAGGCCGGGCGCGTCCTGTTCGGTAATCGCCAGCAGACGGTCGATATTGGGGTGCTTGCCGGGGTGGGCGCGAGCGTCGTCGGTGTGTTCGGCGTACAGCGCCAGGCCTTCGCGCGCCGCCGCCTTGTCGATGTGGCCGAAGCGTTTTACCAGCGCGTGATAGACGCGCACCGAGCCGGCGGTACCCGGCTTGTTGTCGAGGCGTTGCAGCGGTTCGCCGGCGGCATCCAGCAGCATCAGCGCGGCAATGCCGTCGATGGTGGGCAGGGTGGCGAGAATGTCGGCAAATTTCATGATGATCAAAGCTCCGTGGGCAAGATGTTTCGTAGAATGGAATCAGACCTTTCTCTATTCCCCGAGTTTACCTGACATGACGCGCCGCAAAATCCTGCTGTTCCTGTTTTTGCTGTTGCCGCTGCTGGCTGTCGGCTACTGGTGGTGGCGGCCGGCGGTGGTGACGGTGGTGACGCTGGCGGCGCAGGACGTGGTGCGCACGGTGGTCACCAGCGGCCGCGTCGAGGCCAGCCATCAGAGCCGGCTTGGCGCCACCATCGGCGGCCGGGTGGTGGCGACGCCGGTGGCCAAGGGCCAGACGGTGACCGCCGGCACCGTGCTGCTGCAGCTGGAGCCGGAAGAGCTGCTGGCGCAGTTGCAGCAGACCCGCGCCCAGCTGGAGGATGCCGGCCAGCAGCAGACCGATGCCGAGCGCCAGTTGCAGCGCCAGCTGGCGCTGTTCCGCCAGGGCTTTGTCAGCCAGGCGGCGCTGGATGGCCAGCAGCGCAGCCGCGATCAGGCTCGCTTGCGGGTGGCGCAGCTGCAGGCACAGCTGGCGCAGTATCAGGCGCGGCTGGCGCAGGCGCAGATCCGTGCGCCGGCCGACGGCGTGCTGCTGGAGCGCGAGGTGGAGGTCGGCGACCTGCTCACCGCCGGCAGCGCCAGACTCAGCTTTGCCGCCGCCGGCCCGAAACACGTGCTGCTGGATGTCGACGAACGCCAGCTGGCGCAACTGGCCAGCGGCCAGCCGGCGCTGATCGCGGCCGATGCCTTTCCGGCGCGGCGGGTGGCCGGCAAGGTTGGCCGCATCGCGGCACAGGTGGATAACGACCGCGGCACGCTGGAGGTGGAGGTGCTGCTGGGCGAGGACGGCGGCTTCCTGCTGCCGGGGATGACGGTGTCGGCGGAGATTGAGACCGCGCGCTTGCGCCAGGTGCTGCTGCTGCCGGCCGATGCGGTGAAGCGCGGCCAAGTGGCGCTGGTGCAGCACGGGCGCCTGCAGCTGCATCCGGTACAGGTCAGCGCGGTGGTGGAAGGCAAGGTGCAGATCCTGCGGGGGCTGCGGGCCGGCATGGCGGTGGTCACGCCGTTTCCGTTGCTGGCGGCCAGTAGCCGCGTGCGGATCGTGGAGGCGGCGCCATGAACTTCGTGTGGACGGTGGCGTGGCGGCTGCTGCGCGAGGGTCGCTTCCAGACCGCGCTGATCCTGGCCGGGGTCAGCATCGGTGTCGGCGTCATCGTCTACATCACCGCCATCGTCAGCGGCCTGCAGGCCAACATCATCGACCGTACCTTGTCGACCCAGGCGCACGTAGTGCTGCGCCCGGCCGACATCGTCAACCAGGCGCCGCTGACGGTGCCGGGCAGCGTCAAGCTGGCCGACATCGCCAAGCGCACGCAGCACGAGAACACCATCGCCAACTGGAGCGGCATCGTGACACGGGCGCGCGGCACGCCCAATGTCAGCGCGGTGGCGGCGATGGCCAGCGGCCCAGGCGTCGCGCAACAGGGCGGCGTGCGCAAGTCCATCGTGCTGATGGGGGTCGAGCTTGACGACTACAGCCAGGTGGTGCGGCTGGACAACAAGCTGCAAGCCGGGCGCCTGCTGCTGCCGACCGGTACCGCGCTGATCGGCAAGGAGCTGGCTGCGGATCTGGGCCTGCAGCCGGGCGGGCGCTTGCGCCTGCAGACCGCAACCGGCGGCAGCCAGAGCATGACGGTGGGGGCGATTCTCGATTTCGGCCTCAAGGACCTCAACAAGCGCTGGGTACTGTTGCCGCTGCGCGAGGCGCAGAACCTGCTCGGCTTCCAGCGCGACATCACCGAAATCTACGTCAAGAGCGAGCGCCTGTTCGAGGCGGAAAGCCTTGCGGCCAACCTGGCACTGGCCACCGGCCTGACCGCGGACAGCTGGCAGTCCAGCAACGGTCAGCTGGTGACGGCGCTGAAAAGTCAGACCGCCTCCAGCCTGATGATCCGCGTGTTCGTCACCTTTGCCGTGGCGCTGGGCATCGCCAGCGTGCTGGTAGTGACGGTGGTGCAGCGTCAGCGCGAGATCGGCATCCTGCGCGCGATGGGCACGCCGGCGTCGCGCATCCTGGCGGTGTTCCTGCTGCAGGGGGGGCTCGTCGGCCTGTTCGGCTCGCTGTTCGGCTCGCTGCTGGGGGCGGTGATGGCGGAGGGCATCAGCCGGCTGGCTAAGACCGAGGACGGCAGCCCGCTGTTTCCGGTGGTGCTGGACGGCGAGCTGTTCATCACCACCGCGCTGATTGCGACCCTGGTCGGGGTGCTGGCGGCACTGCTGCCGGCGCTGCGCGCGGCCAGACTGGACCCGGTGGTGGCGATCCGTGGCTAAAATCATGACGCTGGAAAGGGTGAAGAAAAGCTACGGCGGCGGCAAGTCGCCGCTGGTTGAGGTGCTGCACGGTATCGACTTGCAGCTGGCGGAAGGCGAGTTTGCCGCGTTGCTGGGGCCGTCCGGCTCCGGCAAGTCGACACTGCTGAACATCATGGGGCTGCTGGAGACGCCGACTGCCGGTGAGCTGCGCATTGCCGATACCGCCACCGCCAGCCTCGACGACGCGGCGCGCACCGCCTTGCGCAATCGCTATCTGGGTTTCGTGTTCCAGTTCCACCATCTGCTGCCGGCATTCTCGGCGCTGGAAAACGTGATGATGCCGCTGTTTGCCGGCCAGGGGCGGGTCACGTCGCAGGACCGGCAGCGCGCGGCCATGCTGTTGCAGCGCGTCGGGCTGGCCGAGCATGCCGCCAAGCAGCCGGTGCAGTTGTCGGGCGGGCAGCAGCAGCGCGTCGCCATCGTGCGGGCGCTGATGAATCGCCCGCGGCTGGTGCTGGCCGATGAACCGACCGGCAATCTCGATACCCAGACGGCGAACGAGGTGTTTGCGCTGCTGCATGAGCTCAATCGCGAGGATGGCACCACCTTCCTGATCGTCACTCACGACCAGCGACTGGCCGATGGCTGTCCGCGCCAGATCCGGCTGCTGGACGGCCAACTGCAGCCGGACGGGCTCGTCAGTCCAGTGCCTTCAGCCAGTGACCGCTGATGGTGGCAAACAGGGCCGGCACGTGCGCCACCGGGCCGGACAGGTTGAAGGCATTGCTGTCACTCATGAAGTGGCCGTTCAGCGACAGCAGGTATTGCATGGCCGGGCCAAACAGCGTGCGCTCTGCTTCCTGGTGGCGCGACACGTTCATCTGCATCGCCACGTGCTGGCCGGAAAGGTGGAATTGCCCCTGATAGCGCGAGGTGGCATCGGTGCCCTGCAGCGAATGGTTGTCGATTACCCACTGGCCATCGCTGTGCTGGCCGTCGCTGGTGGATACCGTGACGTGATAGATACCGTTAATCATGGTGCGTCTCCTTCGAGGGGAAGATCTGCTGTCTGCCGGCAGGCAGCTACCTGTTTCAACTTAGACCACAAATCACGACAGATAAATCTGGATGCGGCCGCCAGCCGGCCGGCGCGGCGGCAAAACAAAGCGGGCAGCCAGTGGCTGCCCGCTTTGCGTGTCACGGTGTGCCGCTTCAGCGCAGGCAGTAAGCCAGCACCAGCCCGGCAAAGATCACCGCGCCGACGCGGTTGTTGTCGAGAAAGGCCTTGAAGCACAGCGCACGGTCGCGGTGGCGGATGTCCAGGTACTGGCGCCCGATCAGCAGCACCGACAGCAGCAGCGACAGGTAGTACGGCCAGCCGAGGCCGAGACTGTAGCCGATACCGGTCATCAGCGCGATGAAGGCGGCGTGGCACAGCATCACCGCACGCACGTCGTGATCGCCAAAGGTGATCGCCGAGGTCTTGATGCCGATCTTCAGGTCATCCGGCTTGTCGGTCATCGCGTAGGCGGTGTCGTAGCCTATGGTCCACAGCGCCTTGGCCAGGAACAGCAGCCACGCCAGCAGCGGTACGTCGCCGGTCACCGCGGCAAACGCCATCGGGATGCCGAAGCCGAAGGCCAGTCCGAGATAGGCCTGCGGCAGCGGGAAGAAGCGCTTGGTGAACGGGTAGCTGGCGGCGAGGAACACCGCCGGCAGCGACAGCAGCAGGGTCAGCCGGTTCAGCGGCAGGATCAGCAGCAGGCTGAGCAGGGCCAGCAGCGCGGCCAGCAGCAGCGCTTCCTTGCTGCTCACCGCACCGCGGGCGAATGGCCGCTGTTTGGTGCGCGCCACATGCATGTCGATGTGGCGGTCGGCAAAGTCGTTGATCACGCAGCCGGCGGAGCGCATCAAAAAGGTGCCGAGGGTGAAGATCAGCAGCAGCTGCCAGTCCGGCTGGCCGGCGGAGGCGATCCACAGTGCCCACAGCGTCGGCCACAGCAGCAGCAGGGTGCCGATCGGCTTGTCGATACGCATCAGCTGGCCGTAGACCGTCAGCCGCTCCTTGATAAAGTCCATGCTCATCACAGCAACTGCTCCAGTTCCGGCAAGAAGATTTCACAAACCAGCAGGCGCTGCCCGTCCAGCTCGAAGAGGCAGCGGCGAGCCAGATAGCGGCTGCTGGCATAGGGATCATGCGCCTGCGCCAGCGCAAACAGCGGGTGTCCGGCGTGCAGCTCGGCAAAGTCCAGCGTGCCGCGCCGCAGTTGCGGCAGGTCGCCAAACAGGGTCAGTCCCAGCGAACGGCTGCCGCGTTCCAGGATAGGGCGCCACACCGGGCATTCCGGCAGGCACACGCTGCGCGCCACCACCACCGGCTTGCCGGCCAGCGTCAGGCAAACGTGTCTGGCATGCAATTGGCTATCTGGGGTAAGCTCGAACAGGGCGGTTTCGTCGGCATGAACCGCGTCGCTGCCTTGCTGCAGCACGCTGACGGCGAAGTCGTGGCCGGTTGCCATCAGGTAGTTGGTGAGCGAACCGCTGACGGTGATGCACTCTGCCAGCAGCGGTGAAGTTGGCGGCAACTGGGCCGACCAGTCAGAAAAAGGCGTCATGCGGCGCATTATGCCAAAACCCGTCCGATCCCGCCGCAGTTGCGTGCGGCCAACCTTGTGACCACCCTGTGAGTTGTCGATGATCGAAACCTTCCTGTGGCTGCTGGGCTACCAGTTTGCCGGCGAGTTGCTGGCGCGCAGCCTCGGCTGGCCCATTCCCGGTGCCGTGCTCGGCATGCTGTTCCTGTTCCTGACGCTGTGCCTGCGCAAGGGCATTCCCGACACGCTGCGCCACAACGTGCCGCGGCTGATGACGCACATGTCGCTGCTGTTCATTCCCGCCGGTGCCGGCATCCTCGCCTTCTGGCCGCTGCTGGCCGAGCGACCGCTGGCGATGGCGGCGGTGTTGCTGCTGTCGACGCTGGCAACGCTGCTGATCAGCGCGCTGACGCTGACCTTGCTGTTACACCGTCAAAAAAGCAGAAAGATCAGGTCATGACGCCGACGCTATATGAATGGTTGCGCCAGTCGCCGCTGACCGGCATCTTCCTGACGCTACTGGCCTACCGCGTCGCGCTGAGTGTCAGTCGCCGCTATCACGGCCATCCACTGGCCAACACGGTACTGGTCGGTGCCGGACTGCTGATCGTCAGCCTGCTGGCGTTGGGCTTGAGTTTCGACGAGTACTTCCGTGGCGCCAGCTTTATCCAGTTCCTGCTCGGGCCGGTCACCGTCGCGCTGGCGATTCCGCTCTACAACAATCTGGCGCGGCTCAAACGCAGCGCCTTCGCCATCCTGAGCAGCATCGTGGTCGGCAGCGTCACTGGCGTGGCCAGTGCGGTGCTGATTGCCGTCGCCTTCGACATGCCGCCACAAATCGTGCTCAGCCTGGCGCCGCGTTCGGCCACCACGCCGATTGCGATCGGTGTGGCCGAGGCCATTGGTGGCATCCCCACCCTGGCTGCCGCCTTTGTCATCGTCACTGGCATCATCGGTGCGGTGCTGGCCAAGCCGCTGCTGACGCTGTTGCGCATGAACGATGACGTGGTGCTGGGTGTCGCCACCGGCATCGCTGCGCACGGCATCGGTACCGCTCGCGTATTCCAGATCTCTGAAACTGCCGGCGCCTTTGCCGGTCTGGCAATGGGGCTGACCGGTTTTGTCACCGCGGTGGTGGCACCATTGTTGGTGCATTTCTTGCTGTCGTAATACACATGGCACAGCATATGGCGGCCAAACAATAAGACTAAGGAAAGATATGGATCTCATCTTGTGGCGTCATGCCGAAGCCGAGGAAGGCTCTGACGACATGCAGCGCGCGCTGACCCGTCGCGGCCAGAAACAGGCGAGCGCGATGGCAACTTGGCTGCGTAAGCAGTTGCCCGATGATTTTGCGCTGCTCGCCTCCGAGGCGCTGCGCTCGCAACAAACCGCGGCACTGTTTGCCAAGAGTTATGAGGTCGTGCCGGCGCTGAACCCGGATGCCTCGGTCGAACAGGTGCTGACGGCCATCGACTGGCCGCGCAGCGGCAAGACCATCGTGCTGGTCGGTCATCAACCCTACATCGGTCGTCTCGCCGCCACATTGATGAGCGAACAGCCGCTGCTGTGGAGCGTCAAGAAAGGTGCCATCTGGTGGCTTAGCCATCGTGAACGCCACGGCATCGAGCAAGTTCGTCTCAAGGCGATGATGACACCTGCGATGCTGGGCATCGATTAATACGATTGTCGCGCTTTATTCTCGTGCTAAAGGTTGGCCGCAAGCGTTGCGGCCAACCTTTTTCATTTTTGTTGGCAGTGGGGTGGCTGTAAAATCAAGGGGTTGTCGGTTTTGCACCAAAAAGTCCGCTTTGGGGTGTTGACGCGGGTGGTCGGCTTCGCTATAGTTCGCCTCCTCAGCTGACGCCGCAAACGAAACGCGGTTCAGCACTGCTCTTTAACAGAACGAATAACCGATAGGTGTAAGTGTCTGGCCAAGCCAAATACTTGCACTGCAATGATTCTTAGGAACGATGTTTCTTTGAACTTGCGTGCCAAAAAATTGCTATGAGATTGAACTGAAGAGTTTGATCCTGGCTCAGATTGAACGCTGGCGGCATGCTTTACACATGCAAGTCGAACGGTAAC